>NZ_CP101497.1:1990258-2321968 GCF_024362325.1 Microcella humidisoli
CGATCACGAGCCCCGTCAGGGCCCCCGCGGCATCGCCCACGATGCGCTCGACCCCCGGCCCCGCGAGGGCGGACCGGGCCGACCGCGCGCGGGCGTCGAGCGAGCTCTCGGGCGTGCGCGGGGCGACGAGCAGCGCGACGACCGCGATGATGACGAGAGCGCCGAGCGCGATCGCGGCGACGAGCGCCGGCTCGATCCCGCCGCCGTCGACCGCGAGCACGACGCCGCGCGCCACGACGAACGGCAGCAGCGCGAGGGCGACGAGGCGCTCGATGCGGTGGGCGCGCAGCGCGACGAGAGCGAGCGCGGCGGTGAGCAGGCCCGCGGTCACGGCCTCGTCGGCCGCGGGAAGGGTCACGCTCGTGCTCGCCCCGATCGCGGCGAGCACCGCGATGATGCCGACGACGCGCTGCTCGAGCGCGGCGAGTCGCCCGAGCTGGCTGCTCGCGATGATGACGGCGGCGCCGGCGATGACGGCGCTGCCGGGGCTCAGCTGCAGCGCGGGGACGGCGCGGGCGAGGTCGCCGGCCAGCTCGGGCATCGACCCGAGGACGAGGGCGGCGGCGGTGCCGACGAACACGGCGCGCAGACCGATGACGGTGGTCGTCGGCCGCGCGATGCCGATCGCGAGGAGGGCGATCAGCAGGCCGACGACCCAGCCTCGGGGCACCGCCCATGCCGTGACGAAGGCGCCGAGCGCCGCACCCGTGCTGAGCGGGATGCACAGGGCGATGAGGGCGCGGCGGGCATCCCGCGCCTCGATGCGGTTCGCGGCATGCAGGGCCGCGGCGCCGCCGAGGGCGAGCACGGCGTTCGCGGCCATCACCGCCCACCACGCGGGCAACAGCGGCACGGTCGCCACGAGCACGATCGCAGCGATGAGCGTGAGTGCGCGGGCACGGCGTTCGAGCACGCCGAGGCTCGCCCAGCTCGCGGCGATGAGGCCGAGGCTCAGGGCGAGCGCGCCGAGCGCGGCGACTGTGGCCGGATCTCCTGAGGCGACGGGGGCGCCGACGCCGAGCGGAATCACTTCGAGGCCCTGCGTACCCGCCTCGACGAAGGCGGCGCTCGCCACGATCGCGGCGAGACCGCCCGCGACGGCCGTGAGCGCCGTGGCGGTGAGCGTCGCGGCCGCGAGCGCTGTGCGCCAGGGCGAGCCGGCCGCAGACCGCCGCCAGCCCTGCTCGGCCAGCACGCCGATGATGACGGCGGCGATGAGCGGAGCACTGACGATCACGCGGTCTTGCTCGAAGCGTGCGGCCGAGACGACGGCGCCCACGACGGCGGCGAGCGCCGCGCCGCCTCCGAGGGCGCTCAGCACGAGGGTCGTGCCCGCGCTCGCCGCGGCGGCGCGCAGCTCAGGCGCGAGCGTCACGACGTGCAGCAGCGCGCCCGCGGCGAGGACGAGCCCGGCGACGACGGGGGAGTACCGCGCCCCCGGGTCGAGCTCGATGAGCAGCGGCAGGGCGGCGGTGGCGGCCACCGCGCCGACGATGAGGGCGACCGTGCGCGCCGCGCGCCGCGCGATCGGGCGCGAGCTCGGAACGATCGCCCACGCGCCAGCGGCGACGATGAGCGCTGCGAGTGCCGCAGCGGTCTCGGGTGCCGCGCCGATCGCGGGCAGCAGCTCGCGCACGGCGTGCAGCGTCACAAGGGCGGCGCCGATCGGCAGCAGTCCCGCACCGACGACGCCGGGCGTCGCGAGGCGGTTGGTGCGCGACCACAGGGCCGCCGTCGCGCCGACGATGAGCAGGGCGGTGCCCCAGTAGAGCGCTTCGGGCGTTGATCCCAGCCCGGCGGGGTCGTTGAGGCGCAGCGCCCAGGCGTCGAGCACGAGCATGACGGTGCCGAGCGCCGCCACCCCTTCCGCGGTCGAGCCGAGTCCCCGGCGCGCGAGCACGCCCGCGGCGACCATTGTGGCGAGCGTGCCGCCGATGATGATCGCCATGCGCACCTCGCTGCCGTAGGTCACGAAGGCGTAGACGAGGCCGAAGACGGCGAACACCGAGAGCAGGCTGATGCCGACGACGATGAGGGCGATCTGGATGCCCGAGCGCCGCGGCCCGTCGACCCCGGTCGGCGCGGCGGGGGTGGCGGGCGGCACGGCCGGGGTGCTCGCGGGCGGCGCGACGAGGGCGGAATCCACCGCTGCGGCCTGCGCGGCCGCGGCCGGCACGGGGGGCGCGGCGGGAGCCGCGAGTGCGGCGGCGGCGGTCTCGCGGCGGATGCGTCCGATGAGGTCGAGGCGGGCATCCAGCGCGTCGGCGATCGCTGTCGACGACGCGGCGAGGTCGGCGGCCGCGGCGTGGCCCAGATCGAGCCCGCAGCTGCGGCACACGGTCGACGTCAGCGGCGTGAAGCAGGCGGGGCAGATGGTCGTCGAGCGCAGTTCCGCGGCGGAGCGGGGAAAGAGCACGCGACCGGCCCAGGCGCGATCAGGGGTGGTATCGCTCATGCGCTCACGCTATCGCCGTGACGTTCGACGCGCCGGAAACGTTGGGGTGCCTGTGCAGGGTCCGGGCCGCCAGACTGTCAGCATGCCCGAGTCGATCGAGCCGTTCGTGGCCGTCTACACCCAGCACCTGCCCGCCGTGAGCCGGTATCTCGCCCGCCGCGTCGACCGCTCCGACGTCGACGACCTCGCCGCTGACGTGTTCGCGATCGCCTGGCGCAAGCGGGACTCGGTGACGCCGGGGGAGGAGCTGCCGTGGCTGTATCGCATCGCCGCATTCCAGGTGGCGAATCACCGCCGCCGGCTCGCCGCGCGGGCCTCGGTGCTCGGGCTGCTGTCGGTGCCCGACTCGGCGCCCTCGGCGGAATCCCTGGTGACGGCGGATGCGGAGCTCGCCCGGGCGTGGGCCGCCATCGGCCCGCGCGACCGCGAGGTGCTCGGCCTCGTCGTGCTGGACGACCTGTCGGTGGGCGATGCGGCGCTCGCGCTGGGGGTCAGCGCGAATGCGGTGAGCATCCGGCTGCACCGCGCGAAGAAGGCGCTCGCCGCGGCGCTCGAGGAACCGGGTTCGACGAGTTCTGAAAGATCGCCCGCCCCCGCGACATAAACCGGGTATGAGTGACAACACCGACCCCCTGACCGATCGCCTGCGGCGTTCCGCTGGCACGGATGCTCCCGCTCCGGCACTGTCGCCCGAGCTCGTCGCGTCGGCCCCCGGCCGTCGCGCTCCCCGCCTCGTGAACCACGGGCGAACGACCCGCTTCGCGAGCGCCTCGCTCGCCGCGGTCGCTGCTGTCGCGGTCGGCTCGCTCGTGGTCACCAACCCCTTCGCTCCGCAGGCGCCGCTGTTCACGGCGGCCGCGGCGGGCAGCGGGCCGGCGAACGCGCAGAGCGCCGAGACGTCGGCGCTCGCCGATGAGGCCCGCATCGCCATGTGGATCGACTACGACTACGTGGCCGGCCCCGGCCTCGGCACCGAGGGTGGCAGCGGCGGGGTGTACCAGTTGCGTCGCGTCGGCAGCCCCGAGCAGGTGCTCGCCGACTTCGCTGAGCGGTTCGGCGTCGACGGTGAGGCTGTCGAGTCGGAGTACTTCGACCCCGCG
The DNA here is from genome assembly GCF_024362325.1 of Microcella humidisoli. Taxonomy (NCBI): domain Bacteria; kingdom Bacillati; phylum Actinomycetota; class Actinomycetes; order Micrococcales; family Microbacteriaceae; genus Microcella; species Microcella humidisoli. The sequence goes on from NZ_CP101497.1 coordinate 1,993,814, forward strand.
TGGCCGAGCTACGTCGTCGGCCCGGAGGACGGCTCGGGTCCGTCGATCATGGTGACCTGGAGCGGCACGGGCAACTGGTGGTACAACAACCCCGGCGCTTACCCCGAGCCGGTGTGCGAGCTCGTCGAGTACGAGACCGAGAACGGCACCGAGGAGTTCGAGGAGTGCATCGCACCGGAGATCCCCGCGAGCGAGTCGCTCGCCCCGAGCGACGCCGAGGCCCGCGCCCAGGCCGCCGAGCTCTTCGCGTCGATGGGCATCGACGTGGCGCCCGGTGACGTGCGGGTGTTCTCTGACGTGTGGCAGACGATGGCGACCGCGAGCTTGCGCGTCGACGGCGTCGACACGGCGATCGACTACAGCGTGGCGTGGAGCCCGCTCGGCGAGATCGCCTGGGCCTACGGTCACTCGATCGAGGTTGTCGACCGCGGCGACTTCGGCACGATCTCGGCGACCGCTGCGGTCGAGCGCCTCGACGACGGCCGCTGGTACGGCGCCGCTGGCCCCGAGTACCAGGGCGGCATGAACATCCTCGCCGCCGAGTCGGGTCTGGCGCGGGATGCGGTGCCGGCGACCGCGGGAGGGGACACGTCGGTCTCGTCCCCGGCCGAGGAGCCGACCGAGCCGGGTACGTCTGGGGAGGAGCCCGTCGAGCCGACGGAGCCCACCGAGCCGACCGAGCCCGTGGAGCCGACGGAGCCGACCGAGCCGACGGAGCCCACCGAGCCGGTCGAGCCGACGGAGCCCGGCGAGGAGCCGATCGTGGAGCCCACGACGGAGCCGGCGCCGCTGCCCGAGCCCGAGCAGGTGACGGTGACGGTCGACTCGGCCGAGGCGACGCTGCTGCTCATGTGGGACGCCGACGGCAACGCTTGGCTCGTGCCGGGCTTCGCGATGCAGCACCCGGACGGTTTCTTCAACACGATCGTCTCGCTCGTCGACGGTGTCATCGAGCTGCCCGCACCCTTCGAGGGCGAGATCACCCCGTTCCTCGAAGACTGAACCTCCCGTGAAGACGGCGCCCCCGCAGGTTGGGCTGCGGGGGCGTCGTCGTGCGCGCGTGCCCGGCGGACGCGGGCCGTTCCTCCCGGATCCAGCCCCAGATCCAGCCCCAGACCCAGGCCCAGACCTCGGCCGCGGTCCGTCGCTGGCGGGAGATCCTCCGGCAACGGGTCGGGGTCGCACTTCCCGTGACTTCCACGGATGCGGAAGTTCGCGAATCAAGTTCACGAAGTTCCGCATCCGTGGAAGCCAATGAGGTGGCCACCCCCTGCTGGCCATGGGGACTTCGCCCCGGTCGCCGACTCGACGACAGAAGCCACCGTCACGGAGCGCGTTCTCAACTGGCCACGCAGGCGACGATCAGCTCCTGGAAATCCTCAGCGAGCGCAGTGATCTCGCGAGCCCTCGCCATTGGGTTCACTTCCTCTACTTCCCCGACGAGTCGAGCGCTCGGACGGCCGCGGCGTCGGTCGAGGAAGCCGGGTGGGCGCTTCAGGCCGTGCAACCAGCAGCGACAGATAACGGCGATTGGATCGTCATCGCTGAACGCCACGACGCCGTCGTATCGCCCGACGCGGTGATGGAGGCCAGGATCTCCTTCGAGTCGATCGTGGCGGCGCATCCGGGTGCCGACTACGACGGTTGGGAAGCGAGTCTCTGAGCCTCGACGGAGACCGGCGAGCCGGTCGTGTTCGGGAAGGTGGAGGGGCTGACGGGAATCGTCCCCACCGCCCCTCCACACGCCGCTGCGCGGCGCGCGGAGCCTCCGGCGGCGTGGGCCCACCCGAGGGTTCGATTCACGACAAAACGATCGCCGAGCCGCCTGGCCCCTGAGGGGCCAGCCGTCCCGGCGATGGAGGGGCTGACGGGAATCGAACCCGCATCATTAGTTTGGAAGACTAAGGCTTTACCACTAAGCTACAGCCCCGCATCGGGCTCGAAACCCGCGCAACCTCTAGGGTAACGCATCGGAGCGGGCACCCAGTGGAGGGGCCCGGCGACTCGGCTAGACTTGCCGAGGCCATTTTTCGAAGCGACGCCGCGTCGTGACGCTGACGTGGTCCACGGTCACGGTTTCGGGGCGTAGCTCAGCTTGGTAGAGCGCCCGCTTTGGGAGCGGGAGGCCGCAGGTTCAAATCCTGTCGCCCCGACCAGCACCCTCGCCCACGAACTCAGCACACATATTCAGGAGAACCCCTTTGGTCCAGTCCACGGTCGAGAAGCTCAGCCCGACGCGCGTCAAGATCGCGATCACCGTCACGCCCGATGAGCTCAAGCCGAGCATCCAGCACGCCTACAAGCACATCGCCGAGACGGTGAACATTCCGGGCTTCCGCAAGGGCAAGGTGCCGCCGCCCATCATCGATCAGCGCGTGGGCCGCGCCGAGGTGCTCAACCACGCGGTGAGCGAGGGCCTCGACGGCTTCTACCGCGCCGCCGTGCAGGAGCAGGGCCTGCGTGCCCTCGGTCGTCCTCAGGCCGACATCGCCGAGTGGCCGAGCGAGAAGGACTTCTCGGGCGACCTGCTGGTCACGGTCGAGGTGGATGTTCGTCCCGAGTTCGAGATCCCCAAGTACGACGGCCTGAAGATCGAGGTCGACGCCACCGATGTGACCCCCGACGAGGTCGAGGCCGAGCTCGAGAACCTGCGCAGCCGCTTCGGCACGCTCGTGACGGTCGACCGTCCCGCCGCCAAGGGCGACTTCGTGCAGCTCGACCTCATCGCCACGGTCGGCGGCACGACGGTCGACACCGCCAACTCGATCTCGTACGAGCTCGGCTCGGGCGAGCTCATCGACGGCATCGACGACGCCGTCGAGACCCTCACGGCGGGCGAGACCATGACGTTCGAGTCGAAGCTGCTCGGCGGCGACCACGAGGGCGAGATGGCCCAGATCGAGGTCACCGTCATCTCGGTCAAGGAGCGCGAGCTTCCGGAGGCCGACGACGACTTCGCGCAGATCGCCAGCCAGTTCGACACGATCGGCGAGCTGCGGGCCGACGTGCGCGAGCAGCTGCTCAAGCAGAAGTCGTTCGGCCAGGGCGCGCAGGCGCGCGACAAGCTGCTCGCGGCACTGCTCGAGAAGGTCGAGATCCCGGTGCCTGACGCGCTCGTCGAGAACGAGGTGCACCGCCACCTCGAGAACGAGGGCCGCCTGGAGGACGACGAGCACCGCGCCGAAGTGACCGAGTCGAGCACGACGACGTTCCGCACGCAGATCTTCCTCGACGCGCTCGCCGAGAAGGAGGAGGTGAAGGTCAGCCAGGACGAGCTGACGCAGTACCTCATCCAGGGCGCCGCTCAGTACGGCATGGAGCCGGGCGAGTTCATCAAGATCCTCGACCAGAACGGCCAGATCCCCGGCATGGTCGGCGAGGTCGCCCGTTCGAAGGCGCTCTCGGTCGCCCTCAGCAAGGCGAAGGTCGTCGACTCGAAGGGCAAGGCCGTCGACCTCACCGCGTTCACGGCCGCTGCCGTCGCGCCGGTCGCCGAGGCGATCGACACCGACGACCTCGAGGGTCACGATCACGATGACCACGGTTCTGACGAGCACAGCGGCCACGACCACTAGGTCGCCGACCGTCACGAGGGGCTCGGCGCTGCGGCGCCGGGCCCTTCGTCGTTCCCGCTAAGCCAGGCGCATCCCCATGATGATGCCGCCGTCGTCCTCTATGGCGAGCCGCACGAACCCCAGGTGCTCGTAGAACGCGATCGCGCGGGCGTTCGTGCCCGAGACGCCGAGGTGCACGCCCGGCACCTCGCGCTCGCGCAGCTGACCGAGCAGGCGCTCGATGAGCGCGCGGCCGAGCCCGAGGCCTTGCGCGCGCGGCAGCAGGTTGATGTGCAGGTGCGCCGGGTACGCACCGGTGATGGATGCGGGGGTCCCCTCGGGAGCGTGCAGCAGCGCGACGAGCTCCTGGTCGCGATCGCGGCGCGGGGCCTGCAGGGGGTACCGGTCGCGCAGCGCCGGCCACCACATCCGTTCGCACCATGCCTCGAACGTGACGGTGTCGGCGGTCGCGACGAGGTAGCCGGTGGGGCCGTCGTCGTCGACGACGATCGTGGCGAGACCGGGGTCGGCGACGAGGTGCGGAGCGGCCCAGTGGTGGGCGAGCAGCTCCGGGGCGTCGTACTGTCCGCTCGCGTCGCGGCCGTCGTCACCCGTGAGTGTGCAGATGCGCATGACGGCGGGCAGATCGTCGAGGGTGGCGGGGCGCAGCAGGGGCATGCAGCCACTGTAGAGGCGGGTACTTTTTGCTCATTGCCCCCGACATGCCGCGGGAGTAGCGTCACCGCATGAGTCGTCTTCTTCCTCTCGCCGCGGGTGCAGCGGCCGCCCTGCTGCTGCTTGCCGGCTGTGCCGCGCCCATCGACACCTCGAATGCCGAGCGCGTCGACGGCGCCGTCACGGTGCCCGCCTCGGATCTCGCCCTCGCGGCGGAGGGCGTCGTGCTCGAGCAGGGCTTCACGGTCGAGATCGACTGCGGTTCGGCAGACGTGCCGCTCGAGGTCGGGGCTTCGGTCGAGTGCTCGGCGTTCGACCCGGCGACCGAGTCGACGGGCGGCTACGTCGTGACGATCACGGCGGTCGACGGCACCGACTACGAGATCGAGGTCGTGGGCTCGGAGGCGACGCCTCAGCCCGCGCCCGAGTCGGCGCTCGAGAGCGCGCAGGCGTTCGCCGACCTCACCGCGCAGGCCATCACCGACTCGCTCGGTGAGGCCCCGTTCGTCGACTGCGGCACCGACGACATCGAGATCTTCGAAGGCCAGGACGTGCGCTGCGCCTACGAGACCTCGTCGGCGAGCGGCTTCGTCGTGGCGACGGTCACGTCGTTCGACGGCTCGTTCTACGAGATCTCGGTCGTCGAAGAGTAGCCGCGGGGCAGGGCCCTCCCCGCGAGTTCGCCGAGCACGGCTCTGCCCACGGCGAACACGGCCGTTCGCGCTCGTGCGCTTCTGTAGATTCGAAGCACGAGACGAACAGGAGCTCCTTCCATGGCTGAACCGGCAATGCCGAACAGTGTTTTCGACCGACTGCTGAAAGACCGCATCATCTGGCTGGGGTCGGAGGTGCGCGATGAGAACGCCAACGAGATCGCGGCCAAGCTGCTGCTGCTCGCGGCGGAGGACTCTGAGAAAGACATCTACCTCTACATCAACTCGCCCGGTGGCTCGATCACGGCCGGCATGGCGATCTACGACACGATGCAGTTCGTGCCCAACGACATCGTCACGGTCGGCATCGGCATGGCGGCCTCGATGGGCCAGCTGCTGCTGACGGCGGGCACGAAGGGCAAGCGCTACATCACGCCGAACGCGCGCGTGCTGCTGCACCAGCCGCACGGCGGCTTCGGCGGCACGGCGAGCGACATTCAGACGCAGGCGCAGCTCATCACCGACATGAAGCACCGCCTCGCCGAGATCACGGCGGCCCAGACGGGCAAGTCGGTCGAGCAGGTCAATGCCGACGGCGACCGCGACCGCTGGTTCACGGCGGAGGAGGCCTTGGCCTACGGCTTCGTCGACCACATCCGCGCCTCGGCTGCCGACATCGTCGGCGGCGGCGGCACGGCTGACAAGTAACGCGCCGAGAGACGAAGGACGACACTCATGGAATTCCCCACCTACGGCGCCGCGAACCCCGGCATGCCCAGCAGCCGTTACATCCTGCCGAGCTTCGAGGAGCGCACCGCCTACGGCTACAAGCGGCAAGACCCCTACGCGAAGCTGTTCGAAGACCGCATCATCTTCCTCGGCGTGCAGGTCGACGACGCCTCGGCCGACGACGTCATGGCGCAGCTGCTCGTGCTCGAGTCGCAAGACCCCGACCGCGACATCGTCATGTACATCAACAGCCCCGGCGGCTCGTTCACGGCCATGACGGCGATCTACGACACGATGCAGTACATCCGTCCGCAGATCCAGACGGTCGTGCTCGGCCAGGCGGCCTCGGCCGCGGCCGTGCTGCTCGCGGCGGGCTCGCCGGGCAAGCGCCTCGCGCTGCCGAACGCGCGCGTGCTCATCCACCAGCCCGCGACGGGCGATGCCGGCCGCGGTCAGGCGAGCGACATCGAGATCCAGGCGAAAGAGATCGCGCGCCTGCGCGAGTGGCTCGAGCACACGCTCTCGAAGCACTCGAACCGCACGGTCGAGCAGGTCAACAAAGACATCGACCGCGACAAGATCCTCATCGCCGACGAGGCCCTCGAGTACGGCCTCATCGACCAGGTGCTCACGAGCCGCAAGACGCTGCCGGCGGCCATCGCCTCGTAACGCACCGTCCGTTCACGACGAGAGCCCCGCATCCGATTCAGGATGCGGGGCTCTCGTCGATCGCCGGGTGAGGGTCTATTCCTCCTCGGGCGCGTCGGGCGCCGCGGCCTCGGATTCGTCGAGTGCACGGTTGCGGCGCCAGAGCACGACGCCGGCGACCACTCCCGCCACCACCAGCACGCCGACGATCGCGAGCACAACGCCGATGACGGTTCCCGACTCGTCGGGAACCGCGGGCGCGGCAGGTTCGCTCGACTCGGGCTGTGCCACGGCTGTCTCGCTCGGCTCGGCGGTCGGCGTCGGCTGCACCGTTTCGAGCGGCTCGCCGCACACCGGAGCCTCCGTGCGGCCCGGCGAACCGACGGCATCGGCGGCGGGATCGAATCGGAAGGTCAGCTGGTCAGAGAGCGTGTGTCCATCGGCGGAGATGTACTGGAACGTCATGGTGTACGTGCCAGCGCCGCCGAGCGCACCCGGAGTCGACATCGATGGCCCTTGCACGGTGACGCAGCCGTCTCCGTAGAAGAGCCCGTTGTCGTCGGTGACTTGGATCGCGAACCCCGCCCCTTCGCCGCCCAGGTCGAGCATGCTGTCGTTGACCGTCACCACGAAGAACTCCGGAATCGACGTCAGCACCTCGCCCTCGGCAGGAGTCGATGACACGACGTAGTTGTGTGCGGCGGCCGGCGAGACCGCAGCGAGGCTGAGGCCGGCCGCGATCACGCCGACGCCCACGATGCGTGCGATGGTGTGCATGGTTTTTCCCTTCTAGGAGCGCGCTCGGGCCGAGCGGCGAGAGATGATGGCGGCGGTCACGCCGATGATGCCAACGACGATTCCGAGAATGCCGAGCGTGCGAGCCACGAGATCGACGTTCGTCGCCCCGACGGCTGCGGAGGCGGCCGCCACATCAGCGGGGGTGCTGTCTGAGTGGGAGACTCCTCCGTGGGTCTCGTCGACGGCCGCCGTGAGCGTGACCGACGGTACGTCGTCACCGGTCCATGTGACCGACCCCTCGGTGCACGTCTGCGTCACGGGGAACTCGACGACATCGCCGACCTCTCCCGCGGGCAACTGCAGCGACAGGGCGAAGGTGTCTCGCAGACCGTCAGTCAGGCCACCGGTGGTCGAGGTGTACACGACCTGCCCGACACGATCGGTGATCGGGTCGCCACCGTGCACCGACTCGATCGGTTCTGCCAGGGGCACACGTGCGGTCTCGACGCTCCAGGAGGGGTTGACGGTCGGTGTCACGCTCACGATCGTTTCGGGTAGATCGATCGTCACGACCTGGGTGGGCGAGCCGTCGCAGCCATGAGGAACAGCGAAGGTCACGACCGTGTACGAGCCGGCGGCCGTGCTGGACGCGGTCGCTGAGACGTGAGCGAGCGCGCTCGTGGGCACGGCGAGCGCGAGTGCGCTGCCGGCGAGCAGAGCGGCGGTGATGCGGGTGCGGTTGTTCATGAGGTTCCGTTTCCTGTGTGGGGCGTGCGGCAACGCTCGGCCATGCCCGGTGGGCACGGAGCGGCGAGCGTGCAGGGCACGCACAAAAGGGGAGAAGTGTGGGGTGCGGTTCAGCGTCGATCAGGCCGCCGCGACGGCGGGTGGACCGCGCCGCTCGGGCAGGTCGAGGTGACGTGCCGCGACACGCATGGTGGCTCGTGCCCAGTCGGCCAGCAGCCTCGGTCGTGAGATGGGAGTCGGAGCGGTGCCGACATCGAAAGATCGTCGGAGCTCGGATCCGATCGTCGCCAGGGCCTTCGCGATCGCTGCGACGCCGCCGCGGAGCATGGCGTAGGCCAGCACTGCCGCTGCCAGGTGGCTGAGAACCATCGCCGATGTCAGCGCTGATTCGGCGCTTGCGTCATTCGCGACGGTGAGCAGTGCGGTGTGTTGTGCATGGTGCGCCCCGGAACCGAGGGGTGCGGTCGTCGAGCTGGAGGCGGTGGACGCGCCGAAGAACGAGAAGAAGGTGTGGAAGATGACCTGATCGAGCACCACGCCGGCGACGGTGCCGCGGCGCGACAGTCGCGAGCCGACGACCGCTGTGCCGAGCAGAGCGGACGCGAAGAGCGCGAGCACGAGTGCGACGAGCGAGGGGGTGCCCCCGCCGGCGAGGGCGTGCCCCGTGGCGGCCACGACCGTCGACACCGTCGCGACGATCCACGCCGACGCGAGTCGCGATCGACGCGATCTCAAGCGGTCGGATGTCACCATGGTCTCTCCAGCCTAGGGCCCGTCGGATGAGGGCTCGCAGAGTATTCGGAGAGCTCGGCCGACCGGTCTGCTTTCCACGCGACACCCGGGAGGGGCACGGTGCACGACGAACGTCGTCGCGCCGCGTTAGGCTCGCTGCAGGGTCGGCTCGCTGTCGATCCGCTGCCTGAATGAGGGGTGAGGCCATGGCTCGCATCGGAGAGACCGCCGACCTGCTCAAGTGCTCGTTCTGCGGGAAGAGCCAGAAGCAGGTGCAGCAGCTCATCGCCGGCCCCGGCGTGTACATCTGCGACGAGTGTGTCGAGCTGTGCAACGAGATCATCGAAGAGCGACTGGCCGAATCGGGCGAGGCCGAGTCGGCCGAGTTCGACCTGCCGAAGCCGAAAGAGATCTACGCCTTCCTCGAGGAGTACGTGATCGGGCAGGACGCGGCGAAGAAGTCGCTCTCGGTCGCCGTCTACAACCACTACAAGCGCATCCGGGCCCGCCAGACCATCACGGCGGCCGACCAGCTCGCCGACGACGTCGAGATCGCCAAGAGCAACATCCTGCTCATCGGCCCCACGGGCTGTGGCAAGACCTACCTGGCGCAGACGCTCGCGAAGCGCCTCAACGTGCCCTTCGCGGTCGCCGACGCGACGGCCCTCACCGAGGCGGGCTATGTCGGTGAAGATGTCGAGAACATCCTGCTCAAGCTTCTGCAGGCCGCCGACTTCGACGTCAAGCGGGCCGAGACCGGCATCATCTACATCGACGAGGTCGACAAGATCGCGCGCAAGGCCGAGAACCCGTCGATCACGCGCGACGTGTCGGGCGAGGGCGTGCAGCAGGCCCTGCTGAAGATCCTCGAGGGCACGGTCGCGAGCGTTCCGCCGCAGGGCGGGCGCAAGCACCCGCATCAGGAGTTCATCCAGATCGACACGACGAACGTGCTCTTCATCGTGGCGGGCGCCTTCGCGGGGCTCGAAGACATCATCAGCCAGCGCGCCGGCAAGCGCGGCATCGGTTTCGGCGCCCCGCTGCACGACAAGTCGCTCGAGAAGAACCTCTTCAGCGAGGTGCTGCCCGAAGACCTGCACAAGTTCGGGCTCATCCCCGAGTTCATCGGGCGCCTGCCCGTCGTCACGACCGTGACGCCGCTCGACCGCACCGCCCTCATCGAGATTCTCACGACGCCGAAGAACGCGCTCGTGCGGCAGTACCAGCGCATGTTCGAGATCGACGGCGTCGAGCTCGAGTTCGAGCAAGACGCGCTCGACGCGATCGCCGACCTCGCCGTGCTGCGGCAGACGGGCGCGCGCGGCCTGCGGGCGATCCTCGAAGAGGTGCTCGGGCCGATCATGTTCGAGGTGCCGTCGCACGACGACGTCGAACGCATCGTCGTCACGCGCGACGCCGTCATGGAGAACGCGGCGCCCACGATCGTGCCCCGCAGCATCGCCCCCCGGCGCGAGAAGTCGGCCTAGCCGCACGCTCATGACCGAGCTCGCCGTCGGCACCGTCGACGGCGCGACCGCGCCCGCCGCGCTGCTGGCCGCGAAGTTCAACCGGCACACGTTCTGGTGCGGGCAGAGCGGATCGGGCAAGACCTACGCGCTCGGCGTCGTGCTCGAAGAGCTGCTGCTGCGCACCGAGCTGCCGCTCGTGATCGTCGACCCGAACGCCGACTTCGTGCGGCTCGGCGAGGTGCGCGAGGGGGTGGATGCGGAGATCGCGGCGGCACTGTCGGCCCGCGACATCCGCGTGCTGCGCCCCGCATCGTTGCCCGGCGACGACCTGCGAGCGCGGTTCTCGTCGATGCTGCCGCAGTCGAAGGCGGCCGTGCTGCGGCTCGACCCCATCGTCGATCGAGCCGAGTACAACGCGTTCCTGCATCTCAGCGCCGTCGGCGCTGCGGCCGAGGCGACGGCGCTCATGCAACAGCTGCTCGACTCGAGCGACCCGGGTCAGCGGGCCATCGCCCAGCGCATCGAGAACCTCGGGGTGCTCGACTGGCAGATGTGGGCGGGGAAGCACGCGGCAGCGTCAGAGCTCATCGACGAGCGGCCCGATGCGACTGTGCTCGATGTCGGCGGGTTCGCGCATCCCGATGAGGCGCTCACCGTCGTGCTGTCGGTGCTCGACGACCTGTGGCAGAAGCGCGAGCAGCGCCGACCCGTGCTCATCGTCATCGATGAGGCGCACAATGTGTGCTCGCCCGAGCTGTCGGGGCCGCTCGCGGTGGCGGTGCGCGAGCGCATCATCCAGATCGCCGCCGAAGGGCGCAAGTACGGGCTGTGGATGCTGCTGTCGACGCAGCGCCCCTCAAAGGTGCACCCGGGTGTCATCTCGCAGTGCGACAACCTCGGACTGATGAAGATGAGCTCGCCGGCCGATCTGGCTGAGCTCGGTTCAGTCTTCGGCTTCGTGCCGAGCGAGCTCATGGCCCGCGCGGCCGTCTTCGAGCAGGGGCAGGCGCTGCTCGCCGGAGGGTTCGCGCCCGCCGACGGGGTTGTGCGCATGCGCGCCAGATACACGCACGAGGGCGGCGCCGATGTGCGCGTGCCCGTTCGCGGCTGAGCGGGCTACCCTGGCGGCATGAGCGAGTCTCTGCGCGACCGGTTGCGGGCGCTGCCCGCCTTCCCCGACGAGCTGCCTGAGTTCGACCCCGCGGTCGCCCCGGCGACGGCGCACGAGCTGTTTCTGCAGTGGCTCGACGATGCGCTGGCCCGCGGGGTCGCGCAGCCGCACGCCTGCACGCTGTCGACAGCGGGACCGACGGGGCACGTGACGGCGCGCACGCTCATCCTGAAAGATCTCGTCGACGGCCAGTGGGTGTTCGCGGGGGCGCGTTCGACCCGCAAGGGCATCGACCTCGCCGCGAACCCCAGTGCGGCCCTCACTTTCTACTGGCCCGAGGTGGGGCGGCAGGTACGCATCACGGGCGAGGTCGAAGAGTTGCCGAGCGCGGTCGCCGCGGCCGACTGGGCCGCGCGCCCGGCGGTGACCGAGCCGCACAACCCCGACTGGGCGGCGTGGGCGCTGACGCCCACCGAGGTCGAGTTCTGGCAGGCGCGGCACGACCGCCAGCACGTTCGGCACTGGTACCGCACGGCGCACTAGCCCCCGGCACCCCCGCGCGCGTCCACGATCCCGCGCCCCGCGCGACTCCACCATCCCGCGGGCGTCCGCCATCCCGCGCCTCCACAATTCAGGAGTCGCGTCGCGCTCGTCGCGCCCGCCGGCCGTCCGCCGGCGTGTCGCGGGTGTTTCCTGCCGCGTGTTCCTGAGTTGTGGAGATCGCCGACGCGGGGTGTTGACATGCTTCCGAACTTCATTCTATGGTTTGTTTAGTTCTGAAGTAAGAACGGCACTCACGATAGGGATCAGCAATGGCGCTTCGCCCGATGGCACGCACCGACGTCAACCGGTCCGCGATCCTCGCGCACCTGGGGGCGCACGGTCCCGCCTCGCGCGCCGAGCTCGCCCGCTCGCTGTCGCTCTCGCCGGCCCTCATGACGCAGCTCTCGAAAGATCTCATCTCCGACGGGCTCATCCGCGAGCTCGCCCACCAGGCCAGCCAGGGCGGGCGCCCCGCGCGCATGCTCGGGCTCGTCGCGAGCGCCGGTCGGGCCGTCGGGGTCAAGGTCGCTGCCGACCACCTCGCCTTCGTCGAGGTCGGCATCGACGGCACAGTCGGCCGCACTGCGAGCGAGCCCTTCGACGCCGCCGCGAGCACGATGCTCGCCGTTCTCGCCGACCGCCTGCGCCGCTTCATCGCAGGCGGCGCCGACACCCCGCTGCTGGGCATCGGCGTCGGGGTTCCGGGCGACGTGGATGCGCAGGGCACCGGCATCGTCAACTCCACCCAACTCGGCTGGACCAACGCGCCGATCGGCTCGAGCCTGCGCCGCGAGCTGGGGCTGCCCGTGCTGGTCGAGAACAACGTGAACGCCGTGGCCATGGCCGAGCGGCTCTACGGCCTCGGCCGACGCCACGCCCACTTCCTCGTCGTGACGATCGGCACCGGCGTCGGTGCGGCGATCGTGATCGACGGTGCGATCGTGCGCGGTACGCGCGGCGGAGCCGGTGAGATCGGCCACATCCCGGTGCGCGAAGAGGGCCCGCGCTGCAGCTGCGGCAACCGCGGCTGCCTCGAGACCTTCATCAGTGAGGGTGCGCTCGTGCGCATCGCCCGTGAGCGCGGCATCATCGCGACCGATGCCGGCATCGGCGCGCTGCGCGACGCTGCTGCCGCGGGCGACGCGGCCGCGACGACGGTCTTCAGCGAGGCGGGGCACCTGCTCGGCCGCACGCTCGCGGGTCTCGTGCACGCGCTCGATCCCGAGGTCATCATCCTGCTCGGCGAGGGCACGACCGATTGGGCGCACTGGTCGTTCGGCTTCGAGCCCGCGTTCCGCGCCGCGCTCATGCCGTCGCGTCGCGGCGTGGCGGTGGCGGTCGAGAGCTGGCAGGACGACAGCTGGGCCCAGGGCGCGGCGACGCTCGTGCTGGCGACGCCGTTCGACGCCGACGGCGTCGCGGGCGAGCAGGGCGACCTCGTGCGTCAGCGCCTGGTCGAGCAGGCGGCGCCGCAGGGGGAGCCCTCGTGAGCGTGTCGACCCTGCAGACGAGCCTCGTCGACCGCGCCCCGGTCGCGCCGGTCAGCGCCCCCGTGCGTCCGCGGAAGAAGCGGGGCTGGCGCTACGGCCTCACGGTCGCGGCGTTCCTGCTGCCGAGCGCCGTGCCGCTGCTGCTGTTCGTGCTCGTGCCGATGGTCGCGGCCGCGTGGATCAGCCTCAACGACTGGAACCTCATCACGCCGATGCAGTTCGTCGGCATCGACAACTTCGTGCAGCTGCTGAACGACCCCGCCACGGCGAGCGTCTTCGGCAACACCCTGTACTACATCCTCGGCTACCTGCCGCTGGTCTACGTCGGCGGCCTGCTGCTGGCGCTCGGGCTCAACCGCACGCTCAAGGGCCGGGCGTTCTGGCGCGGCATCTACTTCTTGCCCGTGGTCACGAGCTGGATCGCCGTGGCGATCGTGTGGCGCTGGCTCCTCAACCCGAGCAACGGCGTGGTCAACACGGTGCTCGGCTGGGTCGGCATCGACGGCCCCGGCTGGTGGACCGAGCCCGCGTGGTCGATGCCCTCGATCATCCTCGCGAGCGCGTGGAAGGACCTCGGCTTCGTCATGGTCATCCTGCTCGCGGGCCTGCAGGCCATCAACCCCGAACTCTACGACGCGGCGAAGGTCGACGGTGCGAACGCGTGGCAGCGCTTCCGCAGCGTGACGCTGCCGATGCTGAGCCCGAGCACGTTCTTCGTCGTCGTGATTTCACTCATCAACGGCTTCCAGGTCTTCGACCAGGTCTATGCGATGACGGGCGGCGGCCCGGCGGGCTCGAGCCAGGTCGTCGTGCAGCAGATCTACGACCTCACGTTCCGCTACGGCGCGGCCGGCGAGGCGGCGGCCCTGTCATGGATGCTCTTCGCCGTCATCCTCGCCGTCACCGTCGTGCAGATCATCGGCCAGAAGCGGTGGGTGCACTATGCGTGAGCGCACCACGAGCCGCACGAGCTGGGTCGTGCTGCACATCGCGATCATCCTCGGCGCGCTGGCGATGTTCTTCCCGTTCCTGTGGACGTTCGTCACCTCGATCACGCCGGGAGCGGGCTTCTCGATCACGCCCCAGCTCTGGCCCGAGAACCCCTCGTTCGAGGCCTACGCCACGCTCTTCACCGAGCGGCCCTTCGGGCGCGTCGTGCTCAACAGCCTCATGCTCGCCGTCATCACGACGCTCGTGCAGCTGTTCACGAGTGCGACGGCGGCGTACGCCTTCAGTCGGCTGCCGTTCCGCGGGCGGGGGATCGTGTTCGCGGTCTACCTCGCGACGATGATGGTGCCGCTGCAGGTGCTCGTCGTGCCGCTGTTCGCCGAGCTCAAGGCCTTCGGTCTGCTCAACACCTACCTCGGCGCCCTGCTGCCGACCTTCGCGAGCGCCTTCGGCATCTTCCTGCTGCGGCAGGCCATCAACCAGGTGCCGCGCGAGCTCGACGAGGCGGCGACGCTTGACGGCGCCGGCCACTTCCGCATCTTCTTCTCCATCGTGCTGCCGAACATCAAGCCGGCGCTCGCGACGCTCACGATCTTCGCCTTCATGGGCAGCTGGAACAGCTTCCTGTGGCCGCTCATCGTGCTGCGCGACCCCGAGCTACAGACGCTGCCGATCGCGCTCGCCGGACTGCAGGGCCAGTACACGACGGCGTGGGACGTCGTCATGGCCGGCTCGGTCGTGAGCATCCTGCCGATGCTCGCGCTCTACATCTTCGCCCAGAAGTACATCATCCAGGGCGTCGCCAGCTCGGGGCTCAAGTAGTCCCCGAGAACCACCCATCCGAATGATCCGCACCACCGGTACCGAATATCAAAGGAGATAGCACTCACATGAAGCGTTCACTCATCGCCGCGGCCGGCATCGCCGCCGCCTCGGCCCTGGTGCTCGGCGGTTGCGCCGCGCAGCCGGCCGAGCCCGAGGGCCCCGTCACCATCACCTACAGCAACTTCATCTCGGCGGGAGGCAACGAGGAGAACCTCGCGGCCATCGTCGAGGCCTTCGAAGCCGAGAACCCGAACATCACGGTCGAGGTCGAGACGCTGCCCTACGGCGACTACTTCACGGCGCTGCAGACCGACCTCGCGGCCGGCACGATCGCCGACGTCGTCGACACCGACTTCGGGTTCTTCCAGACCCTCGCCGACTCGGGCGCTCTCGCGCCGCTCGAGATCGCCAACCCCGAGGCCTACCGCGAGTCGCTCGTCGACGCGTACTCGCGCGACGGCGTGAGCTACGGCCTGCCGAGCTCGTTCTCGGCCGTGGTGCTCTACTACAACGCCGACCTGTTCGACCAGGCCGGTCTCGAGTACCCGACCGCCGACTGGACGTGGGAGGACGAGCAGGCCGCCGCTGAGGCGATCACCGCGCTCGGCGACGGCATCTGGGGCAGCCACCAGCCGGTGTCGTTCTTCGAGTACTACAAGGTGCTCGCGCAGAACGGCGAGTCGTTCCTCAACGACGACCGCACCGCGGTGGCGTTCAACACGCCGGGCGGCATCGAGGCGGCCGAGTGGCTCGTGAACAAGAGCGGCACGGTCATGCCGACGATCGAGCAGGGTCAGGGCACGCCCGACTTCGACACCAACCTGTTCGTCGAGGGCAAGCTCGGCATGCTGCACACCGGCATCTGGGTGTTCGGCGCCGTCGCCGATGTGCCGTTCACGTGGGACATCGCCGTCGAGCCCGGCAACACGCAGCAGGCCAGTGGTGTCTTCTCGAACGCGGTCGGGGTCTCGGCCACGTCGGAGAACGTCGAGGCGGCCACGCTCTTCGCCGAGTTCCTGACGTCGTCGCAGACGATGGTCGACGTGCGTCTCGAGTCGGGGTGGGAGCTTCCGCCGATCAGCGACGAATCGCAGCTCGCGGTCTACCTGACGAAAGACAACCCGGCCAACCGCCAGGCGGTCTTCGACTCGCTCGACGGCATCGCGATCCAGCCGATCGTGGCGACGGGCCAGCAGGAGATGCAGGACATCATGAATGAAGAGCTCATCGAGGCGCAGGCCGGCCGCAAGTCGGTCGCCGACGCCCTGGCGAGCGCCGAAGAGCGCATCAACGCCGTCATCGGCGGCTAGTCCAGCCCTTCACCCGGAGCGGGGTTCCGGCGCGCTATGGCCGCCGGAACCCCCTCCCTCGGCACGCCCCGGAGGGCCATCCGCATGAACACCACCACCGACCTCGACGCCGTCGCGGCCCTCGCGGCCCGCAGCGTCACGCTCATCGAGAGCCTTCAGCACTCCTCGGGGGCATACCCCGCGAGCCCCACCTTCTCGGCCTACCAGGGCTACAGCTGGTTCCGCGACGGAGCCTTCATCGCCGACGGCATGTCGGCGGCGAGCGCCGTCGACAGCGCATCGCGCTTCTTCGATTGGTGCGACCGGATGCTCGCCGAGCGCCGCGAGCAGATCGCCGAGATCGTCGCCGCTGAGGCCGCCGGCACTCCGTTGCCCGACGACGCCATGCTCGCCACCCGCTTCACCCTCGACGGAGTCGAGGGCTCCGACGACTGGTGGGATTTTCAGACCGACGGCTACGGCACCTGGGTGTGGGCAGCGGTGACGCACGCGCGCCGGCACGGGTTGAGCATCGCGCGCTGGCAGCAGGGCATCCGCCTCAGCGTCGACTACCTGCTCGCCACGTGGCGCCGCCCCTGCTACGACTGGTGGGAGGAGCACCGCACCGAGGTGCACGTGTCGACCCTGGGCTGCGTCATCGCCGGGCTCGAAGCGGCCGCCGATGCCGACGCGCTCGAGCCGGCTGTCGCCGACGCCGCGCGCGCCGCCGCTCTCGAGGCGCGCGCGCTCATCACGGAGCGCGGGGTGCACGACGGCCACCTCGCGAAGTGGCTCGGCTCGACCGAGGTCGACGGCTCGCTCGCGGCGGTGATCGCCCCGCTCGGGGTGATCGAGGCGACGAGCCCGCTCGGCCGCGCGACGATCGCGGCCGTCGAGTCGACGCTGAGCGTCGACGGCGGCGTGCACCGCTACCTGCTCGACACCTTCTACGGCGGAGGCCAGTGGCCGCTGCTGACGTGCTTCCTCGGCCTCGCGCACCACGCGTCGGGCGACCGCGCGAGCGCCGTGCGCCTCCTGCACTGGGCCGCCGGCACCGTGACGAGCGAGGGGCTGCTGCCCGAGCAGGTCGACGACCATCTGCTCGCGCCCGAGCGACGGCAGGAGTGGCTCGACCGCTGGGGTCCCGTCGCGACCCCGCTGCTGTGGAGCCACGCCATGCTCGTGCGCCTCGCGGTCGAGCTCGAGGTGCTGCAGCCGGCGGGAGCCCGCGCGTGATCCGCCACCGCCCCTTCGGTTCGGGCCACCCCTACTCGGTCGACACCGAGCAGCGCAGCCCGGTCGACCCGGTCGCGGGCGAACCGCTGACCCTCGGCGTGCGCGTCACGCCCGAGGTGGATGCCGTGACCCTGCAGTGGGACGACGGCGCGACGATCACCGAGCTGGCCCTCGATCGCACCGAGCGCCGGTCGCGCGGGCAGGCGGTCGACGGCGGCCACCTGGCGAGCGCGCAGGCACGGCTGGCGCGGGCCGCGCGCGGCTTCGCGGTGACGCTGCCGGCAGGCGACCCACGGCTCACGGCCGGCTCCGCCGCCCGCTACCGCTTCGTCGGCGGCCCGGCCGCGGCGCCGAACGGCCAGCGCACGCGCTGGTTCCCCGTGCGCGTCGCGGGCTGGCACGCCGCGCCCGACGACGCGGTCGCGGCCGGCTCCGGCGCGGGCCTCCTGCCCGGCAGCGTCGAGGTGCTCGACGACGGCGAGCGCGTGCGCCGCGTGCGGTTCGCGCTGGCGCTCGCCCCGGGCGAGCACGTGGCGGGGTTCGGCGAGCGCTTCGATGCGCTCGACCACCGCGGGGCATCCCTCGATTCGATGGTCTTCGAGCAGTACAAGTCGCAGGGCGCCGAGCGCAAGACCTACCTGCCGATGCCGTTCGCGCATGTCGTGGGCGGCCGCGGCTGGGGCTTCCACGTGCGCACGAGCCGCCGTGTGTGGTTCGACATCGGCGAGAGCGCCCGCGACCGCCTCGTGATCGAGGCCGAGGTCGACAGCGCGAGCGACGCATCCGGCGTCGTCGAGGTGGCGGCCTACACGGGTTCTCCGCACGAGGTGCTCGACGCCTTCCTCGCCGAGGTCGGGCGCCCCGAGCAGCTGCCCGACTGGGTGCTGCGGCTGTGGGCGAGCGGCAACGAGTGGAACACGCAGGCCGAGGTCATGCGGCAGGCCGACGCCCACCGCGAGCACGGCATTCCGGTCGGCAGCATCGTGATCGAGGCGTGGAGCGACGAGAGCACGTTCCACATCTGGCGCGACGCGCAGTACACCCCGCGCACCGACGGCGGGCCGATGCGTCTCGCCGACTTCACGTTCCCGGCCGAGGGCGCCTGGCCCGACCCCAAGGGCATGGTCGACGAGCTGCACGCGCGCGACATCGCGCTGCTGCTGTGGCAGATCCCGCTCATCAAGCTGCGCCCGCACCCGCGCGGGCAGACCCGGCTCGACGCCGACGCGGCGATCCGCGAGGGCGTGCTCATCCGCGAGCCCGGCCCCGACGGCCGGCTGCGGCCGTACCGCAACCGCGGCTGGTGGTTCCCGCTCGGGCTCATGCCCGACCTCACCGACGAGCGCGCGGCGCAGTGGTGGACCGAGAAGCGCCGCTACCTCGTCGACGAGCTCGGCATCGACGGTTTCAAGACCGACGGCGGAGAGCACGCCTGGGGCCGCGAGCTGCAGTACCTCGACGGGCGCCGCGGCGATGAGGGCAACAACACGTTCCCCGTCGCGTACGCGAAGGCGTACGGCGACCTGCTGCGGCGGGCCGGCAAGGCGCCCGTCACGTTCTCGCGCGCGGGGTTCACGGGCTCGCAGGCGCACGGCGCGTTCTGGGCGGGCGATGAGAACTCCACGTGGGAGGCGTTCCGCTGGTCGCTCTTCGCGGGCCTCAGCGCCACCGCGAGCGGCATCTTCTACTGGGGGTGGGACATCGCGGGCTTCAGCGGCGAGATCCCCACGGCCGAGCTCTACCTGCGCTCGATGGCGGCCGCGGCGTTCGTGCCGATCATGCAGTACCACTCCGAGTTCAACCACCACCGCACCCCGAGTCGCGACCGCACACCGTGGAACATCGCCGAGCGCACGGGCGACGCGCGCGTCCTGTCGGGCGTGCGCCGCCTCGTGCAGCTGCGCGAGCGCCTTGTTCCGCACCTGTCGGCCGAGAGCGCATGGGCCATCGAGCAGGGCACCTCGCTCATGCGACCCCTGTTCTTCAACTGGCCCGACGACGAGCGGCTGTGGAACCACCCGCTGCAGTGGATGCTCGGCCGCAGCATCCTGATCTCACCGGTCACGACCGAGGGGGCGACGTCGCACACCGCGACGCTGCCCGCGGGGGAGTGGGTGCACGCGTTCAGCGGCGAGCAGGTCGCGGGCGGCGGCACGCACACGACCGAGGTGCCGTGGGACGAGGCGCCGGTCTACGTGCGCGCGGCCGACTGGCCCGCGCTGCGGGAGGTGTTCCAGCCCTAGGCTGGCAGGGTGCTGCAGCCGATCATCGCCGGGGTCATCGGCGCCCTCACGGGCTTCGCGAGTTCGTTCGCCCTCGTCATCGCGGGCCTGCTCGCGGTGGGGGCGAGTCCGGCCGAGGCGGCGAGCGGTCTGCTGGCCCTGTGCATCGGCCAGGCGCTGCTCGCGGGGCTGCTGTCGTGGCGGTTCCGCCTGCCGCTGAGCTTCGCGTGGTCGACACCGGGTGCCGCGCTGCTCGTCGCGGCCGAGGGCACGACGGGCTCGTACGGTGCGGCGATCGGCGCGTTCATCGTGTGCGGGCTGCTCATTCTCGTGAGCGGGCTGTGGCCGTGGCTGGGCCGCACGATGACGCGCATCCCGATGCCGCTCGCGGGCGCGATGCTCGCCGGCATCCTCTTCCCCATCTGCATCGCGCCCGTCACGGCCGTCATCGAGCAGCCGCTGCTCGCGGCGCCCGTCATCGTCGTGTGGCTGCTGCTCGTGCGCTGGCTGCCGCGGTGGGCAGTGCCGGCTGCGATGCTCGTCGCCATCATCGGCGTGGTCGTGAGCGCGGGCGACGACTGGATGACCGGCGCGAGCCTCGCGCCCGCGCTGACCCTCACAATGCCGGCCCTCGACCCGCTCGTCATCGTGTCGCTCGGGCTGCCGCTCTACATCGTCACGATGGCGGGCCAGAACGTGCCGGGATTCGCCGTGCTCAGCACGCTCGGCTACCGCGAGGTGCCGGCGCGCACGATGCTCGCGGCGAGCGGCGCGGCGACGGCCCTCACGGCGCCGTTCGGCGGCTACGCGCTCAACCTCGCGGCCATCACGGCCGCGCTCATGGCCGGCCCCGACTCGCACCCCGATCCCGCTCGTCGCTGGGTCGCGCCGGTCGCGGGCGGCGTCACCTACGTGCTGCTCGGTCTGGGCGCCGGGGTCGCGACAGCTCTCGTGGCCGCGGCTCCGCCCATCCTGATCATCGCCGTGGCGGGGCTCGCGCTGTTGAGCGCCTTCGCGACGGGGCTCGTGAGCGCGTTCGAGGCGCCCGAGACCCGGCTGACGGCGGCCGTGACCCTTATCGTCGTCGCCTCGGGGGTCGTCGTCTTCGGCATCGGCAGCGCGTTCTGGGGGCTGCTCGTCGGGGCGCTCGTGATGCTCGTCACTCGGCCGCGCCCGGCCACCGCGAGCCCTGCCCCGGCGTCACCCGTCGAGGAGTAGGGTCGGGGGCGCCCGAGCAAAGGAGCCCGCGATGACGACCACCCCCACTCCGACGCGCAATGCCGCGGCCGAGCACCGCCGCGATTCGGCCATCGGCGCCGCCCGCAAGGGCGCCATCTACGGCATCATCGTGTCGTTCTCGCTCGCCGCGATTGTCGGCATCATCGCCCTGCTCAGCGGCGACTTCGGCGAGACGCAGGGTCGCATCATCCTCATGACGCTGCTGCTGGGCGCGACGAGCATCACGGCGCTCTGCCACCTGGCGATCGCCGACCGCGCGATGCGCATCGTCGGTTTCGTGGGGCTCGCGGCGAGCGCGATCACGCTCATCACGGGTCTCGTGCTCATCTGGCGCGACTGGAATTCGCCCGGATTCGACGAGTGGTTCAAGGCCTTCGCGACCGCGGGCATCCTGGCGGTGAGCTTCGCGCATGCGAACCTGCTGCTGCTGCTCGCCGGGCGACGGCGTGCGGTCATCCGCTACGGCCTCATGCTCACGCTCGTGATGATCGCGGCCGTCGCGATCATGTTCATCCTGCCGATCCTCAGCAACGGCGATATCCCGGGCCCCGGCAACGAGGAGTGGTACACCCGGCTCTTCGGCGTCGTCGGCATTCTCGATGTGCTCGGCACGGTCGTCGTGCCCGTGCTCGCGATCTTCGTGAAAGACGCGCCGGCGGTGGCTGTCGCCGATGCGATGGGGGCGGATGCCCATGCCGTCGCCCCCGTCACGGCCGACCACCTCGCGCTCACGCTGCCGGCCGACCTCGCGCGTGCCGTCGAGCAGCGCGCCGCAGCCGATGGGGTGGATGCCACCACCGCCGCGCTCGATGCCCTGCGCCGCGGCCTGCAGTAGCCCGGCTCGATAGCCTGGGCGCATGACCGACGCCGTCAACGCCCTGCCGCTCGATGAGACTTCGCGCGCGGCGCTCGCCGCTGAGGGATTGCGCTACGCGCAGCTCGACACCGCCGACACGGCTGCGCACGACCGCTGGCTGCAGGCGGCCTACCGAGGCCTGCACTTCGCGGCGTTCACGCCCGACGAGCTCGCGGACTACCGCACGGGCTTCGGCTACGCCCGGTCGATCGGGGTCTGGGATGAGACCGGTGCCGATGCGTCGACGCCGGTGGCGACGGTCGCCTCGTGGCGCTCGCCCCTGAGCCTCGGTGATGCGCGCAGCGTCGAGGCCTGGGCGATCAGCCTCGTGCACGTCGCCGCGACCCACCGCCGCCGCGGTATCGCGCGGGCGCTGCTCGAGGGCGAGCTGCGCGCGGCGCATGCGGCGGGCATCCCGATCGCGATGCTCACCGTCTCGGAGGCGACCATCTACGGGCGCTGGGGCTTCGGCCCTGCCGCGTACTGCGCCGACTACCGCATCGCTACGGCGGGGTTGCGGGTCACCGCCGCGGCGGTCGGCGGGCGCGTCCACCGTGTCGACGCCGCATCCCTGCGCCCTCTGGCCCCCGTGATCGCGGCCCGCGCGCACGAGCGCGTCGGGGGAGAGGTGCCGAGCGACGCGCTGCACTGGGACCGCGCCTTCGCCCTCGCCGCCCGCACGGCATCCCGCGCCCCGCAGCTGCGCGCCGCACGCTTCGACGACGCGAGCGGCGAGCCGCAGGGCTTCGTGCTCTACTCGGTCGCCGAGCACCCGGACGACTTCAGCGCCCACACCCTGACGGTCGAGCACCTGTGCGCCGCCACCGACGATGCGCTCGTCGCCCTCTGGCGCTACGTGCTCGACCAGGACCTGGTCGGTACCGTGCAGGCCGCCCTGCGCCCGGTCGACGAGCCGCTGCCGTGGCTGGTGTCGAACCCGCGCGCGGTGCAGACGGTCGCGCGCCGCGAGCACCTGTGGTTGCGCGTGCTCGACGTGCCCGTCGCCCTGAGCGCGCGCCGCTACGCCGCCGCCGATTCAGTACTGCTGCGGGTTACCGACTCGCTGGGCTTCGCCGAGGGCGAGTGGATGCTCACGACGAGCACCAACGGCACCGCCACGGTCACGGCGCACGCGGGCGAGCCGCACGGCGCCGTCGACCGTGCCGTGGCGATCATCGACCTCGGCGTCGAGGCGCTCGGCGCGCTGCTGCTCGGCGGCACTCCCGTCGAGGCGTTGCGCGTCGCCGGGCGGCTCGTCGAGGGCGCGCCGGGCTCGGCCGAGCGCCTCGCGGCGGTGCTGCGGCCGACGCGCGCGCCGCACCTCAGCACCTGGTTCTAGGCGCGAGCAGTCGGCACGAGCCGCTCCACGAGCAGGTCGACCGCCGCGTCGGTGTCGAGCGATGACCCCATCGCGGGGCCGAGCGTGTCCATGAGCAGTCCGTCGATCGCCCAGTGCAGCAGCGACACCTCGACCTCGTCCCCGGGCAGGCCGGAGGCCCGGTGGTACTGCACATCGAAGTCGAAGGCGCGCCGCACGGTAGCCCCGACGAGCTCAGCGACGTCGGGATTGCGAGTCGACTCGATGCGCAGTTCCCACAGCGCCAGGATCAGGGTCGGTTCGTTCGTGGCGCGCCGCACGATGTCGCGCATGTAGTCGGCGAAGGTCTCGCGGGTGCGCGGCTGCGACTCGAGGCGCTGCAGCACCGCGGCATCGGGCTGCAATCGTTCGTAGACGCGCTCGGTGAGCGCGCTGAGCAACCGGGCCCGATCGGCGAAGTAGTTCGACGTGGTTCCCGCGGGCACCCCGGCCTCGGCATCGACCGCACGGTGGGTGACGCCGCGCAGGCCCGACCTCGCGAGCACGGCCAGCGCGGCGTCGCTGAGCTGCGCGCGGCGGAGCGGGTTGGCGACCATGCTTCCAGTCTAGAACTACCACAACGCGTGTAGTACGTTAACCACGACAAATGTCGTGAAAGGAGGCGCCATGCGCCAGCTCATCTACTACATCGCCACGAGCATCGACGGCATGATCGCGGAGGTCGATGGTTCGACCGAGCGCTTTACCAGCGACCCGAGCGCCCTGGCCGCGCTCGCCGAACGGTATCCGCAGTCGTTCCCGACGGCGTTCCACGAGCAGCTCGGCATCACCGAGGCCGCGCGATCGTCGCCATGGAGCACGGTGATCATGGGCCGCGAGACGTTCGAGCCCGCACGACGAGCGGGCATGCGGTCTCCCTACGCCCACCTCAATCAGTACGTCGTCTCGACGACATTGGGGCGGGAGATCGAGCCGGAGGTCACGCTCATCAACGAGGACCCGGTCGCCGCCGTGCGTGAGCTCAAGGCGATCGCGCCTGGCGACATTTGGCTGTGCGGCGGCGGACGCCTTGCGCACGTGCTGGGCGACGAGATCGACCGACTGATCGTGAAGGTGAATCCTTTCGTCGCCGGTGTCGGACGGCCACTGTTCGCAGGACCGATCACCGGATCAGCGTGGGCGCTCGTGGGCACGCACGCGCTCCCCGCCGGAATCGTGGTGCTCGAGTACGAGCGCGAGGCCGCCTGACGATCAGGAGGCGAGCCCGCGCCGCTGTGCTGTCGAGCTACGCGGCGAGGCCGCGCCGCTGCAGCAGCGGCTCGATGACGGCGTCGCGCCCGCGGAAGTCGCGGTACGCCGCGAGCGGGTCGCGCGTGCCGCCGACGCCGAGCACGTACTGCCGGAACCGGTCGCCGTTGGCGCGCGTGAGCCCGCCGTTCTGCTCGAACCACTGCACGGTGTCGGCGTCGAGCACCTCACTCCAGATGTAGCTGTAGTAGCCGGCGTCGTAGCCGCCCGAGAACGTGTGGGCGAAGTACGTCGAGCTGTAGCGCGTGGGCACGGCGGAGTTGTCGAGGCCCACGCGCGCGAGGGCGGCGGCTTCGAAGGCGGCGACATCCGTCACGGCGGCGGCCTCCTCGGCGCTGAGCGTGTGCCAGGCCTGGTCGAGCAGCGCTGCGGCGAGGTACTCGCTCGTCGCGAAGCCCTCGCCCCACAGCTGCGCGGCGCGCACGCGGTCGAGCACGTCGGCCGGAATCGGCTCGCCCGTGACGTGGTGCACCGCGTAGTCGTTGACGATCTCGGGCCAGAGCATCCACATCTCGTTGACCTGGCTGGGGAACTCGACGAAGTCGCGGTACACGTTCGTGCCGGTGAACCGCGGGTAGGTGACGTGCGCGAAGAGCCCGTGCAGCGCGTGCCCGAACTCGTGGAAGAACGTGTTGACCTCGTCGTAGGTCAGCAGCGTCGGCTCGCCCGCGGCGGGCTTGGGCACGTTGAGATTGTTGACGACGATCGTGGGATGCCCGAGCAGCGAGTTCTGCCCGATGAGCTCGTTCATCCACGCTCCGCCGCGCTTGCTGTCGCGGGTGTAGAGGTCGAGCAGGTAGAGCCCGAGGTCGGATCCATCCTCGTTGCGCACCTCGAACACCCGCACCTCCGGGTGGTAGCCCTGCAGGTCGCTTCGCTCGGTGAAGGTGATGCCGTAGACCTTCGTCGCGGCGGCGAACACGCCCTGCTGCAGCACGCGCTCGGCCTCGAAGTAGGGGCGCAGTTCGCCGAGGTCGATGTCGTACTCGGCCTTGCGCACCTTCTCGCTGTAGTGCGCCCAGTCGTGCGCCGCGATGGGGTGGCCGGCGAGGGCCTCGAGCTTGGCCTGCTCGGCGGCGGCGTTGCGTGCGGCCGCGGGGGCGAGCCGCTCGAGCATCTCGGCGACGCGGTCGGGAGTCTGCGCGGTCTGGTCGGCCGTGACGAAGGCGGCGTGGCTGTCGAAGCCGAGCAGGGCGGCGCGCTCGGCGCGCAGGCGCACGATCTCGAGCAGCACGGGGCGGTTGTCGTGCTCGCTGTCGCGTGACCCGCGGGCGCGCGAGGCGGTCATGATGCGCTCCCGAACCTCGCGGTTCGTCAGGCTCTCGAGCCACGGGTGGCCCGTCGGCAGCACGAGGGTGACGAGGTACTTGCCGTCGAGGCCGCGGTCGGCGGCGGCCTGCGCGGCGGCGCTGATCTCGCCGGGGGTGAGACCGTCGAGCTCGGCGGGGTCGTCGATGACGAGAGCGAGGTCGTTGGTGTCGGCGAGCAGGTTCTTCTCGAACCGGGTTTCGAGAGTGGAGATGCGCGCGTTGAGCTCGCTCAGGCGCGCTTTTTGCCCGTCGTCGAGGCCCGCGCCCGCGAGGGTCATCTCGGTGTAGTGCCGCTCGACGAGGTAGCGCTGCTCATCGGTGAGCCCGAGCGCGTCGAGCTGCTCGTGCAGCTGCGCGATGCGCCAGTAGAGCGCCGAATCGAGCTTGATGGCGTCTTCGTGCGCGGCGAGCTTCGGTGCGAGCTCTTCTTCGAGCGCGTTCGTGACATCGTTCGAGTCGGCCGAGGCCTTGTTGTAGAACACGCGCAGCACGCGCGTCAGCAGCTGCCCGCTCGACTCGAGCGGCACCATCGTGTTCTCGAAGGTCGGCATGTCGCGACGCCGGGTGATGTTCTGAATCTCGGCGAGCTGCTCGGTCATGCCCTGCTCGATCGCGGGGGCGTAGTGCTCATCGCTGATCTCGGCGAAGGGCGGCAGCTGGTAGGGCAGGGTGCTCGGGGCGAGGAACGGGTTCGACATGCCTCCACCCTAGGCCCGCGGTGCAAAGATCTCTCTGCAAATAGATGCTTGCAAAGAAACTCTTGCAAAGAAGTCTTTGCATTGCTATCGTCGTGATCATGGGACACGACAGCAGCGACACCGAAGGGCGCACGGCCGACCTCGACGGCCTCAAGGCGCTCGCGCATCCGCTGCGGGTGCAGTTGATCGAAGCGCTGTCGACCTACGGCGAAGACACGGCGAGCGGCCTCGCCGACCGGCTCGGCGAGTCGAGCGGTGCCACCAGTTACCACCTGCGCCAGCTCGAGAAGCACGGCTATGTGCGCGAGGTCGAAGGGCGCGGCACCGGTCGCGAGCGGTGGTGGGAGCGGGTTCCCGGCCCCATCCACCTCGGCAGCGCCGAGCTCGACGAGACCGAGGCGGGCCGCGCGGCGTCGCGCGTGATCATGCGCGAGTGGCTGCACCACCGCGAGGCGGGCCTGCGCGACGTCATCGAGCGCGGGCACGAGGTGCTCAGCCCCGCGTGGCGAGAAGCGCTGGCCCTTCAGTCCGCGAGCGTGCATGTCACCGCCGAGCAGCTCGATGAGCTGAACCATCGAATCGTCGACCTCATCGTCGACTTCGCTCGCGATCACCGCGGCCAGCGCACCCCCGGCTCACGGCCGGTGCACCTGCAGTACTACGCCTTCCCGGTTCTCGACGGCGTCGAGATCCCTGCCGACGCATCCACCCCCGCCACCACTCTTCAGAAAGAGAGCCGATCATGACCACGATCTCGCTCACCGTGTGCGACGCGACTCCCCGCGAGTCGACGCTGCGCCGGATTGCCCTCAGTGCGGGCGTCGCGCTCGTGCGCTGGGCGCACCGCCGCCCGCTGCCGCCCACGCACGAGCAGCGGGCCCTGCGCCTCGCCGCCCAGCAGGCCGTCGCGCAGCAGCGCGATGGCGCCGCGCGCTACGGCTTCGTGCGGTAGTCCCGCGCCCCCGAACTGACACCCCGCGTTCAGCGACGCGCAGCACCGATGCACCTCCGGATGATCCGAGCATCCGCATCGGGCGGGAGATACGCCCCGCACCTCCCGTCGCTCAGCGCGGGGTGTCGCCGTCTTCCGTCACGACCGTGCCATCGTGCGCGACGCGGATGACCGTGCCATCGTCGAGCTCGACGACCGGGCGGTTCTCGAGCCACGTGAGCGTCCAGCGCCACAGCGTCGTGTCGCGTCCCAGCAGCTCGCCCTCGACGGCGCGGACCGCCGCGCGCACCTCGGGGCTCAGGCGGGCGGGCGGTTCGCCGCCCACGGTCCAGCGGGTTCCGAGTTGCATGCGTGCTCCTTCGATCGAGGGGGGTGGGGGAGAGGGCGGCCGCGCGCGGCGGCCGAGGGTCAGGGGTCGACGAATTGGCGGTGCAGGGCCGCGGCGAGCCCGCGCGCCTCGGCGGCGTCGATGCCGCGGGCGAGTTCGGCCAGCAGTCGATCGCCGAGGTCGATGGCGGCGATGCCGGCCGCGGTGATCGACACGGCGTTCTCGCGACGCGAGCTCGTCGACGGCTCGACGGTCACGAGTCCGAGCGCGGCGGCTTCCTTGATGCGGCGGCTGACGCTGCTCTTGTCGAGCCCCAGACCGTCGGCGACGGCTTGCTGGCTGATGGCGTCGTCGGGGCGACGCAGTGCGCAGAGCACGGCGTAGGTAGCGGCCGAGAAGCCCGAGTGGGCGCGCAGCTGGGCGTCGAGTCGACTCTCGAGGCGCGAGCTGAGGGCCCGCGCCGCGAGCCACAGCTCGAGCGCCTCGACGCCGTGGTCGTCTTCGGGGGGCACGACTCCATCGTGGCAGTCATCAGTTGGACAGACAACAGTTGGACAAGAAACAGTTGCTCATGCAACGATAGTGCGGTTCGCATCCCTCGACCCCTTCGGAGCCTCATGCACGTGCTTCTCGTTCTCGACCATCCCTACGGCGTCGGTGCAGGTGGCGACGTGCCGCACCGCCGCAGCCTCGTGGTGGCCATGCTCGACGCCGCGCGCGACGGGCTCGAGCGCGCCGGGCACACGCACGAGACGATCGACCTCGCCGACCTCGACCCCGCCATGACCGACGACGACCTCGTCGCGTGGCGCCGGCAGACCGAGCCCCGGGCCGACGTCGCGGCGCTGCAGCAGCGGCTCGCGGGCGCCGACCACCTCGTGCTCGCGTTCCCGGTGTGGTGGATGTCGATGCCGGCCCGCACGAAAGGCTTCCTCGACCGCGTGCTCACGCCCGGGTTCGCGTTCGACGAGCCCGTGCCGGGCGGGCGGCTGCACCGCCGCCTGCACCGCTTGCAGGGCGTCACCGCGCTCGTGGCGATGACGACGCCGTCGTGGCTCTACACGGCCTGGTTCGGCGCCCCGGCCCGGCGCATTCTCGACCGCGGCACGTTCCGCCTCATCGGCATCCCCCGCGTGCGCTGGATCGCGATCGACCGCTCCGCGCAGCGCGGCGCGGCGTCGCGGCAGCGCGCCCTCGAGCGGGTGCGACGGCGGTTCGCGGCCCTGCGGCCCCTCACCCGTCAGTCGGCGTCGGCGGTCGTCTCGAGCTCGTAGGTGACCCAGGTCGCGCGGGTCGCGACGCGATCGTAGACGCGCTGTGCGCGCTCGTTGTCGGCCGCGGTGATCCAGCGGATCGTGCCACCGCCGTGCGCGCGGGCGTGCTGCTCGATGGCCGCGAGCAGCGCCGTGCCGGCGCCCGAGCCGCGCACCTCGGGCTCGGTGTACAGGTCGTCGAGGAACCATCCGGGGCCGGCCGTGAAGGTGTCGGGCTGCTCGCGCACGTGCGCGAAGCCCACGACCCGGCCGGCGTGCTCGGCGACGAGGCAGAACAGCGGGTGCTCCGCATCCATGAGCCACGCCCACACGCCGTCGAGCACGGCGTCGTCGAAGTCGGTCTCGTAGAAGACGCCGTAGGCCGTGAACAGCTCGCGCCAGCGCTCAGCGTCGCGCGCCTCGAGGCGCCGCACCGTCACGTCGCCCATGCTCAGGCCTCCGGCAGCTCGGCCAGCTCGATCGACACGACCGAGACCTCGTCGGCGGGCTCGAAGGTCAGCGACGCGATGCGCCCGACGGCGGCGAGGTCGGCGGCCGCGAGTTCGAGCAGCGACGGGCCGGCGATGACCGCGCTCGAGACGGGCGTCTTCTGCGAGGCCTTCGCGTCGGTCTTCGCGCGGCGGATGCCGATGAGCGCCTCCGACACGAGGGGCAGCAGGCCGCCGTGCTGGGCATCCACGCCCAGTTCGTCGACGGTCGGCCAGGGCGCGCGGTGCACGGATCCCTCGTGCGTCCAGCTCCAGACCTCCTCGGTCGCGAACGGGATGACCGGGGCGAACAGGCGCAGGAAGACGTCGATCGCGAGCTGCAGGGCCGTGACGGCGCTCGCCTGGCCGGCCTCGCCCTGCGAGCCGTAGGCGCGCTCTTTCACGAGCTCGAGGTAGTCGTCGGTGAAGGTCCAGAAGAACTGCTCCGCCACTTCGAGCGCGCGCGCGTGGTCGTACTCCTCATAGGCGCGGGTCGCGGTGGAGACCACCTCGCCGAGGGTCGCGAGCATGTCGATGTCGAGGGGCTCGGTCACCGCATCCGGGCCCGTCACAGCACCCGCGGGGGCCTCGAACGAGTAGACGAACTTGGCCGCGTTCAGCACCTTGATGGCGAGGCGGCGCCCGATCTTCATCTGCTTCGGGTTCTGCGGGTCGAAGGCCGCGTCGGTGCCGAGGCGCGACGAGGCCGCCCAGTAGCGCACCGCGTCGCTGCCGTGCTCGTCGAGCATCGCCGCCGGGGTCACGACATTGCCTTTCGACTTCGACATCTTCTTGCGGTCGGGGTCGACGATGAATCCCGAGATGCCCGCGTGCTTCCACGGCAGGGTGCCGTGCTCGAGCTCGGCGCGCAGCACGGTCGAGAACAGCCAGGTGCGAATGATGTCCTGCCCCTGGCTGCGCAGGTCGTAGGGGAACACGAGCCCGAAGAGCTCGGGGTCGTCCTCCCACTTCGCCGCGATCTGCGGGGTGAGCGACGAGGTCGCCCAGGTGTCCATGATGTCGACCTCGCCGATGAAGCCGTTCGGCTGGCCGCGCTGCGCCTCGTTGAACCCGGGGGCGGGCATCGAGGCGGGGTCGACGGGCAGCTGGTCCTCCGACGGCACGATGGGCTCGCCGGTCTGCTCGCCGTGCTCGTCGAGGCGGTACCAGACGGGAATCGGCACGCCGAAGAAGCGCTGGCGCGAGATGAGCCAGTCGCCCGAGAGGCCGCCGACCCAGTTCTCGTAGCGCACGCGCATGAAGTCGGGGTGGAAGGCGATCTCGCGCCCGCGCTCGAGCAGGCGCGCGTTGAGTGCCTCGTCGCGCGCGCCGTTGGCGATGTACCACTGGCGCGTCGTGACGATCTCGAGCGGCTTGTCGCCCTTCTCGAAGAACTTCACGGGGTGCGTGATGGGCCGTGGTTCGCCGATGAGGTCGCCCGATTCACGCAGCAGTTCGACGATGCGCGCCTTGGCGCTGAACACGGTCTTGCCGGCGAGCTCGGCGTACACCTCGGCGCCCGCGCCCTCGATGCCCGAGGGCGCCTCGGCGAGCACGCGCCCGTCTTTGCCGAGCATGGGCCGCAACGGCAGGTCGAGCTCGCGCCACCACACGACGTCGGTCACATCACCGAAGGTGCAGACCATGGCGATGCCCGAGCCCTTGTCTTGCTGCGCCAGGTGGTGCGCCACGACGGGCACCTCGACGCCGAACAGCGGCGTGCGCACCGTGGTGCCGAAGAGCGCCTGGTACCGGGGGTCATCGGGATGCGCGACGAGCGCCACGCAGGCGGGGATCAGTTCGGGGCGGGTCGTCTCGATGTCGACGGTCGAGCCGTCGGGAGCGTGGAACGACACCCGGTGGAACGCGCCGGGCATCTCCTTGTCTTCCAGCTCGGCCTGCGCGACGGCGGTGCGGAAGGTGACATCCCACAGCGTGGGAGCATCCGCCCGGTACGCCTCGCCGCGCGCGAGGTTGCGCAGGAAGGCCCGCTGGGCCACGCGCTGCGCCTCGTCGCCGATGGTGCGGTAGGTCTGGCTCCAGTCGACGCTGAGGCCGAGCGTGCGCCACAGGTCTTCGAACTGCTTCTCGTCTTCGACGGTCAGGCGCTCGCACAGCTCGATGAAGTTGCGGCGGCTGACGGGCACCTGGTCGGCCGACTTCGAACTGGCGTTGTCGCCGCCCTCGAGCGGCGGAGTGAAGTCGGGGTCGTAGGGCAGCGTCGGGTCGCAGCGCACGCCGAAGTAATTCTGCACCCGGCGCTCGGTGGGCAGTCCGTTGTCGTCCCAGCCCATCGGGTAGAAGAGGTTCTTGCCCCGCATACGCTGGAACCGCGCGGCGAGGTCCATGTGTGTGTAGCTGAAGACGTGGCCGATGTGCAGCGAGCCCGAGGCGGTCGGCGGGGGAGTGTCGATCGCGTAGACCGAGTCGGGCCCCGCATCCACGGCCGCCTGACGGTCGAAGGCGTACGTGCCCTGCTCTTCCCAGGCCGGAGCCCACTTGCTCTCTAGACCTTCGAGGGCGGGCTTCTCGGGCAGGCTGGCGTTGCTCATCGCAGGTCTCGCTTCGCTATGTGCGGCACCGTGTCAGAAGGGTGAGGTGCCTGAGTGTGGGAGGTGCTGCCATCGTACCGGCCCTGCAGAACCTGCCCGGTTTCGTCACCCCCCGTTCGCGGGGGCGAAATCTGTTTGCGAATTGCCCTCGATACCGTAGCGTGACCATATCTCGCCTCTTTCACCCCTAGGGATCCCCGTGCGCCGTCGCCATTCCACCCTGTCCCTCCTGCTCGGCGTCGCGATCGCGATCTCTTCAGCGCCCTTGGCCGCGTTCGCGGCTCCGGATGCTGCGCCCGAGCCGCCCAAGGGCTCCGACTCCGAGCGTCCCGCCGGCGAGGCCGCGGGCCTCATCGTGCGCTACAAGCCGGGCACGCTGCCCACGCAGGGCGGGGAGGTGACGGGGGCCGAGGCGCTCGAGCTGCAGGTGAGCGCGGGCGACAACATCGGTCGCGGCCTTCGCACGGTCGAGTTCGACGAGGTGCAGTCGGCCGATGCGGCTCGGGAGGCCGCCGCGCAGCTCGAGCAGTCGCCGCTCGTGCTCGAGGCGTACCCCAACTTCATCTACCGGCCGAGCGAGACGATCGAGACGACCGGGGTGGGCCCCCAGCCCGACTCGTTCGTCACGACCCAGACCTCGACTCCGTGGGGCCTCGGCCGCATCGATCAGACCACGGGAACGCTCGACTACAAGTACACCTACGACACCACGGGCGAGGGCGTCACGGCCTACATCGTCGACTCGGGCATCCGCTCCACCCACACGCAGTTCACCGGGCGTCTCGAGTCGGGTTACTTCTCTTCGCGCTTTACTAGTTCGGGGGACTGCAACGGCCACGGCACGCACGTCGCGGGCACTGTCGGCGGCACGACGTATGGCGTCGCCAAGAAGGTGACGCTCGTGCCGGTACGGGTTTTCGGGTGCTCAGACACGGACGAGGCGACCACCGCCGATATCAACCTCGCGCTCGACTGGGTCATCGCCGACCACCAGCCGGGCGAGCCCGCTGTCGTCAACATGAGCCTGGGCGGTCCGTACGACGTCGTTCTCAACAACAAGGTGCAGGCCGTCATCAACGACGGCATTACCGTGGTGGTGTCGTCGGGAAACTTCGGAAACTCGTCGCAGTACTCCCCGCTCACTTGTGACTACAGCCCGGCTAGCGCACCGAACGCGATCACCGTCAACGCTTCGACAAAGGGCAATGACGATGCCAGCTACTCGAACTTCGGCAGCTGCAGCGACATCTACGCGCCCGGTAGCGAGGTAAAGTCGGCCGACTCCGACAGCAACACCGACACCGCGATTCTCAGCGGTACCTCAATGGCCGCGCCGCACGTCGCTGGAGTTGCCGCACGTATTCTCAGCCACTACCCGACCCTCACGCCCGCGCAAGTGTGGGCGAAAATCGAGGCCGAGGCGAGCGCCTTTGATCCGAAACTCAACGAGTCGCTTGGTAGCTTCTGCAACACCTATGGCTGGGAGTACTACGTCTGCAATTGGGGCGGCGACCCGGAGATCATGGTCTTCGCCTCGCGGCTGCAGACCCTCACGACTGCGCCGACGCCGACGATCCTGGGTTCGCCCGTAGGACTGGGCAACCTCACGGCCAACGCCGGCTCGTGGGTGCAGACCGGGCCCGAGCCGGACGTCGACCCCGACATTCGCGTGCAGTGGAAGCGATCGGGTGTCGCGATTCCCGGCGCGACCGACCTCGACTACGAGCTGACTCCTGCCGACGTCGGCAAGACCATCACGGTGACCGTCACGGCGTACGCCGAGGGCTACGCCTCGCTCTCGAAGACGAGCGCCGCAACGGCCACCGTCACGAAGCCCGCGCTGAGCGCACCCGCCTACCTCAACACGCAGGCGCTGCCCGGCCGAATCGGTCTCGAGTGGGCCGACCCGACGCAGATCGGCGGCACGATCAGCGACTTTGTCATCCAGTACCGGCCGACGACGTCATCGACGTACCTGACGTTCAACGACGGTGTGGGCGCCACGTACTACGACACCGAGATCACGGGACTCAAGTTCGGCACCTCGTACTACGTGAAGGTGGCCGCGAAGACGGAGTTCGGTACGGGCACGTTCACGCCCGCCGTGCTCGTCAAGACCCTCACGGGCTTGCCGACCGCCCCGACCGGCGTGATCTCCACGCCGGCGCCCCGCAGCATCCAGCTCGACTGGACCGCGCCGGCGACCCTGAACGGCGGCACGATCAGCGACTACGTCATCCGCTACCGCGTCACGGGCACCACGACGTGGAAGACGTTCACCGACGGCGTGAGCACGGCGACCACTGCCACCGTCACGGGCCTCTCGGGCAGCCGCAGCTACGAGTTCGCCATCCAGGCGAAGACGCAGTTCGGTGTGGGCACCTCGGCCGTGACGAAGCGCTCGACCCTCTCGGGGCTGGCCTCGCTGCCGACCTCGCTCGTCGCTACGCCGACGCGCACGACGATGGGGCTTGCGTGGAACGCACCGAGCACGACCAACGGCGGCAACCTTATCGACTACGTCATCAAGTACCGGCGTACGGGGGGCACGACGTGGGTCGTCTTCAACGACGGTGAGACCTCGGCAACCGGTGCCACCATCTCGGGCCTGACGCGCGGCGTCTCATACGAGTTCGCGGTCGCGGCGAAAACGCAGTTCGGCACCGCGCCGTCGGCGATCGTCAAGCGCACGACCATGACCGGCCTGCCCTCAGCGCCCACGGCGCTGACGGGCACCGCGACCATCTCGTCGATGCAGCTCGACTGGGTCGCGCCGTCGACCACGAACGACGGCGGCGACATCACCGACTACGTCATCCGCTACCGGGCCACCGGTGCGACGACGTGGATCACGGTGAACGACAGCGTCAGCACGGCGACGACGCACACGATCTCGGGGCTGACGCGCAACAAGTCGTACGAGTTCGTGGTCAACGCCAAGACGGTGATCGGCACGGGTGCCTCGGTGCTCATCAAGAAGTCGACGCTGAGCGGCACGGCCTCGGCCCCCACGGGTCTGGCGACCACGGCCACCTCGCAGACCGTCGACCTCAGCTGGACGGCACCGGCGAGCAACGGCGGCACGATCACCGACTACGTGATCCGCTACCGCGCGGCGGGTGCCACCACGTGGATCACCTTCGCCGATGGCGTGGGCACCGGCACGACGGCCACGATCACGGGCCTGACGCGCAACAAGGCGTACGACGTGAACGTCTTCGCGCGCACGCAGGCGGGCGCCACCGTGCTCTCGGGCTCGAGCACCACCAAGCGCGTCACGACCGCCTCGGGTGTGCCGAGCATTCCGGCTGTCACGTCGGAGAGTGCCGCGCAGACCTCCGAGTTCGAGGGCGAGTTGACGCTGAGCGTCGCCTCGAGCTCTGACCCGTTCTACCCGATCACGGGCTACACGGTGCAGTACAAACTGGGAACGGGTTCGACGGGCACGTGGATCACGGTCGTCGAGTCCCTCACCGGTAACGGGGGAGAGGTCACCATCCCCAACCTGATCATCGACGCGGTCTACCAGTTCCGGGCTTCGGCGACGAGCAGTGCAGGCACGAGCGCCTACAGCACGCCGATCGTGGACGGCGTCGCCTCCAGCGGACCGTAATGCTGCGTGCCCTCCTGACCCTCGGTCTCGCTCTCGTGACCGTGGTGTCAGGGGTGCCCGCGGCTGCCTCCGCCGTCGCCCCCGCCGCGCTGTCGACAGCCCCCACGGGCGTGGCCGCCACTGCGGGGGTCGGAACGGTGCAGCTCACGTGGGGCGCTCCGTCGACACCGTCGGGCACCGTGAGCGACTACGTCGTGCAGTTCCGCCTCACGACGACGAGCACCTACTCCACGGCGAACGATGGCGTGTCGACCGACCTGTCGGCGGTGCTGGCCGGTCTCAAGCGCGGCTCGTCGTACTACGTCAAAGTGGCCGCGGTCACCGAGTCGGGGCGGGGCGCATTCTCGAGCGCGGTGCTGGTGAAGACGCTCACGGGCCTGCCGTCGGCGCCCGCCCAGGTCTACTTCTACCCGGTCGGCACGAGCACGATCGAGGTCTCGTGGAACGCAGTGACAACCACCAACGGTGGTGGCGACGTCGTCGACTACGTCGTGCTGCACCGCCTGCACGGCACGACGACCTGGCGCACCCTCGCCGACGGGGTGAGCACCGAGCGGTCGACGGTCATCACGGGGCTGCTGCGCAGCCGTGACTACGAGATCGCGGTCTACGCCCTGACCTCGTACGGGCGCGGGCCGTCGAGAATCATCGATGCGTACACCCTGCACGGCATCCCGGGGCGGCCGAACGTGTGGGCCTCCGCGCGATCGGTCAGCTCGCACGCCGTCTCCTGGAGCGACGCGACGCCGATCGGCTCACCGGTGATCGACTACGTGGTGCAGTACCGGCAGGCCGGCTACACGACGTGGCGAACCGTCGCCGACGGCATCTCGCCGACGGCATCGCGCGTCGAGATCACCGGCCTGAAGCGAGGCGTCACCTACGAGACCCGGGTCTGGGCGAAGTCGGTATTCGGGTCGGGCTCACCGCAGACAGCCCGCTTCACCGTGCACTCGGGGTTGCCGACGGCGCCCCGGAACGTGACGTGGTGGGATCCGACCCTGTCGAGCGTCTCGCTCGACTTCGGAGTGCCGACAACGGGGGACAACATCACCCCCATTTCCGGCTACCGCGTTCTCGTTCGACCTGTCGGCACGACGACGTGGCGTGAGGCGACCTTCGTCTCGACGGGTACGGGGCGCGGCATGGTGACCGGTCTCGCGCGGGGCGCGAAGCTCGAGCTCGCGCTCTACGCGACGACCGTGTACGGTCGAGGCCCTTCGACGCTCGTGACCGTGCAGACCCAGAGCGGTGTGCCATCGGCGATCACCGCCCTAACACTGGAGCCGAGCGCGCATACCGTGCTGGTGAAATCGGCGACACCGTGGAACAACGGCAGCCCCATCATCGACTACGTCGTGCGCTACCGTCCGGTCGGCTCGGCGACCTGGACGGTGTTCCCGGACGGTGTCTCGGCCAATCCGTGGATCACGGTCACGGGCCTCAACCGGCTGGCCCCCTACGAGTTCTCGTCGTACGCCGTCAGCGCCATCGGCGCGGGCGGAGCATCGCCGATCACCCGCACAACGACGCTCAGCGGCGTGCCGGGCGCTGTGACCGTGCTCTCGAGCAGTTCGCGGATGTCCACCAGTTCGACGAACCCTGTGCGTGTGACGGCTGACCCCGCGTATCCGATCACGTCCTACGAAATCGATTACCGCGTCCTCGGAGCGGCCTCGTGGACCACGCTCACCCTCACCGAGCTCGGCCCCGGCGACACGGTCACCATCGACGGGCTCACCCCGTCGGGCACCTACGAGGTTCGCGCTCGCGCCTTCTCGGCCCAGGGCGCCGGACCGTACGGCCCCACCCGGCTCATTTTCCCCGCGCCGTAGCCTGGCTGCTGCGCCGCGCTACTGCCGCACGATCTCCACGGTCTTGTGCGTCAGGCGCCCGGCGGAGTCTTCGAGCGTGACCGTGTAGCGCTGGCTCGCCTCGCTGCACTGGTAGTTGAACGTGTAGGTCGCCGTCGTCGGCACCGACTCGAACGGCTCGGCCTTGGCGTTGTTCGTGCCGATACCGAACCACGCGTTCACGGCGTTCGTGCTGCTCCAGCTCCACGTGATGGCGACGGCGCTCGACGTGTCGGGGCACGTGGCGCGGTCGGGCCCGGTGAAGGTCGCGAAGCTCGGGCTCTGCGCGGGAGGCGGCGGGGCCGTGGTCGCGCTCGGCTCGGTGCTGGGCTCGACGCTCGGCTCGGGCGACTCGGTCTCGGTGGGCGTCGGCTCGGGGCTCTCGCTCTCGCTCGCCGTGATCTCGGGCCCGGGCTGCGCCGTGTTCGACCCGGCGTTGCCCACGAGCACGACGATGAGCACGACGAGGGCGATGAGAATCGCCGCCGCGATGGCGATGAGCGCGATGAGCATGCGCCGATCGGGGCCCTCGGTCTCGGTCGTCACCGCGGAGGCCTCGCGCCAGGCGCCCTGCGGCAGCGGTGCGGTGGGCGGCTCGAACCGCTCGGTGGGGGTCTCGTCGCTCATCGCAGCTCCCGGAGGTCTCGGCGGCGTGCCGACGCCGTCGCCGCGCCGGTCGCGCTCAGCCTAGAGCGCGGCGCCCGCCTCGGCCAGAGGTGCGTCGTCGCGGTCGACCCGGATGCGGATGGCGACGAGCGAGGCCACGAGTGTGATGACCGACATGCCGGCGAGCACGATGGCGGGGTGCCACCACGCGTTGCCGGTCGCCGCGCCGAGCGCGCCCGTGAGCGCGGGCACGAATCCGGCCACGACGGCGGCGAGGGCGTATGAGAAGCCGAGCGCCGAGTAGCGGTAGCGCTCGTCGAAGAGCTCGGTGAAGATGCCGCCGAGCGCCGCCCAGCTCATGGTCGGCAGGATGCCGCCGATGATCATCATGCCGACGAGGAAGCCGAAGCTCGCGTCTTGCAGGAAGAAGTAGATCGGGAACGATACGAGCAGCGTGCCCAGCGCGCCGATCGCGACGACGAGGCCCGAGCCGATGCGCGTCGCCCACGCGCCGAACAGCGGGATCGTCACGAGCTGCAGCAGCCCGCCGATCGTCGTGGCGATGAGCAACTGCGAGTAGTCGTAGCCGAGCACGGCCGCGCCGTAGTTGATCGTGTAGGTGTTCATGAGCGAGTACGAACCGATGCCGAGCAGCGCGACGCCCACGGCGACGACGATCGTGGCGGGCTGGGCGCGCAGCAGGGCGGCGAGGGGGATGCGCGGCGCGCGCCCCGCATCCTTCACCGCCGTGAACACCGGCGTCTCGGTGATGGCCAGCCGCAGGTAGAGCGAGATGGCCAGCAGCGGGATGGCCGTGAGGAACGGCACGCGCCACGCCCACTCGCTGATCTCGGCGCTCGACAGCGTGAGCGTCAGCCACAGGAAGGCGACGGCCGCCAGGATCGAGCCGATGGGCGAGCCAAGCTGCGGCATGGCCGCGGCGAAGGCGCGCTTGGCGCGGGTCTCGTGCTCGGTCGCGATGAGCACCGCGCCGCCCCACTCGCCGCCGAGCGAGATTCCCTGCACCACGCGCAGCAGCACGAGCAGCACGGCGCCGAACCAGCCAGCCTGCTCGAAGGTGGGCAGCACGCCGATGAGGCCCGTCGCGATGCCCATCATCGTGATCGTCACGATGAGCACCGTGCGGCGGCCGATGCGGTCGCCGAGGTGGCCGAAGATGATGGCGCCGAGCGGGCGGATGACGAAGGCGACGCCGATCGTCGCGAGCGCGGCGAGGTTCGCGCCCACCGCGCCGAGCGGCTCGAAGAAGAGCGGGCCGGCGAAGAACGCCGAGAAGTAGGCGAAGAGGTAGAAGTCGTACGACTCGAGTGAGGTTCCGACGAGCGAGGCCCAGCGGGCGCGGCGCGCGATGCGCGGGTCGGAGGGTGCGATGGGGGCGGGAGCGGTCAGGGCGGTCACAAGTCCCTCAGCGTAGTCGCCCCTCGGTTCATTCCCGGGCGGTCGGGCGGATACCATGGACCCACAGACATCGATCCGGCCATCACCGGGGAGTCCTCGGAAGAACGTCGCTCTCGAGCGACCACTAGACCCGAGCGGGGCAGGCCCGTCACAGCCGATGCAGAGAGGCGAGCATCCACCAGCGATGGGGGGAGCCCGCAAGCGGGGTGGTACCGCGGCAGCGCCGACAGCGCAGTCGTCCTCGCGGTGAGCGCAGCAGTCGACACCGTTGATTCCAGGAGTACCGCCCATGACCTACCCCCTGCACCGCGACGACACCTCGGTCGTCGCCTCGCCGAGCTTTCCGGCCCTCGAGCACGAGGTGCTCGCGCACTGGGCCGCGCACGACACCTTCCGGCGCTCGATCGCCCAGCGCGAGGGCTGCGACGAGTGGGTCTTCTACGACGGCCCGCCGTTCGCCAACGGCCTGCCGCACTACGGCCACCTGCTCACTGGCTATGCGAAAGACGTCTTCCCGCGCTTCCAGACCATGCGCGGCAAGCAGGTGCACCGCCGCTTCGGGTGGGACACCCACGGGCTGCCGGCCGAGCTCGAGGCCATGAAGCAGCTGGGCATCACCGAGAAGTCCCAGATCGAAGACATGGGCATCGAGGCCTTCAATGCCAAGGCGCGCGAGTCGGTGCTGCGCTACACCGACGAGTGGCAGACCTATGTGACGCGCCAGGCGCGCTGGGTCGACTTCGACAACGACTACAAGACGCTCGACATCACGTTCATGGAGAGCGTGCTGTGGGCCTTCAAGACCCTGCACGAGAAGGGCCTCGCCTACGAGGGCTACCGCGTGCTGCCCTACTGCTGGCGCGACGAGACGCCGCTGTCGAACCACGAGCTGCGCATGGACGACGACGTCTACAAGATGCGGCAAGACCAGTCGGTCACGGTCACCTTCCCCCTCGTCGGCGAGAAGGCCGAGGCGCTCGGCCTCACGGGCGTGAAGGCGCTCGCGTGGACGACGACTCCGTGGACCCTGCCGACGAACCTCGCGCTCGCCGTCGGCCCCGAGATCGAGTACGCGATCGTGGATGCGGGGGCCGAGTCGTTCCTGCTGGCCGCCGACACCATCGGCGCGTACGTGAAAGAGCTGGGCTTCACCTCCTTCGAGGAGGCGCGCGCGGCCGTGTCGCGCACGATGCGCGGAGCCGAGCTCGGCGGCGTGCAGTACGACCGGCTGTGGGACTACTACGCCGACGTCGAGGTGTGGGGCACGCAGAACGCGTGGCAGATCCTCGTCGCCGACTATGTCGCCACGGGTGAGGGCACGGGCATCGTGCACCAGGCACCCGCGTACGGCGAAGACGACCAGGCGACGTGTGCTGCCGCGGGCATCCCGATCATCATCTCGGTCGACGACGGGGGCCGGTTCCTCACCACCGTGCCCGAGGTCGCGGGCCAGCAGGTGTTCGAGGCGAACAAGCCGCTCACGGCGATGCTGCGCGAGGCCGGCCGGCTGTTCCAGGTGCGCAGCTACGAGCACAGCTACCCGCACTGCTGGCGGTGCCGCAACCCGCTCATCTACAAGGCCGTGTCGAGCTGGTTCGTGCGCGTCACGCAGCTGCGCGACCGCATGCTTGAGCTCAACGAGCAGATCACCTGGGTGCCCGAGAACGTCAAGCACGGCCAGTTCGGCAAGTGGCTCGAGGGTGCGCGCGACTGGTCGATCAGCCGCAACCGCTACTGGGGCAGCCCGATTCCCGTCTGGAAGAGCGACGACCCCAACCACCCGCGCGTCGACGTGTACGGCTCGCTCGCCGAGCTTGAAGCCGACTTCGGCACCCTGCCGCGCAACGCCGACGGCGAGGTCGACCTGCACCGCCCCTTCATCGACGAGCTCACGCGCCCGAACCCCGACGACCCCACGGGGCAGTCGACGATGCGGCGCATCGAGGATGTCTTCGACGTGTGGTTCGACTCGGGCTCGATGCCGTTCGCCCAGGTGCACTACCCCTTCGAGAACGCCGACTGGTTCGACTCGCACAACCCGGCCGACTTCATCGTCGAGTACATCGGGCAGACCCGCGGCTGGTTCTACACGATGCACGTGCTCGCGACGGCGCTGTTCGACCGCCCCGGGTTCTCGAACGTCATCAGCCACGGCATCGTGCTCGGCAACGACGGCCAGAAGATGTCGAAGAGCCTGCGCAACTACCCGGACGTGGGCGAGGTGTTCGAGCGCGACGGCGCCGACGCCATGCGCTGGTTCCTCATGTCGAGCTCGGTCATTCGCGGCGGCAACCTCGTCGTCACCGAAGAGGGAATCCGTGAGGGCGTGCGCCAGTTCCTGCTGCCGCTGTGGAGCACCTACTACTTCTTCACCCTCTACGCCAACGCGGGCGCGCTCGGCGCGGCCGAGCGCCGCACCGACTCGGGCAACGTGCTCGACCGCTACCTGCTCGCCAAGACGCGCGACCTCGTCGTCGAGGTGACGACGCAGCTCGAGGCCCTCGACGCGCCGCTCGCCGCCGCCGCGCTGCGCGACTTCGCCGACGTGCTCACCAACTGGTACGTGCGCCGCTCGCGCGACCGCTTCTGGGCGGGCGATGATCGGGATGCTCACGACACGCTCTTCACCGTGCTCGAGACCCTCGCCCGCCTGTCGGCCCCGCTCGCGCCGCTCGTCGCCGACGAGGTCTGGCGCGGCCTCACGGGCGGCGAGAGCGTGCACCTCACCGATTGGCCGCACGCCGAGGAGTTCCCGGCCGACGAGGCCCTCGTCGCCGCCATGGACCGCGTGCGCGCCATCGCGAGCTCGGGCCTCGCGCTGCGCAAGGCGCAGGGCCTGCGCGTGCGCCTGCCGCTGCAGAGCCTCACGGTCGTCACGCCCGGCGCCGCGGCGCTCGCCGACTTCAGCGACATCGTGCGCGACGAGCTCAACGTCAAGACCGTGACGCTCGTCGAGTTCGACGAGAGCCTCGTCGACGAGTACGGCATCGCGCGCCGCCTCGCCGTCAACGCGCGCGCCGCCGGCCCCCGCATCGGCCAGCAGGTGCAGCAGGTCATCGCCGCCGCGAAGGCCGGCGACTGGATGCTCGATGGCGGAGGCTCTGATGAGCCCCGTGTCGTCGTCGGCGGTGTGCCGCTCGAGCCAGGGGAGTACACCCTCGAACTCGAGCTCGACGACCCCGCCGCCGCCGTGCAGTTCCTGCCCGGCGCCGGCTTCGTGCTGCTCGACACGCGCGTCACGCCCGAGCTCGCCGCCGAGGGCCTCGCACGCGACGTCATCCGCGCCGTGCAGCAGGCGCGCAAAGACGCCGGCCTCGACGTCAGCGACCGCATTGCGCTGACGCTCGGGTCGGACGACGACGCGGCCCGCGCCGCGATCGACGCGCACCGGCAGCTCATCAGCGCCGAGACGCTTGCCACCACCCTCGAGGTCGGCCAGGCTGGCGAGGGCACCGCGACCGCGGTGGGCGAGGGAGCATCCGTGACCGTGTCGGTGGTGCGCGCATGAGCGGCGACGAGCGCGAGCGCGATGCCGCGCAGGCCGCGGCCGACCGCGCCGCGGCCGAGACCGTGCACGCCGAACTGCTCGCGCGCGGCAGCGAGGGCAGCCCGCAGCCGCGCCTCGACGCCGCCCGCCGGGCGGTCGAGCTGCTCGGCGACCCGCAGCGCAGCTTCGCGATCGTGCACATCACCGGCACGAACGGCAAGACCTCGACGGCGCGCATGATCGAGAGCATCCTGCGCGCCTACGGCCTGCGCACGGGCCTGCTCACGAGTCCGCACCTGCTGCGCATCAACGAGCGCATCGTCATCGACGGTGAGCCCATCGCCGACCGGGCGCTCGCCGACAACTGGGCCGACGTCGCGCCCTACCTGCTCATGGTCGACGCCGAGCTCGCGGCGAGCGGCGAGCCCGCGCTCACCAACTTCGAGGCGCTCACGGCGCTCGCCTACGCGAGCTTCGCCGACGCGCCCGTCGACGTGGCCGTCATCGAGGTGGGCATGGGCGGCGAGTGGGATTCGACCAACGTGGCCGACGGCGACGTGGCCGTGCTCACCCCGGTCGCGCTCGACCACACCCGCCACCTCGGCAGCACGGTCGCCGAGATCGCGCG
Source organism: Microcella humidisoli (assembly GCF_024362325.1). Lineage (NCBI taxonomy): Bacteria > Bacillati > Actinomycetota > Actinomycetes > Micrococcales > Microbacteriaceae > Microcella > Microcella humidisoli. Next base: position 2,037,331 of record NZ_CP101497.1, read on the forward strand.
CACCAAGGCGGGCATCATCAAGCCCGCGGCCACCGTCGTCACCGCGCTGCAGGCGACCGAGGCCATGGATGAGATCGTCAGCGCCGCCGCCCACAACGAGGCCGAGGTCGTCGCCGAAGGGGTCGGCTTCGCGCTGCTGGATGCCCGCCTCGCGGTCGGCGGACAGCTCATCGACGTGCGCGGCCGGGCGGGGGAGTACCGCGAGCTCTTCCTGCCCCTCTTCGGCGAGCATCAGGCGCACAACGCCGCCGTGGCCATCGCGGCCGTCGAATCGTTCCTCGGCGACGGCACGCAGCCGCTCGCCGACGACGTGCTCACCGAGGGCTTCGCCACGGTCACGAGCCCCGGGCGCTTGCAGCTCATCGGCATCGAGCCAAGCGTGCTCGTCGACGCGGCCCACAACCCGCACGGTGCTGAAGCGCTCGCCCGCGCGCTCATGGGCTCGTTCGCCTTCGACTCGATCACCGCCATCATCGGCGTGCTCGCCGAGAAGGACGAGCGCGGCATCATCGAGGCGCTCGACCCGATCGTCGACCGCTTCATCGTCACGCGCAGCGACTCGCCGCGCGCCGTCGACGCCGACGAGCTCGCCGAGATCGTCACTGCGGTCGCCGGCCCCGACCGCGTGCGCATCGAGCCCGACCTCGCCGTCGCGCTCGACGAGGCGCGCGACGAGGCCGGACCGAACGACGCCGTGCTCGTGACGGGCTCGATCACTCTTGTCGGTCAGGCGATGCTCATCGCGCGCGAGCAGAATTGGGCGCTGTGACCGACACCACCGCTGCAGAACAGCCCGCCCGCCGACCGAAGCGCGAACGCGGCGCCCTCGAGTCGCTGCTGACCGTGACGCTCGGCATGGAGGTGCTCGCCGTCATCTTCGGCACCCTCGCCATCAACGGCCTCGACATCGCCCCGCCCGGGCTCGTGTTCGGCCTCGGCGGCGTGCTCGTGCTGCTGCTGCTCATCGCCACGCGCGTCGTGCGCTACCGCTGGGGCGTGTGGTTCGGCCACGCGCTGCAGCTCGTGCTGCTCTCGACCGGATTCATCGAAGTGCTCGCGGCCGTCACCGCCGCGATCTTCGTGGGATTCTGGATCTACTGCTTCGTCAAGGGCACCCAGCTCGACGCCGCGAAGCGCGCAGCCTCCGCCTGACCCCGCCCGAGCATCCGCCCGCCACCAGAGGAGCCCCCCATGACCACCACCGTCGAAGAGACCCTTGTGCTGATCAAGCCCGATGGCGTCGCCCGCGGCCTGACCGGCGAGATTCTGCGCCGCATCGAGGCGAAGGGCTACCAGCTCGTCGACCTTCGCATGGTGCAGCCCGATCGCGACCTGCTCTCCGCCCACTACGCCGAGCACGAGGGCAAGCCCTTCTACGAGCCGCTCATCGAGTTCATGGAGTCGGGCCCCGTGGTGGCCGCGCGTGTCGCCGGCAATCGCGTCATCGAAGGCTTCCGCTCGCTCGCCGGCACGACCGACCCCACGACCGCCGCTCCCGGCACCATCCGCGGCGACCTCGGCCGCGACTGGGGCCTGCGCGTGCAGCAGAACCTCGTGCACGGCAGCGACTCGCCCGAGAGCGCCGCGCGCGAGCTCGCCCTCTGGTTCGCCTGAGCACACACCGGCCATGACGACCGAGCGAGCGCGAGTCAGCGACTGGCTCGCGACGGTCGCTGATAGCGCCGAGCTGGAGGTCACCCCTGCCCGTCTGAGCGACTCGACCGACTGGGCCGTGCGCGACGGCGCCATTCGGCACCGCAGCGACCGCTTCTTCCGGGTGGTTGGCGTGCGCACCGCGCAGGGTGATCAGCCGCTGCTCGAGCAGCGCGAGATCGGCACGCTGGGCTTTCTGTGCCGGGGAGATGCCCGGCGTGAGGTGCTCGTGCACGCCAAGGTCGAGCCCGGCAATGTCGGCGGCGCGCAACTGGCCCCGACCGTGCAGGCCACCGCGAGCAACGCCGATCGCGTGCACGGCGGAGCCGCACCGCCGTTCAGCCGGGAGTTCGCGTCGGACGCCGTGCGGCTGCGCTCGCGGGTGCTCGGCAGCGAGCAGGGAACGCGCTTTGCCGGCAAGCTCAACGCCAACGTCATCGCCGAAGCCGTCGCAGTGCTCGACCACGGTGCCGCCCACCGCTGGATGCCCGTCGACGAGATTCTCGATCTGCTCGCCCACGACTGGCTCGTCAACACGGATGCTCGCTCGGTGCTCGTGACGGCGAGCTGGCCTGCGCTGCTGGGCCGCGAACCGTTCACGCGGCATCGCGATGCGTGGAGTGCGCGCCTCGCCGCCTCGCTGCGCGCCACCGATGACGTGCACGCGGTCACCGAGTCCCTGCTCGCGGCCCGCCGCGCGGCGGCGGCGCCCCAGTGGATCGCCGTCGACGCGCTCGACGGCTGGCGGCTCGACGACATCGGGATCACTCCGCTCGCGTCCGGGCCGTTCCACGTGCGGCACATCGCCGTGCGGTGCTGGGGTCGCGAAGTCGAGCGCTGGGATCAGCCGATCATCGACAGCGTCGACGACGGGCTCGTCGAAGTGTGGGTCGATGACCGCGGGCCGCATCCCCTGTTCGGGTTGACGCCCGTGACCGAGCCGGGGCTGCTGCACCGTGTCGAGCTGACGGCTACGCGGGTGCGCGCACCGGGCGAGCGGTCACGCGAGGCGCCGACGGCGGGCGAAGTGATCGCCGCCGTGCATCAGTCCGACGAAGGCGGTCGGTTCTTGCACGACCGCTCCCGCTACGCGCTCGTGCGCGTCGATGACCCCAGCTCGGCGCCGGAGGGCACGCTGTGGCTCTCGCTCGCGCAGCTCGTCGTGCTCATGCGCGAGGGCGAGTGGACGACGAACGAAGCCCGCAGCGCCCTGTCGCTGCTGCTGCCGTGGCTGTGAGACGCCGATGACCCTGCGATCCCTCGCGATCCAGTCGATCCATTTCGCGACCCCTCGCGATGGCATCGATCGGGCAGCGGCGAGTGTCGTCGGCGCCGCGAGAGCGGTGCGCCGGTCGCGGCCCGACCTCGCGTCGATCGAGTGGCGCATCGGGGACTGCTCGCCCGAGCCGGTGCTCGACTCGGCGGCCGTCGATGCGCTGGCGGCGTCGCTCGGCGCGGTCGGCGTGCGGCTCGACCACCGCACGTTCGGTGAGAACCTCGGGCCCTCGGGCGGCCACAACCGGCTGTGGGCCGAGGTCGGCCCGGCCGATGCCCTTCTGCTCATGGCTCCTGATCTCGTGCTCGCACCCGAGTCGATCGGCGAGCTCATGGCCGTGCTCGACGAGCCGACGGTCGGGGGAGTCGAGGCCCGCCAAGTACCCTCGCTCGAGCAGCCGCGGCCCGAACCCTACGGCGCGCCCGTGTCGTGGATCACGGGGGCGAGCAGTCTCGTGCGCGGCACCGCCTGGGATTCCGTCGGTGGCTACGACGCCGCCTCGTTCTTCCTGTACCACAACGATGTCGACCTGAGCTGGCGCCTGCGCGACGCCGGCTGGGAGCTGAGGGTGGCTCCGCACGCCGTCGTCTTCAACGACAAGCGGCCCGACGAGAACGGCCGTTTCGTTGAGAGCCCGGCGACCCAGCGAGCCGCGATGCTCGGCTGGTTGACGGTCATGCACGTGTGGGCTCGCACCGAGGCCGTTGAGACGCTGCGATCCGGCATTCCGGCGCTCGAGAACCCTGCGTACACCGAGGCGCTGAGCGAGTTCGACGCGCGGGTGGCCTCGGGGCGCATCCGCACGCCCCGCCGCTCGGCACTCATCGAGCAGGGTCTTCGCGAGGTGCCGTTCGGGGGGCTGTCGTGACGCGCCCCGGCATCGCGGTCCGCATGCGGACGTCGCGAGGGGCGTCGGACGCCGGAGCGGCAGACACGGCGGTCTCGCTCGCCGCGCAGACGCAGCCGGCCGACGACGGGCCCGCCGAATGGATGCTCACCCTGCGCCCCGGCGACGTGCTCATCGCCGACGCCCTCGAGTCGATGCGTGCCGCGGTGCCGCGATTGCGGGTGCCCGCCTGTTGGGTTCCCGTGCTCGGCGTTGAGCGCATCATCGTCGAGTCGCAGGGCAGACCCGTGCCGCGCGTGCTCTCGACCCCGCGCCACCTCCGGGCCGAGGCGCGCGGAACGCGCCGCTTGCTGCGACGTCGCGGAATCGTCGGGCTGATTGCGTCGTCGATACTGCTGCTGTCGCGGGCGGCGAACAATGCGGCATTCTCGGGAAAGCCCGTGCTGATCGTGCCTCTCGTTCCCCGCTGATTCGGTCGCGCTGAACGGCTACCCGAGCAGCAGCCCGATGAGGGTGGGGAACTGCACGAGGATCGCGACGGCGATCGCGACGAGGTTCGCCACCACGATCACCCAGGTGAACGGCCAGACCGCGCCGGCGAGGCGCTGAACGGCGGCATTGCTGGTGAGTACGTCGCCCTTGAGGCACCACACCAGCAGCACCCAGAACATCGGGATGACCATGAGCCAGACGAGCATGCACCACGGGCACAGCGCGCCGATCTGGTAGACGGCCTGGTCGAAGAGCCAGTGCACGAACACGAAGGCGCCCGTGACGCCCGTGAGGAACGCCCACCAGAACCAGCGATCGAAGCGCGCGCCGGCGAGCAGGGCCACGCCCACTGCGATCGGGGCGACGAGTCCGGCCACGCCGAGCAGCGGGTTGGGGAAGCCCAGCAGCGAGGCCTGCCACGACGCCATGACATTGCCGCACGAGATGAGCGGATTGATGTCGCAGTTGAGCGTGTACTCGGGGTCGAGCAGCAGCTTGACGCGCTCGGTGATGAGCGCCATCGCCCCAAGCCACCCCACCGCGCCGGTGATGATGAGGAAGAGGGCCAGCCCGATCGGGCGGCGGTCCTCGGCGGGCGCGGTCGTGTCGGCGGCATGGAGGTCGGTCACCCCTCGATTATCGTCGGCGCGCCGAGCCGGCGCGGGGGTCGAACGTCCCGAGTTCGCGAGTCCGTGCGATAATGAGGAGCAGTCGTCGCCAGCCGCGCTCGCGATGACGAACAAAAGAGCTTTCTGGGCGTTACCAGACCAGTATTGCGGCACCGATTGCCGCGACCGCGGGGAATAGCCAGTTTCCTCAGCCGCACCGTCGTGACAGGGCGCGTGGGGCGGCAGTGCCGCAACCGTGACAGGGTCGGCATCGCCAGCGCCGGCCGGCGCAGCACTCGACACGGGGGCCCGGCCAGCCACAACAGAAGAGTTCGGTGGGGGCACGGCCCATCACCCGAGATTTCCCGTACGGGCGCGGCCCGAGCGGTCGAGGAGTGCACCAGCGATGGTGAGTGACGACAACGAGAAGACGACCAAGAAGCGCACGCGACTGTTCGCGAGCCGCGCGCCGAAGAAGGTCAGCGAGCACGCCGCGCAGAGCGAGCCGGGCTTCGACGGCGGCCCGCTCGCCGAGCCGGTCGACGACGCGTCGGCGACTCCCGCAGCGATCGACACGGCGCCCGATGCGGTGATGGATGCGGCCGAGGCCGCTCCCGCCGACGTCGCTGCCGCCGAGCCTGACGCCGCGCCCGAGCCCGAGGCTGAGACCGGGTCCGAGCCGGAGGCCGCGACTGAGCCTGAGGCCGCGACCGAGACCGCGCCCGCCGCCGCGAAGGCCGCGCCCGTGTTCCCCGAGCTCAAGCCGGAGTCGACCACCTCGCTGCTGTTCTTCGCGCCGCCCGTCGAGGCCGTTGCGCCGCGCGGCGGTGCCGTCGACGGCCGATCGAGCCGCGCGCCCCTCGACCTCGACGACGAGGAGGGCACGGTCACGAGCCGCCGCCGCTCGCGCTCGCGCCGCACCCGCGGCGGGGCCGAGGGCGACACCGGTCGCACCGAGAGCCCGCGCGACGACGAGCCGAGCACGCGCTCGCGCGCCGGAAGGCGACCCGCCGAGCTCATCACCGAGCCCCAGCGCATCAAGGGCTCGACGCGCCTCGAAGCCAAGAAGCAGCGCCGCCGCGACGGCCGCGACGCCGGTCGTCGCCGCCCGGTCGTGACCGAGGCCGAGTTCCTCGCTCGCCGCGAGAGCGTCGACCGCCAGATGATCGTGCGCTCGAAAGACGGGCGCATCCAGATCGGCGTGCTCGAAGACGGTGTGCTCGTTGAGCACTACGTGGCTCGCTCGCAAGAGTCGAGCCTCATCGGCAACGTCTACCTCGGCAAGGTGCAGAACGTGCTGCCGAGCATGGAGGCCGCCTTCGTCGACATCGGGCGCGGCCGCAACGCCGTGCTCTACTCGGGCGAGGTCGACTGGGATTCGGCCGCGCTCGACAGCGACGGCAAGACCCAGCCGCGCCGCATTGAGCTCGCGCTCAAGCCCGGCGACAAGGTGCTCGTGCAGGTCACGAAAGACCCCATCGGCCACAAGGGCGCCCGCCTGACGAGTCAGGTGAGCCTGCCCGGCCGCTACCTCGTCTACGTGCCGAACGGCTCGATGAGCGGCATCAGCCGCAAGCTGCCCGACACCGAGCGCGCCCGCCTCAAGAAGATTCTCAAAGAGGTGCTGCCCGAGAACGTCGGCGTCATCGTGCGCACGGCGGCCGAAGGCGCGACGGAAGAGCAGTTGACGCTCGACGTGCAGCGCCTCACGAGCCAGTGGGCCGAGATCAGCAAGCAGCTCTCGACGACCCCGGCTCCGGCCATGCTGCACAGCGAGCCCGACCTGCTCATCAAGATCATCCGCGACGTCTTCAACGAAGACTTCCGCTCGCTCGTCATCAGCGGGGCGGATGCGCAGCAGACGATCGAGGCCTACCTGCGTGGCGTCGCTCCCGATCTGCTCGACCGCGTGCAGAAGCACGAGGGAGACCGCGACCCCTTCGACGAGTACCGCATCTCGGAGCAGATCGAGAAGGCCCTCGACCGCAAGGTCTGGCTTCCCTCGGGCGGCTCGCTCATCATCGACCGCACCGAGGCCATGACGGTCGTCGACGTCAACACCGGCAAGTTCGTCGGCTCGGGCGGCAACCTCGAAGAGACCGTCACGAAGAACAACCTCGAAGCGGCCGAAGAGCTCGTGCGCCAGCTGCGCCTGCGCGACATCGGCGGCATCATCGTCGTCGACTTCATCGACATGGTGCTCGAGTCGAACCGCGACCTCGTGCTGCGCCGCCTCATGGAGTGCCTGAGCCGCGACCGCACGAAGCACCAGGTCGCCGAGGTCACGAGCCTCGGCCTCGTGCAGATGACCCGCAAGCGCCTCGGCCTCGGCCTGCTCGAGACCTTCAGCGAGTCGTGCGAGGTCTGCGCCGGTCGCGGCCTCATCGTGCACCACGAGCCCGTCGTGCGGCACCGCCAGGGCTCGGACACCGCAGCCAACGGCGGCGGCATCGGCGGCTCGAGCGGTCGCCGACGCGGTGGATCGGGCAACGGTAACGGCGGCAACGGCGGCGGGCAGAACGGCTCGAACCGCGGCGGCTCCGGCCGCTCCGGCACGCCGGCCGCGGCGCACGCCATCACCGACGACGTGAGCCGCGCGGTCGCCGCGATCGCCGCGAAGACCGTGCACCACGACGCGCCCGCGACGGGCGCGATCGAGCTGCCCGTGCTGGCGAGCGGCACCGCGACCGACTCGGCGGCCGAGACGGTCGTCGAGACCGCGACCGCCGCATCCACCGCCCCGGCTGAGGCCGCGACGGTCGAGATCCTCGACATCCCCGTCACGAAGAAGCCGGCACGCGGCCGCGCGCCGATCGACGCGACGACGGCCGACCAGCTGCTCGGCTCGGTGCTCGAGTCGCTGCCCGAGCCCCCGGCCCCCGGCACGCGCAAGCGCGCCTCGCGACGGGTCTCGAGCGGCACCATCACGACCCAGGGCGCGCCCGACGCGTCGTGAGGGCGCTCTGAGGGGCGCTCCCTAGGATGCTGGATGTGACGCAGACCACCGCCGAGCAGCACGCCGGCCACGACCACGGCTCGGCGCCCGTGCGGCGCCGAGCTCGCGGCGTGCACGTCGCGTGGGCCGTCGGGGCGACCGTGGTGCTCGTCGCGCTCGTGGCCGTGCGTGCCGTCACGGCCGAGACCGGACCCTGGGGCATCCCGAACCCGGTGCAAGACCTGCTGACGCTCTCGACGAGCGTCATCATCGAGTCGCTGCCGTTCATCATGCTCGGCATCGTGCTCTCGGTGCTCGTGCAGGTGTGGATCCCCGAGAGCTGGCTGCTGCGCATCCTGCCGCGCAACCCGTGGGGTCGGCGCGCGGTCATCTCGCTCTTCGGCATGTTCCTGCCCGTGTGCGAGTGCGGCAACGTGCCGCTCGCGCGCGGGCTCGTGCGGCGCGGGTTCACGGTGCCCGAGTCGATGACGTTCCTCATCGCCGCCCCCATCCTCAATCCGGTGACCATCATCACGACGCACCAGGCGTTCGGGTTCGACGACGGCATCCTCATCGCGCGACTGCTCGGCGGCTTCGCCATCGCCAACATCCTCGGGTGGCTGTTCAGCAAGCACCCGCAGCCCATGAGCCTGCTGAGCGGGCGGTTCGCCGAAGAGTGCCGCCTCGACGACGGCCACGGGCACGACCGCACCCGGCGCGAGCAGAGTCTCGACCTGTTCGTGCGCGAGTCGAGCATCCTGATGCCGGCGCTCGTCATCGGCTCGCTCATCGCCGGCGCGATCCAGGTCATCGTGCCGCGCGACGTGCTCGTCGCCCTCGGCAGCGACCCCCTCTACAGCGTGCTCGCGATGATGGTGCTCGCGTTCATCATCTCGGTGTGCTCGAACGTCGACGCCTTCTTCATCCTGCCCTTCGCCTCGACCTTCCTGCCCGGCTCGATCGTGACCTTCCTCGTCTTCGGCCCCATCGTCGACATCAAGATGCTCGCGCTCATGCGCACGACCTACTCGACCCGCACGCTCGTGCAGCTGACGACGATCGTCGCGCTGCTGAGCCTCGCCCTCGGACTGGTGGTGAACTACCTTGCCTGATCAGCAGCGCGCCACCCTGTGGCGCCACGTGCAGCGCTGGCGCGGCGTCGTCATCATCGGCGTCATGGGCGCCATCACGCTCTGGCTCGCGGCCGTGGGGCAGCTCGTGCTCTACATCCACCCGCGCTACATCCTGTTCACCGTCATCATGTCGGCGATCGCCGTCGCGGCCGCCGTGCTCGCCCTCGCCTCGCCGCGGCAGCACGACGACGAGGCCGTGGCGCCGCCGAGCCGACGGTCGCGCGCCGTGAGCCTCGCGGCCGCGGGCCTCGCCGTGGCGTTCACGGTCGGCATGGTGCTCATCCCGCCCGCGACGCTCAGCACGGCCACGGCCGAGCAGCGCGAGATCAATGCCACCGCGAGCGACGACGCCGAGACCCTGGCGGCCGCCTCGGTCGCCGACGCCGAGACCGTCGCCGCGTTCACCGTGCGCGAGTGGTCGACGGTGCTGCGCCAGACGAGCGACCTCGCGTTCTTCGACGACAAGCCCGTGACGGCCCTCCTGGGCTTCGTCACCGCTGACGCCGACGACCCCGAGAACACGTTCTACGTCTCGCGCTTCGCCGTCACGTGCTGCGCCGTCGACGCGCAGCCGCTCGGCGTTCCCGTGCACCTGCCGGGCTGGGCCGAGCAGTACCCGCCCGACACGTGGGTGCAGGTCTCGGGCGCGTTCGAGAGCAACCCCTCGCGCACGGGCACGCAGCCGGTCGTGCTCGTGCCCACCGTCGTCGAGGTGGTGGATCAGCCGAGTGAGCCCTACCTCTTCTGACGCCGAGTCGCGGCCCGACGCCGGGCTGCCCGCCGCGCGTCGGGTGGCGGCCGCCTCGCAGCGCCTGCGCGAGCAGCGCGAGCGGCGCCGCTTCTCGCGCACGTTCTGGATGCTCGTCGCGACCCTCTCGGTCGTCTCCGCCGTCTTCCTCGTGCTCGGCAGCCTGCAGGGCCCCAAGCTCAGCTCGGCCATCGTCGACCCCCAGCGGGTCACCGAGCAGCCCGGCCAGCAGCTGCGCCTGTTCGCCAACCAGCCCCTCGGCGAAGTGACGGCCGCACAGGTGTCGGTGAGCCCGGCGGCCGAGGTCTCGGTGAGCGTGCAAGACGACCTGCTCATCGTGCAGTTCGAGCAGCGCCTGCGCTACGGCACCGACTACACAGTCGAGATCGTCGACGTGCCCGCGACGAGCCGCGAGGCCACGGCGACGTTCACCCACCGCTTCACGACCGCGCAGGGCGAGGTGCTGTACCTCGACCGCGGGGAATCGCAGGACGAGGTGCTGCGCGCGCCCCTCGACGGCACGGGTCGCGGCGAGGTCGTGCATGCTGCGCCGGGCATCCAGCACATCGCCCCGATCGAGAACGTGCTCGTGGTCGCGCGCGACGCGCCCGGCGGCACGAGTGTGCTCGAGGCCGTGTCGAGCGACGGCGGCGTGCAGCAGCTGCGCCTGCCGGAGGGGGTGCGCGTCGACAAGCTCATCGTGCCGCCCGTCGGCACGCTGCTCGGCCTCGTGATCTCGAGCGTCGGCACGCCCCCCGAGGGAGCCCCCGAGCAGGATCCGTTGACGCGCGCGCTCGCCGTCATCGATCTGGGCGCCGACGGGCCCACCACGATCGTGCGCGCGCTCGACGGCACAGCCGTGACGGCGCGCGTCGCACAGTTCCTGCCCGACGGCGCCACGATGATCGTGCACACCGTCGAGCAAGAGGTGCTGCGCGTCGAGCTCGTCGGCGAGCCGGTCGCCCTGCCGATCGGGCAGATGCCGACCGCCTACGGCCTCTCGACCGACGCGACGCGCCTCACGGGGGCGGACGCGTTCGGCGGCATCGTGCTCGACCTCGCGACGGGCCGCGAGTCGCGGCTCGACCCCTCGCCCGTCGACGGTGCCTTCGCTTTCGGGGGTCAAGCACTGCTGACCCGCACCGAGCTGCGCGTGCAGAAGGTCGCCGTGCCCGACGATGCTACGGGCGGGGTCACGACGCTGCTCGTCGCCGACGACGGCACGGGCGCGGCGCGCGTGCTGTTCCGCACGATCGACGACCGCGGCAGCATCGGTGACTTCGTGCTCTCGACGAACGACCAGTACGTCGCGGTCGAAGTGACACCCTCGGTGGCGGATGCGGTGCCCGACGCCCGCGTCGTCAACGGCCGCCCCACCTCGGTCACGACGGTCATCGTCGACATCGAGTCGGGCGCCGTCGTGCGCACGCTCGAGGGGTTCTCGCCGATCTGGTGACCAGTGGTGGGCCGAGAGCCCGCGCTTCTCGCGCTGGCTCAGCGCTGACTAGAGCCCGCGCTTCTCGCGCTGGCTCACCCGCAGCCCCGCGGCGGTGAGGCGGGCGACGAGCTCTTTGCCCGTCACGGGCACGGCGCCCTGCGCGATGAGGGCTTCGCGACGCTCGTCGGGGTAGTCGTAGTGGTCGTGATCGAAGCCCCGGTCGGGGATTCCCGCGGCCGCCGCGAAGGCGTGCAGCTCGTCGAGCGAGGTATCGCTCACGAGGTGCCCCCAGAGGCGGCCGTGGGCCGGCCAGATGGGCTCATCGATCAGCACGGCCATGGTCGCGATTGTAGGCTGAGGGCGCCGGGAGCGCGCCGATCGGGCGCGTTTGACCGGGCATCCCGCGGTCGGCTATTCTTGACCGTTGGTGCGCGCTGGGCTATGCCCGCGCCGACACCCCCCAGCACGTCTCGACGCGTCGCCTTCGATGCGCACGAGCAGGATTCTGTCAACAGAGCAAAGGTGAAACGTGGTCTACGCAGTTGTGCGCGCCGGTGGGCGGCAGGAGAAGGTGGAGGTCGGCACGGTTGTCGTTCTCGACCGCATCAAGGCGAGCGAGGATGGCACCATCCAGCTGACCCCGGTTCTGCACGTCGACGGTGACACGGTCACCACCGACGCGAAGAAGCTCGCGAAGATCACCGTGACGGCCGAGGTGCTGGGCGACCTGCGCGGCCCCAAGATCGTCATCCAGAAGTTCAAGAACAAGACCGGGTACAAGAAGCGCCAGGGTTTCCGCGCCGACCTGACCCGCGTCAAGATCACCGGCATCAAGTAAGAAGGGGCGCGAACAATGGCACACAAAAAGGGCGCATCGTCCACCCGCAACGGTCGCGACTCCAACCCCCAGTACCTGGGTGTGAAGCGCTTCGGCGGCCAGGTCGTCAAGGCCGGCGAGATCCTCGTCCGCCAGCGCGGCACCCACTTCCACCCCGGCGCCAACGTCGGCCGTGGCGGTGACGACACCCTCTTCGCGCTCGAGGCGGGTGCGGTGCAGTTCGGCCAGAAGGGCGGCCGCAAGGTCGTCAACGTCGTGAGCGTCTAGCCACGACCACAGATCCACACGCGAGGGGGCGGGCTTCGGCCCGCCCCTTCTGCCGTTCCACAGCAGCACAGCACGACAGCAGTCACGGGCACATCGGCGCCGCGGCAGAGCAGTACGAGGAGGCACCACCATGGCGACGTTCGTCGACCGTGTGACCCTTCACCTGCGCGCGGGAAACGGCGGCCACGGCTGCGTCTCGGTGCGGCGTGAGAAGTTCAAGCCCCTCGCGGGCCCCGATGGCGGCAACGGCGGCGACGGCGGCGACATCGTGCTCGTCGCGGCCGCCATCGAGACCACCCTGCTCGGCTACCACCGCCGGCCGCACCGCTCGAGCGACAACGGCGGCCCCGGCATGGGCGACAACCGCTCGGGCTTCACGGGCACAGACCTCGAACTGCCTGTGCCCATCGGCACGGTCGTGCGCGACGCCGACGGCACCGAGCTCGCCGACCTGACCGAGCCCGGCATGCGCATCGTCGTCGCTCCCGGCGGCCAAGGCGGCCTCGGCAACGCGGCGCTCGCCACCACGAAGCGCAAGGCGCCCGGTTTCGCGCTGCTCGGCACCGAGGGCTGGGAGGGCGACATCGTCCTCGAGCTCAAGACGGTCGCCGACGTCGCGCTCGTCGGCTACCCGAGCGCCGGTAAGTCGAGCCTCATCGCGGCCATCTCCGCGGCCAAGCCCAAGATCGCCGACTACCCCTTCACGACCCTGCACCCCAACCTGGGCGTCGTCGAGTCGGGCGAAAGCCGCTTCACCGTCGCCGATGTTCCCGGCCTCATCGAGGGCGCGAGCGAAGGCAAGGGGCTGGGCCTCGAATTCCTGCGCCACGTCGAGCGCTGCAGCGCGCTGCTGCACGTGCTCGACTGCGCCACGCTCGAGCCGGGCCGCGACCCCATCAGCGACCTCGAGATCATCCTCACCGAGCTCGCCGCGTATCCCGTCCCCGAAGGTCAGACGCCCCTGCTCGAGCGCCCCCAGCTCGTGGCGCTCAACAAGGTCGACGTGCCCGAGGGGCGCGACCTCGCCGAGCTCGTGCGCCCCGAGCTCGAAGCGCGCGGCTACCGCGTCTTCGAGATCAGCGCCGTCAGCCGTGAGGGCCTGCGTCCGCTCACGTTCGCACTCGCCGAGCTCGTCGAGGCCGATCGCACAGCGAAGGCCGCCGAGGCGGTGACGCGCGAGCGCATCGTGCTGCGTCCGCGCGCGGTCAACACCGAAGACTTCCGCATCGTCGTCGAGGGCGGCAGCGACGGCAACCTCTACCGCATCCTCGGCGCCAAGCCCGAGCGCTGGGTGCAGCAGACCGACTTCCGCAACGACGAGGCCGTCGGCTACCTCGCCGACCGGCTTGCCAAGCTGGGCATCGAAGACAAGCTCTTCACGGCCGGTGCCGTTGCCGGCGCCACCGTCGTCATCGGGCCTGGCGACGGCGTCGTCTTCGACTGGGAGCCGACGCTCACGAGCGCGGCCGAGCTCATGACGGCCCCGCGCGGCACCGACCCGCGCCTCGATGCGCTCAACCGGCCGTCGACGAGCCAGCGTCGCCAGAGCTACTACGAGCGCATGGACGCCAAGACCGCGGCTCGAGCCGAGCTCGAGGCCGAGCGCATTGCTGAGCGGGATGCGAGCAGGTGGAACGACGAGGAGGGCGATGACTGAGCAGCAGCGCGCCGCCGTCACGGCGGCGAAGCGCATCGTGGTGAAGGTGGGGTCGTCGTCGATCAGCGGCCCCAACGTCGGGCAGATCGGCCCGCTCGTCGACGCGCTCGCAGCCGCCCACGCCCGCGGTGTGGAGGTCGTGCTCGTGTCGTCGGGGGCCATCGCCACGGGCATCCCGTACCTCAAGCTCGACGCGCGCCCGACCGACCTCGCCACGCAGCAGGCGGCGGCCGCCGTCGGCCAGAACGTGCTCATCTTCCGGTATCAAGAGAGCCTCGACCGCTACGGCATCGTCGCCGGGCAGGTGCTGCTGACCGCGGGCGACCTCGAGAACGCCACGCCCCGCAGCAACGCGCAGCGCGCCATGGAGCGCCTGCTCGGCCTGCGCATCCTCGTCATCGTCAACGAGAACGACACGGTGGCGACGCAGGAGATCCGGTTCGGCGACAACGACCGCCTCGCGGCGCTCGTGAGCGAGCTCGTGCACGCCGACCTGCTCGTGCTGCTGAGCGACGTCGACGCGCTCTACACGCGCCCGCCCCACGAGCCGGGCGCCGAGCGCATCGAACGCGTCGCTCACGACGACGACCTCGCGAGCGTCGAGCTCGGCGACATCGGCGCGGCCGGGGTCGGCACCGGGGGAGCGGGCACCAAGATCGCCGCCGCGAAGCTCGCCGTCGGCCAGGGGATTCCCGTCGTGCTCACGTCGACCGACCGCGTCGCACAGGCCCTCGCGGGCGACGTCGTCGGAACCTGGTTCGAGGCAGCCCCGGTAGACTGAGGGCATGTCGACCCTCGTCACCGACGTGGTGACCACTCCGCCCGCGGCGCTCATCGACGCCGAGTTGACGGCCGCGAAGGAGGCCTCGCGCCTGCTCGCGACCATGACGACGGCGCGCAAGAACGCCGCCCTCGCCGCGATCGCCGACGGACTCGAGGCCGCGTCGACCGAGATCATCGCGGCCAATGCCGACGACCTCGAGCGCGGGCGCGCGACGGGGCTCTCCGACGGCCTGCTCGACCGTTTGCGCCTCGATGAGGCCCGCGTGGGCGCCCTTGCAGCGGCCGTGCGCGACGTCATCGCCCTGCCCGACCCGGTCGGCACCGTCGTGCGCGGGTCGCGGCTGCCCAACGGCATCCAGCTCAGCGAGGTGCGCGTGCCCTTCGGCGTCGTCGGCGCCATCTACGAGGCGCGCCCGAACGTGACCGTCGATATCGCCGCGCTCGCCCTCAAGAGCGGCAACGCCGTGCTGCTTCGCGGAGGCAGCGCCGCTGAGAGCTCGAACCGCGTGCTCGTCGCGACGCTGCAGCAGGCGCTGCGCTCGACGGGACTGCCGCCCGAGGCCGTGCAGACCATCGACGCCCACGGTCGAGCCGGGGCCACGGCGCTCATGCGCGCACGCGGCTTCGTCGACGTGCTCATTCCCCGCGGCAGTGCCGACCTCATCCAGACCGTCGTGCGCGAGTCGACCGTGCCGGTCATCGAGACGGGTGCGGGCGTCGTGCATATCGTGCTCGACGCCACCGCCGACGAGCAGCTCGCCGTCGACATCGTCCACAACGCCAAGGTGCAGCGGCCGAGCGTGTGCAACGCCGTCGAGACGGTGCTCGTGCATCGCGATGCCGCCGCGCGCCTGCTGCCGCCCGTGCTCGAGGCGCTGCGGGCATCCGGGGTCATCGTGCGCGGCGATGAGCGCGCTCGCGCCCTCGACCCCGACCTACCGCTCGCGACCGACGACGACTTCGCGACCGAGCACATGGCCCTCGAGTTGAGCGTCGCGGTCGTCGACGATCTGGATGCCGCGCTCGCCCACATCCGCCGGTTCTCGACCCAGCACACCGAGTCGATCATCACGCGCGATATGGCCAACGCTGAGCGGTTCCTCGCCGAAGTGGATTCGGCCGTCGTCATGGTCAACGCCTCCACGCGCTTCAGCGACGGCGGCGAGTTCGGCTTCGGCGCCGAGGTCGGCATCTCGACCCAGAAGCTGCACGCCCGCGGCCCGATGGGGCTGCCCGAGCTGACGAGCACGAAGTGGATCGTGCGCGGCGCCGGGCAGGTTCGCGGGTGACAGTCGGTAGACTCAACGCGCGGTAGCTTGCCGCGCATCACCGCCCACGACCACGGGAGCCCCGAATGCTGACGACGCTGGCCACTGCGATCCTCGCCTCGGAGGAGGAGCTTGCTCCGCTCATCGCCCCGCCCGAGGTGATCGCCGGTGCCGCCGCGCTCGTCTTCCTCATGCTCGGCCTCGTGACCTTCGCCTACCGCGATGTCGCGAACCGCCACAGCCACAAGACCGCGAACAAGCCGAGCGGGCACGACGCCGGCCACTGAGCCGGGCTGCCGACGCGATACCCATCGCCACCACAACCGCTTCCCCGCCCGCTGCGCCTCGCGCGCGGATCGGCATCATGGGCGGAACCTTCGACCCGATTCACCACGGCCACCTCGTGGCCGCGAGCGAAGTGGCGCACGCCTTCGAGCTCGATGAGGTCGTCTTCGTGCCGACGGGTGAGCCGTACCAGAAGCAGCGGGTCACCGAGAGCGAGCACCGCTACCTCATGACGGTGATCGCGACGGCGGCCAACCCGAGCTTCCGGGTGAGCCGTGTCGACATCGATCGTGACGGGCCCACCTACACGATCGACACGCTGCGCGACATGCGGGCGCAGCATCCTGATGCCGACCTGTTCTTCATCTCGGGCGCCGATGCGATCGCGCAGATCCTCGAGTGGAAAGACGCCGCTGAGCTCTGGCGGCTCGCGCACTTCATCGCCGTCAGCCGCCCCGGCCACGACCTCAGCGTTCGCGGATTACCGGAGGGCGACGTAAGCTTGCTCGAGATTCCCGCGCTGGCCATCTCGTCGACCGACTGCCGCGAGCGCGTCGAGCACGGCTCTCCGGTCTGGTACCTCGTGCCCGACGGCGTCGTGCAGTACATCTCGAAGCACCAGCTCTATCGGAGCCCGACATCATGAGCAATCCCACCGACCCGCCCCTCAGCCGCCGCGCCGCGCGGCAGGCCGAGCTGTCGGCGCAGGATGCTCCGCCGGAGGGTTTCGCGCAGCCCGTGACCCGGCGCGTGCGCGGGGGCACCCCGGTCTCGGTGCCGTCGTCGGCCCCCAGCGATGTGGCGTACCGAACGCAGGTGCGGCCGCGCGTGCCTCACTACGACGCGGCCCCGCCGACCCACACGGTCATCACGCCGGGGGATCACGGCACCGCCGAGTCGCCCGCGCCCTCGAGCGAGCACGGTGCTCCGCTCGCGCCCCCGGTGGCTCCGCCGGTCGCCCCGCCGCCCGCGCAGCAGGTGCGCCGCCGCGACTTCCGGCCACCGACCGAGCAGCCGTTCGCGCCCCCGACCGCCGAGTTCGACACCTCGCTCGAGTACCACACCCAATTGACCCCCCGGCCCGAGCAGCCCGCCGTCCCGGCGCCCGCACCCGCGCCGCACGTCATCGCTCCGATGCCACAGGGCGGCGACCTCGCGCCTTCCGCCGAGGCTCAGGGCATCGCCGCCTCGCCGTCCGCGTTCGAGCAGACCCTCTCCCGCCGCGAGCTGCGCGCCCTGCGCGAGCCCGTCGCCGAGGCTCCCACCCCGCTCGTTGCTCCGCCCGCGCCGGCCGCCGCGCCGTCTGCCGCGCCGGTCGCCGAGCCAGCTCCCGCGCCGCCCGCCGCACTGTCTGCCGAGCCGGCACCGGCGCCGGCGCCGGCCGCGGTCGTGGCCGAGCCCGTGCCGCTCGCTCCGCAGTTCGTGGCACCTCCGCCGGTGCCGCTCGCCGAGCCCGCTCCCGAGCCGTATCCTTCGGCGGGGTCGGCCCCGACGGGGTCGCACTGGTCGGTCGGCATCCACGATGACGACGACCCGTTCGAGAACACCTTCAGCCGCGAGGTCGGGTCGACGGCGAGTCTCACGAACACGAACGCGCTCGTGCTGCCCGAGATGCCGTCGGTGAGCATCGCCGGCCCGGTCGCAGGGACGGGCGAGATCATCATCACCGGCATGATCGATCTGCCCCGCGTCGTGTCGTCGACGGGAGCGGTGCCCCAGGTGCACGAGAGCCCTGACGTCGACGACCTGCTCGAGCCCGGTGAGTTCGAGGTGGCGCACCCCGATTCCGCTCCCGTGAGCGCCCTGCGGGCCGTCAGCAGCCACACCGGTGCAGCGCCGATCATGGCGACCGGCAAGGGCCCCGCGAGCAACACCGTCACGACCGTGCTCGTGGCCTCGACGGTCGTCATGGCCGTCGTCGCGATCGGCCTGTTCGTGCTCGCCGCGGTCAACGGGCTATTCTGAATGCTTTGCCCTCCCGCCTCTCGTCGAAGGAACCCGTGACCGCCACCGAACGCGCCATCGCCCTCACCCAGGTCGCGGCCCGCGCCGCCGACGATAAGCAGGGCGACGACCTGGTCGCTCTCGACGTGTCGGGGCCGCTGCCGCTCACCGACGTGTTCCTGCTCGTCACCGGGCGCAACGAGCGCAACGTGCAGGCCATCGCCGCCGAGATCGAAGACCGCATGATCGAGGCGGGGGCGAAGCCGCTGCGCCGCGAGGGCCGCGCCGAGGGCCGCTGGATCCTGCTCGACTTCGGCGACATCGTCGTGCACGTGTTCCACGAGGAGGAGCGCCTGTTCTACTCGCTCGAGCGCCTCTGGAAGGACTGCCCGACTATTCCGCTGACGCTCGGCGAGCATCCAGTCGACGCATAGCCGACCACGGGCAGACTGGGGGGCATGAAGTGCCCCACCGACGACACCCTGCTCGTGATGAGCGACCGCAACGGCATCGAGATCGACTACTGCCCGCAGTGCCGGGGGGTCTGGCTCGACCGTGGCGAGCTCGACAAGATCATCGATCGCGCCTCGAGCGCACCCGGCCCCGCGCCGGCTCCCGCGCCGCGCGTCGAGCTGCCGCGCGAAGCACCCGCTCGCCCCGCGGGCGGCTACCCGCCGGGCGGCTATGCGCAGCCGGGTTACCCGCAGCGCTGGGGCTCGAACTCGCCCGGTTCGGCGCCCCGCTACGGCGGCGGCTACGGCCACCCGGGCGGGTCGTACAAGCGCCCCAAGAACTGGTTGAGCGAGCTCTTCGACTGAGGCGCGGTGGCGCCGCCGCCGAATTGGTCGGCGGCCTCGGCGTGTACTAGTCTTGTCGAGTTGTCACCGGCCGAGAGGCCGGCAGCCACGGGCCTGTGGCGCAGCTGGTAGCGCACCTGCATGGCATGCAGGGGGTCAGGGGTTCGAGTCCCCTCAGGTCCACGCACGAACGATATCCCGGTCTCGGCCGGGATTCGTCGTATCCGGCGCCTGCTGACCCGAGTGGCGGGGCGGCGCGCCGGGGGATCACGCGCCGGGCGCGTCGATCCGGTTCGAGAGGACCCGCCGTGAGCCGCGATCTGGCCGCATCCCCGTCCGCCTCCGCAACGCGCATGCACGCGATCACCGACGAGACGACCGCCATCGTCGACATGGTCCTCGAGTACGCGCGCCGCCGCATCCTGAGCGACGACACCCCGCTCGACAAGCCGTTCACGCCCGCCGAGCTGCGGCGCCTCGCCGGCCGCACCATCAGCGAGGAGGGAATGGGGGCGCGCCGCGCCCTCGCCCTGTTCGAGAATGTGCTCGCGCCCTCGTGCATCACGACCGAGCACCCGCAGTACCTGTCATTCATCCCCTCGGCGCCCTCCAAGGCGGCCACCGCGTTCGACCTCATCGTCTCGGCGACGGCCGTCTACGGCGGTTCCTGGCTCGAGGGCTCGGGCGCCGTCTACGCCGAGAACGATGTTCTCGCCTGGCTCGCGCACGAGTTCGGGCTGCCCGAGACGGCGGGCGGCGTCTTCGTGCAGGGCGGCACGATCGGCAACCTCTCGGCCCTCGTCGCCGCGCGCGATCACGCCGATCGCCTCCGTCGCGAGGCCGGGCGCCCGCGGCCGGAGCGCTGGGTGGTCATCGCGAGCGCCGAGGCGCACTCGTCGATCGCGAGCGCCGCGAAGGTCATGGACATCGATGTCGTCGCGGTGCCCGTGGGGGAGAGCGGCATGCTGCACGGTGACGCCGTGCGCCCCGCGCTCGTCGAGCACGGCGAGGCCGTCATCGCGGTGGTCGCGACGGGCGGCTCGACGAACTTCGGCATCGTCGACGACATCGCCTCGATCGCCGCGCTCAAGGACGAGCACGACTTCTGGCTGCACATCGACGGCGCCTACGGCCTCGCCGCGGCGCTCAGTGCGCTCGCTCGGCCGCGATTCGCGGGCATCGAGCGCGCCGACTCGCTCATCGTCGACCCGCACAAGTGGCTCTTCACGCCGTTCGACTCGTGCGCCCTGCTCTACCGCGACCCCGAGATCGCGCGACTCGCGCACACGCAGCACGCCGAATACCTGGATGCCCTCACCGAGTCGACCGAATACAACCCCTCCGACTACTCGGTGCAGCTGACCCGGCGCGCCCGCGGGCTGCCCCTGTGGTTCTCGCTCGCGACCTTCGGGGCGCAGGCGTACCGCGATGCGATCGGCGTCTCGATCGAGCTCGCCCATGCCGTGGCCAGCGAGATCGCCGCGCGCGACTACCTCGCGCTCGTGCGTGAGCCGCAGCTCTCGGTCGTCGTCTTCGAGCGTGTCGGCTGGAGCCCGGGCGACTACGCCCACTGGTCGAACCGCCTGCTTGACGACCAGCACGCGTTCGTCGTGCCGAGCTCGCACGCGGGCCGCACGAACGCGCGGTTCGCGATCGTCAACCCGCGCACGACGCTCGACGACCTGATCGGCATTCTCGACTCGATGCAGTGAGCGCGGGGGCGGCCGTACACTGGCGCTCGTGACCATCGGCGCCCCGGAGTCGTCGCCTGAGCCGTCGCCCGCGCCGCCGCCCGCGCCGCCGGGCGCTGATGACGCCGTGCGCGCGAGGACGCCCGGCTGGGTGCCGTGGGTCGTGACGCCGCTCGTCGTGCTGATGCTCGGGGCGGCGCTCGACGCCGTCGACCTCGTGGCGCCCGAGGTGTCGGGTGGCGCGGCCGCCCGGTTCGTGCCGCCGGATGGCCAGCGCTCGGTCGCGACCGACGCCGCGGGCATCCAGATCGTCACCGAGCACACGCGCTCGATCGGCATGGAGGGCATCTTCGCGGCGCCTTCGACGATCGCCGCGAGCGTGCTCGGCTCGCTCGGCGAGACCGAGGTGCGCGAGGCGCAGTGGTGGCGGGCATCGACGGTGAACGATCGCGGTGAGCGCGGCGCCGACCTGTTCCGGCTGTCGAGCGACGGCGTCACCCAGGTCGCCTCGTGGGGCGGGCCGATCGGTTTCGTGTTCGAGCCCGCGATCGTGCTGCTGCCGCCCGAGGTGCAGCCGGGAGACACCTGGAGCTCGACCGGCTCGGCACTGCCCGGCGGTGTGCTCGTCTACACGGCCGAATTCGCCGCGCTGCGCGCCGATGGCCCGTTCACCGACTTCGACGAGGGCCGCGAGATTCCCCTGACGGGCGGCTGCATCGGCGTCGAGAGCACCGTGCGCATCGAGGATGTCGATGGGGGCCTCTCCACGACCCTCGAGGAGTCGACGGTGTGGTGCCCGGGGCGCGGAGCCGTGTGGAGCAGCGGCACGATCGACGATCGGCCCGCGGGCCGCGCTGAGCTGCGTCCGGGCGCTCTCGCACCGCTCGGCGGGCCCGCGACCGTCGCGGCATCCTTCGGCGCCCTGCTCGACCCGTCCTCGCGCCTCCTGCCCGGCCGCACCCTGCCGATCGCCATCACCGATCCCTTCTTCGGCGCCTCCGACGTGACCGGCCAGTACCCCGTCGCGCCCGCGGCCACCGCCGACGGTCGACTCGTCGTGGTCAACGATCGCGGCGACGATGTGCAGGTGCTCGCCCTCGGGCGCGCGCAGGCGCGGCTCGCGTGGTTCGGGCACCCGGGCGGCACGGTCGTGGCCGTCGGCACGGCCGGCGATCTCGTGGTGGCGACGACGGCGCGGCGGCAGGTCGTCGCCTACGACGCGACCGGGCGCCGGCTCTGGAACTGGGCGGCCGACGAGCTCGTGCTCGCCGCACCGGTCGCCGTTCCCGCCGGCGACTCCGGAACCGACGACATCGTGGTCGCCGCCCGCAGCGGCACCGTGACGCGATTGGATGCCCGCACCGGCACTCCCCGCTGGTCGCAGTCGCTCGGCGCCGACGCCCGCGCCGAGGTCGTCGTCGTCGACGATCTCGTGCTGGTGGCCGATGAGCGGGAGCGGCTCACGGCGCTCGACGCCGCCACGGGTGCCGTCGTCTGGCGCGACGAGCCCGGGCTCGTCGTCGAGCTCGCGGCCGCGGGCGGCACGTCGGGGCTGGTCGTGGCGATGCTCGAGTCGGGCGAGATCGTCGCCCTCGAGCGGGTCTCGGGCGACGAGCGCTGGAGCACGGGGTACACGGGTCTCGCGCGCGGCGTGCTGGTCGTCGACGACGCCGTGGTCGCCCTCACCGACGAGGCCGTTGTGGCCATCGAGGCCGAGAGCGGCGAGGTGCGGTGGCGCGGAGCGGGCGGGCAGGCCCTGGTGGGCGAGAGCACGTCGAGCGTCGTCACGATCGTGCGGGCCGCCGACGTCGAGTTGCGGGCCACCGTCGATGGCGCCGTCATCGACGCGCACCCCATCGACGAGGGGTCGATCTCGGCGAGCCGGTCGGTGCTCGCGGTCGGCGCCGCGCTCGTCGTGCTCGAGAGCGATGGCGTGCTGCGGCGCTGGGAGCTGCGATGAGCGCGGAGGGGATGACGGCACTGTCGCCGCCGCGCTCGCGCACGATGTCGCGCATCGCCACGGGCGCCCGCACGCTGTGGCGCGGCATCATCGTCGACCCGATCCGGCGTGGGCGCCTGCGCGATACCGACTCGCCGCGCGGGCTCGGCCCCATCGTGGTGGTCGGGGTGGTGGCGTTCTGCCTGGCGGTCGCGCTGATCCTGGGTGCCCCGCTCGTGCGGTCGATCTCGCCGCTGACGGTGAGCGTGGGCTCGATCGTGCTCTCGCTGCCGCGGCTGCTGCTGCCGACGATCTTCTGGCTCGTCATCCTGTCGCTCGCCCTCATGCAGACGGCGGCGCTGCACACGCGGCGGCGCACGACGGTCGTGCTGACGATCATGACCTCGCTCGTGCTGCTCTTCATCGGCTCGCTCGACCTCGGGGCCGACGGCGCCGGCGGCGTCTCGATCACGCCGGGCAAGATCGTGTCGATGCTCGCGGTCGTTGGCATCATCCTGCTCGTCGTGCTGCGGCGCCGGTCGGTGTTCGCCTGGTGGGAGTTTCCGCTCGTGCTCGCGATCACCGGGCTCTCGACGGTGGTCTCGCTCGGGCGCAGCGCGGCGCAGGCGGCTCCGTTCGGGCTCGACTTCGGGCCGACGACCGCCTCGCTCGTCATGTCGTCGCTCGGGCAGCTGGCCGTTCCGGCGGCTCTCGCCGCAGGAGTCGCCGTCGCGGAGTTCGCGATCGGGGCGTCGACGACGGCCGTCGCCGCCGTGCATCGGCCTCTCGAGAACGCCCGTCGGCGCGGAGTGCTGCGCTCGGTCTCGCTCGTGCTCATCATCGCGTTCGTCCTGGTCGCGCTGTGGCGGGTCATCGAGCTGGCGCTGGGGCTCGCCACCGGCAGCGGGGTCGTCGTCGAGGTGCGCGATCTGCCGCTGTCGATCGGCATCGTGCTCGCGATCGCGGGGTTGTGGTGGGGCATCGCACGGGCGCGCCGGTCGTCGGCGACCCGCATCGACGACGTCATGAGCCGCCTCGACGACGCCGGGCTGCCGGTGGCCGCCGCCCTGTCGATCACCCTCGCACCGGTCGTGGTGCTGCTGCTCGCGGCGCAGGTCGTCACCGCGTGGGGCGCTGACGGCGCCGCCGTGGGCGTCGTCTTCGTCATCGCCGATGCGCTGCGCGGCACGGTCGCCCTCACGATCGTGCGGGGCGCGGTCGGCATCGCCCTCATCGTCATTGCGTTCGTGCTGGCACGGCGCGGCGCGCGCGGCCTGCCCGAGCTGCTCGCCGCGATCGGGCTGTTCGCGCTGCTGAGCGTGCTGCCGGCGCTGGTCAGCGCACCCCTGACGTGGTCGTCGCCGGCGCTCGCCGTCGTCATCGCGCTCGGCACGCTGACGCTCGCGGTCGTGCTGGCGGTGCGCCGACGGCTCGACGCTCGCCGCATCGCCCTGCTCACGGTGGCGCTGCTGCTCTCGGCCGCGGCGGCGTGGCGCGATGTGCTCGCCGACCCGCTGAGCGCCGTCATCGGGGCCAGCGGCATCGCCCTCGTGCTGTTCGGCTTCGTCTGGGGGTTCGTGACCGACGCCGACATCACCCACGGCGAGAGTGCCGCCTACCCGCGGCCGGCGCGCGTCATGCTCTTCCTCGCGAACGCCGTGTTCGGCGTGACCGTGCTGGCCTTCGGAACCCTCGCGCGCGACCTGGGCGCCGCGATCGATCTCGACGCCTTCGCTCAATTCGGCGATGAGCTGCTCGGTACCGCGCTCATCCTGGCCGCCGTGATGGCCGTGTGGGCGACGGCCACCGCACGCGACTCGGCCGATTCCCGGCCCGAAGCCCCTACCGTGGCTGCATGACCGATCCCGCCGGCACCGACCCGACCCTCGAGAGCGCGCTGCGCACGCACACCGACTACGGCGTCGAGAAGCTCGAAGAGGCCGACCTCGCGGCCGACCCGTTCGCCCAGTTCACGGCCTGGCTCGCCGAGGCGGCCGAGCGCGGCGTCTACGAGCCGAACGCGATGGTGCTCGGCACGATTGACCCCGACGGCGCGCCCTCGATCCGCACCGTGCTGCTGCGCGGCGTTGACGAGCGCGGCTTCGCGTTCTACACCGACTACACCTCGCGCAAGGGCCGTGCCCTGCTCGCGAACCCTGCGGTCGCCGTGGTGTTCCCCTGGTACACGCTGCACCGGCAGGTCAAGATCTTCGGGCACGCGCATCCCGTCGAGGCGGCCGACAGCGACGCCTACTTCGCCAACCGTCCGCGCGGGGCGCAGGTCGCGGCGTGGTCGAGCGACCAGTCGCAGCCCATCGCCTCGCGCGAGGCGCTCGAGCAGAAGGTGCACGACGCCGAGGAGCGGTTCGTGGATGCGCCCGAGGTTCCCCGGCCCGAGCGATGGGGCGGGTTCCGCATCGTTCCCGACCGCGTGGAGTTCTGGCAGGGGCGCACCTCCCGCCTGCACGACCGCCTGCTGTTCCACCGCGAGGGCTCGGACTGGCGGATCGAGCGCCTGCAGCCCTGATCGCGGTCGCGGGAATAGGGCGGTTCGTGAGACGGTTGACCCCGTCGATACGTACGCATAGATAGGGGAGACCAGTGGCCATTGCCGACGCGAACGACCTCGAGCTGGGCATCGACACCTTCGGTGATGTCACCGTTGCCGCGGACGGGCAGCCGCTGCCCTACGCCCAGGTGATCCGCAACGTCGTCGAGGAGGGCGTCCTGGCCGACCAGGTCGGCGTCGACGCGATCACCGTCGGCGAGCACCACCGCGATGACTTCGCCGTCTCGGCGCCCGACATCGTCCTCACCGCGATCGCCGCCCGCACCGAGCGCATCCGCATCGGCAGCGGCGTGACGGTGCTGAGCTCTGACGACCCCATCCGCGTGTTCCAGCGCTTCGCCACGATCGATGCGATCTCGAACGGCCGCGCCGACGTCATCATGGGCCGCGGGTCGTTCACCGAGTCGTTCCCGCTCTTCGGCTACGAGCTGCAGGACTACCAGCGGCTCTTCGAGGAGAAGCTCAACCTCTACGCCGAGGTGCACAAAGAGCAGCCGGTCACGTGGCAGGGCTCGACGCGCGCCCCGCTGCAGAACCAGATGGTGTACCCGACGACCGAGAGCGGCGCACTGCGCACGTGGGTCGGCGTGGGCGGCAGCCCCGAGTCGGTCGTGCGCGCGGCGAACTACGGGTTCCCGCTCATGCTCGCCATCATCGGTGGGCCGGCCGAGCGCTTCGCGCCGTTCGTCGAGCTCTACCACCGCGCCCTCACGCAGCTCGAGCAGCCGTGGCAGCCGGTCGGCGTGCACTCGCCGGGCTACATCGCCGAGACCGACGAGCAGGCGATGGAAGAGTTGTGGCCGGCCTACGAGCAGATGTTCGGCCGCATCGGCCGCGAGCGGGGCTGGGGCCCGACGACCTATGCGCACTTCCAGCAGGAGGTCGAGCACGGCTCGCTCTATGTGGGCTCGCCCGAGACGGTCGCCCGCAAGATCGCGGCCACGGTCTCGACCCTCGGCATCCAGCGCTTCGATCTGAAGTACAGCACCGGCCCGCTGCAGCACGAGAAGCTCATGCGCGCGATCGAGCTGTACGGCACGCAGGTCATTCCGCGCGTGCGCGAGCTGCTCGCCGAGAAGCTCGTGCCGGCCGGCGCCTGAGGCACCGACCGCCACGAGTGCCGGGCTACGGTCCGGTGACGACCGGGATGCCCGTGCTGCTCGACGCGCTCGCGACGCTGCCGCCGTTCGTGAGGTCGGCGAAGCCGAGGGCCGTCATGCGGTCGATGGCCTGCCCCGAGCGGTTGCCGCTGCGGCAGTAGACGTAGTAGCTGCCCGTGGGGTCGAGCTGGCTCACGAGCGCCTCGAAGTCGGGCGACTGCACGTCGATGTTCACCGCGCCCTCGAGGTGGCCGCTGGCGAACTCGGCCGGTGTGCGCACGTCGATGACGACGGTGTCGGCATCGAGGGCGACGGGCTCGGTGGGGCTCGCGCAGGCGGTTGCGCCGAGCGCGAGTCCGAGGGCGAGGGTGATCGAGAGCAGGATGCGGCGCATGGGTCCTCCGGGGTCGATGGGATGTCGCTCCACAGTATACCCCCGGGGGTATTGAGAGGACTCGCAGGCGCCGGACGCGCCCGCGGTGCTTGACTGGCCCCATGGTCTCTCCTGCGCTCGACCGCCGCGTGCTCATCGTCGCCATCCTCGCGGCCTTCGTCGCCTTCCTCGACGGATCGATCGTCACGGTCGCCCTGCCCGCGATCTCCGCCGAGCTCGGGGGTGGCCTGCCGGTGCAGCAGTGGGTCGTGGATGCGTATCTCATCACCCTCGGAGCCCTCATCCTGCTCGCCGGCTCGCTCAGCGACCTGCTCGGCCGCGTCGCCATCCTGCGCATCGGGCTCGTCGGCTTCGGTGTGACGTCGCTCGCCTGCGGGCTCGCGCCTACTGCCGAGCTGCTCATCGTCGCGCGCGCGGCTCAGGGGGTCGCGGGGGCGCTGCTCGTGCCGAGCTCGCTCGCGCTCATCATGGGCGCCCACCGGGGAGCGAGCCAGGCTCGCGCCATCGGGCTCTGGACGGCCTGGACCTCCGCTGCCTTCATCGTCGGCCCGCTTCTGGGCGGCGTGCTCACCGATCTCGCGAGCTGGCGATGGGTGTTCGTCATCAACGTCGTGCCCATCGCCCTGACGCTCGTGCTCATGGCGCGCATGCGCAACGAGCCGGCCGCCGTGCGCACCCCCATCGACATCGCGGGCGCCGTGCTCGGGGCGCTCGGCCTCGGCGGCCTGGTCTTCGCCCTCATCGAGCAGGCCAACTACGGCTGGGCATCGCCGGTCGTCTGGGGACCGCTCGCGGTGGGCATCCTGTGCCTCATCGCCTTCATCGTGCGCCAGGCGACCGCGCAGCACCCCATGATGCCGCTCTCGCTGTTCCGCAACCGCAACTTCGCGGTCGGCAACCTCGCGACCGTCGCCGTCTACGCCGCGCTCTCGGTCTCGGGCCTCGTCATCGTCGTCTACCTGCAGCAGGTCGCGGGTCTCAGCGCCACCGTGTCGGGGCTCGTCATGCTGCCGCTGACGATCATGCTCATCGTGCTTTCCGCGCGCTTCGGCGCGCTCGCCGGCCGCATCGGCCCGCGCTGGTTCATGGCGGGCGGCCCCGCGCTCGCCGCGGTCGGCTTCCTGCTGCTGCGGGCCATCGAGACGCCCTTCGACTTCGTCTCGCAAGCGCTGCTGGGCGTGCTGCTCTACGGGCTCGGCGTCGCCATCACCGTCGCCCCGCTCACCTCGGCGATTCTCGGGGCCATCGAGCCCGAGCGCTCGGGCATCGCCTCGGCCGTCAACAACGCCGTGGCGCGCATCGCCGGGCTCATCGCGATCGCCCTGCTCGGTGCCGTCATCGGCACGACGGTCGACGACGCGTGGCTCGACGCCGGACTGCTGCTGTGCGCGGGGCTCATGCTCGTGGGTGCGGTGGTGTCGGCGATCGGCATCCAGAACCCTGCCCGTGAGCCCGCCGCGGCGACCGAAGCCGGCTAGGCGACGAGCGCGCCTGCCGCTCCGGCGAGGGTGAGCACCGCGGCGAGAGCCGCGAGCATGATGATGCGAAATAGCGCGCGCGAGCCGGGGGAGCGGGCGAGCACGACGAGTCCGGCGACGAGCAGCAGCACGGTGGCGGCCGCGCCCACAGCGGTCACGGGCGTCGCCGCGCCCGGTCCCAGCACGCCGAGCACGCCCGCCGCCGCGAGCGCCGCGAGCGCGACGGCTCCCGCGGCGCGCGCACCGAGCCGGTGCGGCAGAGCGCGGATGCCGTGCCGCTCATCGGCCTCGAGATCGGGCAGCACGTTCGCGAAGTGCGCGGCGAGGCCGAGCATCCCGCCCATCGCGATCGCCCACCATGCCGCGGGCCGGGGCTCCTCGCGCGCGAGCGTCACGAGCATCGGCAGGAGCGCGAACGCCACGACATAGCAGGCGGTCGCGAGCACGGTGCGCTTGAGGCCCGCGTTGTAGGCCCAGCCCGAGCCGAGCGCCACGAGATGCACGAGCACGAGCCAGAGGCCGAAGGCGAGCGAGACGAGCACTGCCGCGGCTGCCGCCGAGAGGGCGAGCGTCATGAGCGTGCGCGCCGACACCTCGCCGCGCACGACGGGCTTGTCGGCGCGGGCGGCATCGCGGTCGCGCGCGGCGTCGATCGCATCGTTCGACCAGCCGATCGAGAGCTGGTTCGCGAGCATCATGGCGCCGAGCAGCGCGATGCGCCCCGGTCCGAGGCCGCTCACCGCGGCCAGCAGCACCGTCACGAGCGTCACGAGCACGGTCGGCCCGGCGTGCGCCGCGCTCACAATCGCCCGCACCCCTGCCGTCATGCGCCCATCGTAGGCGGGCGCCATGGGCGCGCGGATACCATCTACTCATGCGACGACGCGGCCCCACCCGACTCGGGCGCGCGGCGGCGCTCGCCCTCGCGGCCGTCATCGTCGTCACCGGATGCACGGCCGAGCCCCCGCCGCCTGAGCCGCAGCCTGGCCGCCTGGTCGGCGCCCCGGCGCCGCTCGACGTCACCGAGGTCTACCTGCAGCAGCGCATCGCGGCGATGACGCTGCGCGAGAAGCTCGCCGCGCTCGTCATGGTGCACGTGCCGGGCACCGATGCCGCGCGCATCCGCTCGGTGCTCGACCGCTACGGCTTCGGCGGCGTCATCATCATGGGCGACAACGTCGGCGGGCCCGCGCGCACCGTCGCCGGGCTCACGGGGGCCCTCAGCAGCGAGGCCGGGCTGCCCGTGCTCACCGCGATCGACCAGGAGGGCGGCATCGTGCGCCGCCTGCGGGAGGACGACGCCGCGGCCGCGCGCGAGCTGCGCGGGCTGCCCGCGTCGGCGGCCGAGCAGGCCTTCCGCACCCGCGCGGCGCTCGTCGCCGAGGCGGGGGTGCTCATCAACTTCGGGATCGTGGCCGACGTCACGCCCGACAGCTCGTCGTTCATCCGCAGCCGCACGCTCGGCGAGTCGCCCTCCGCGGCCGCCGAGCGCGTCGCGGCCGCGGTGCGGGGTGAGCTCGGCACGGTGCTCTCGACGCTCAAGCACTTCCCCGGGCACGGTGCGAGCCCCGATGACTCGCACATCAGCATCCCGCGATCGTCGATCGGCATGCGCGCCTGGCGCGCCACCCATGCGGTGCCGTTCCGCGCGGGCATCGAGGCGGGCGCGCCGCTCGTCATGATGGGGCACCTGCAGTTCGACCGCATCAGCCCCCTGCCGGCATCGCTCTCGCCCACGTGGGTCACGATCCTGCGCCAGCAGCTCGGCTTCGACGGCGTCATCGTCACCGACGACCTGCTCATGCTGCAGCGCTCGGGCCTGCCCGAGTACGAGAACCCGCTGCGCAACGCGATCCGCGCGCTCGCGGCGGGCAACGACATCGTGCTCTTCGTGCTGCCGGCCGACCCCGGGAGCGTCGGCGTCGATCTCACCGGCCTGCTCGATGCGCTCGAGCGCGCGGTCGGCGACGGCCGCCTCGTCGAAGCGCGCATCGACGCCTCGCTGCATCGCGTGCTGAGCCTGCGGCGAGCGGCAAGCGGCCTCGTCGAGCCGTACGTCGACTGCGGGCCGAAATGCTGGGGAGAGTCGCCCCGGTCGCTCGCGCTCGCGGACGTGCCGCCGACCGGCTAGAGGGTGGGCAGCTCGACGTCGGTGACGCGCTCGGGCAGCTGGTTGATCGTGACGCCGCGCGGTACGATGTCGGCCGTCGCCGGATCGATTGTCGCGACCGTGGCCGTGATGGCGCCGAGCACGACGGCGAGGGTGCCGAGGCCGGTGACGATGGCGGTCAGCGGCGTGAGTCGCCGGTGACGCTCGAGGCTGATGACGATGGCGCCCACCAGCATCAGGGTTGCTGCAGTGATCACAAGCGCGATCATGATTCTCACCGTTCCCGTCGGGTATCGAGGAACGCGGATCCGCGGGTAACGGACCGTATTCGGGTGTCGGTCCCTGGGGGAGGGGCCTGGGTCAAGGGTACGCCTGTCGTGACGCGGCTGGCAACCGCCGCACCGGGTGTCACGACCCCCCAACGGAGGGGTGCGCAGGGGCCGAAGGTCCCGATCGCAAAGCACTGCGCCGTGATCGGGAACGCGGCGAGCGGGGCGACGCGCCGCCCCACAGCGCCCGCATCCAGCGTGACCGGACAGAATGGTCTCGTGCCTGAATCGAGCGATCGTCTTCTCCATCGCGACGTGCTCGATGCCGTCGCGGCGTCGCTCGACTCCGCGCTCGTCGAGGCGCACGCGCTGCAGGTCGAGCCCACGGGCAACGGCTTCACGCACGGCTACCGCGTCACGTTGCGCGATGCGGCGGGCTCGACCGCCGACCACACGGTCTTCGTCGAGACCTCACCGCCCGAGGCGACGCGCCCCGGCGTGCTGGCTCTCAGCAACCCGACGACGGGCGAGCGGGTCGACGTGTGGGTGTACCCGGCCGACCCCGCGCTGCCCGCGCTGCGCACGGCCGTCTACGCCGAAGCCGCGGGCGTCGTGCTCGCGCGACTCGGGCTGCCGGTCGACAACCTGCGGGTGAGCCTCGCGGCCTACCGGCCGGGCAAGCGCGCCGTCGTGCGTGTCGACACGGCGAGCACCGCGTACTTCCTGAAGGTCGTGCGGCCCCCCGCGGCCGAACCGCTTCAGGCTCGGCACACGCTGTGGCGCGAGGCCGGTATCCCCGTGCCCGCCGTGCTCGGCTGGAGCGAGGAGGGGCTCGTCGCGCTCGAGGCCCTCGACGGCTCCGAGCTCATCGCCGTGCTCGACCGCATCCCCGCACCGGATGCGCTGCTCGACGAGATCGAGGCGGTCGTCAGCGCGATCGCGCGCGTGCCCTCCACGTCCACCGCCCGTGCCTCGCTCGTGCGGCGCGTGGACTGGTACGAGGAGCGACTCATCGAGCAGCTGCCGGCGCACGACGGCCTCATCGAGCGCACGGCCCGCACGATCACGCAGCGGTTCCGCGCCGGAGGGACGCCGCCCCCCTCGCGCACCGTGCACGGCGACCTGCACCTGGCTCAGCTGCTCGTCGATCCGGCGGCGCCGACGCGCGTGACGGGCGTGCTCGATATCGACACCTCGGGCTGGGGCGATCCGGCCGACGATGCCGCCGCGCTGTACGCCCACCTCATCGCCACCGTCGTGCACGACGGCGGCAGCCGGGCCACTGTGCGCGCACGCCGTTCGTCGGTGCTCGCCGACGGCTGGCGGCGACGCTGGTTCCGCTCGGCTGAGACGGGCTTCGTCGACCGGGCGCACGCGATCGCCGCGACCCAGCTTCTCGGCCATGCGCTCTCGCGCTCGGCGGCCGGCTCGGCGGGCGCGACCGAGCTCATCGAACGCGCACATCGCGTGGTCAATGCGGATGAGAGGCCTCTCACCACCTCCTCCTGGTGATCTCATGCCCGCGGGCGAGAGTTGCCTCATCAACAGCGAGCCGCACGGCCCGCAGAGGGAGGACCATCATGGACACCAAGAACTGGATCGCCGTCGGAGCGGCCTCGGCCCTGAGCCTGGGCGTCATCGCCGGAGGCGCCGCGAGCGTCGCCAACGCGATGCCCCTCATCGAGAACGCCACGGGCCTCTCGGTTCCCGGCATCTCGACGACCGACGACGACGGCACGACTTCGGGCGACCTCGACTTCCGTGTCGAGAGCGACAGCATCGTGTCGCCCGCCTCGACGACGTCGCCCCCGTCGCCGGCCTCGACGAACTCGCCGGTCTCGCCGGCCTCGGTCGACAGCCCGGCCTCGCCCGTGAGCCCCGCCTCGGTCGACACCCCGCCGAGCCCGGCGAGCCCGGCCTCGCCCGCGAGCCCGGCCAGCCCCGCGTCGCCCGCGAGCCCGGCCTCGGTCAACTCGCCCGCGAGCGTCGACTCGGTTGACTGATCGATCGGCACGCTGATCGTCGTCCGGCGGCCCCCGATGAGAGTTCTCTCATCGGGGGCCGCCGGTTTTCTCATGCGCGGCCGCGAGAATCGCAGCAGCGCCCCCGCACCGACACCCGACGAGGAGGGATGAACATGGCCGCGACCCCGCACTGGATCACCATCTCCGCCGCCACCGCCCTCGGCGTGGGCATGCTCGCGACGAGCGCGATCGGCGTCGCGAACGCGATGCCCCTCGTCGACACCTCGACGAGCGCTGAGGTGCCCCCGATCTCGACCGCGCCCCTCGACGGCAAGGGAACCATCGGTGGCGGCGACGTCACCTTCCCCGTGCCGACGAGTTCGCCCGCGCCCGCGTCGACCGGCGGGCCCGCGTCGTCGCCGACGGTCGAGCGGGCGCCGGCCCCCGCACCGCAGCCCGTCGCACCGCGACCCGCGGCGACCTCCGACACCTCCGCCGCCTCTCCGGCGAGCCCCGCGAGCCCCGCGAGCATCGACAACTGACGCCGTGTGACGGCCGTCTGATGACGGCCGGCCCTCGTCCGGGCCTGACGCCTCAGACGAGCCGGTATCCCATGCCGCGCACCGTCTCGATGTGCTCGGCGCCGATCTTGCCGCGCAGGTAGCGCACGTACACGTCGACGACGTTCGACCCCGGATCGAAGTCGAACCCCCACACGCGGCTCAGCAGCTGCTCGCGCGAGAGCACCTGCTCGGGGTGCCGCAGAAACTGCTCGGCGAGCGCGAACTCGCGTGCCGAGAGATCCATCGCGCGGTCGCCGACGGAGACGCGGCGGGTCTTGAGGTCGAGGGCCACGTCGCCGTGCCGCAGCACCGTCTCGACAGCCGCTTGCTGGCCCGATTCGCGCAGGCGCAGCCGGATGCGGGCCACGAGCTCGTCGAACTTGAAGGGCTTCGGCAGGTAGTCGTTGGCGCCTCCGTCGAGGCCCGCGACGGTGTCGTCGACGCTCGTGCGCGCCGTGAGCATGATGACCGGCACGGTCTCGCCGCGCGCGCGTAGGCGCGAGAGCACCTCGAACCCGTCGATGCCGGGCAGGCCCACGTCGAGCAGTACGAGGTCGAACGAGCCCGTCGCGAGGTAGTCGAGCGCGTCGAGCCCGTTGTCGACGACGGTCGGCGTGTAGCCCGCGGCCGCGAGCCCCTTCTCGACGAAGGAGGAGATGCGCTTCTCGTCCTCGACGATCAGGATGCTGCTCATGCGGGGCTCCTCGCGGGGTCGACGGTCTCGGGCTCGATGAATCCGGCGGCGGGCGGCGGCGGCGCGGCACCCCGCTCGATGGTGGGCACGACGATGCCGAAGCGCGAGCCGCTCGAGGAGCTGTCGAGGCTGACGTAGCCCCCGTGCGCGCGGGCGATCGCGGCGACGATGGGCAGGCCGAGGCCCGACCCCGCGATACCGCGGCCCGTGTCGGCCCGCCCGAACCGCTCGAAGATGCGCTTCTCGGCGCCGGCGGGAATCCCCGGTCCGGCATCGGCCACCCAGAACTCGACCGTGCCCGCGTACGAGGTGCTGCCGACGCGGATCGGAGTGCCCTCGGGCGAGTACTTCGCCGCGTTGTCGGCGAGCTGCACCCAGGCTTGCGTGATGCGCGAGGGCGAGAGCGGCGCGACGACGTCGGCGGATTCGACGAGCACCCAGTCGTGCCCGGGGATCGCCTGCATCTTGCTGAAGACGAGCGCCGTGAAGTCGGCGATGTCGGTGGGCTCGGCGAGCACCTCGCTGCGCTCGACCCGCGCGAGCGCGTCGATGTCGTTGACGAGCTCGGCCATGCGGTCGAGCTCGTCGATGGCGATGTCGCGCACGGCGCGCACATCGTCGGGCTTGCTCTCATCGAGCAGCTCGAGGTGCCCGCGCACGATCGTGATGGGCGTCTTGAGCTCGTGCCGCACGTCGTCGAGCAGCTGCCGCTGGCTCGTCAGCGCCTCGTCGATGCGGTCGAGCATGGCGTTGACCGTCTCGGTGAGCGCCGAGACGTCGTCGCGGCCGATGACGGGGATGCGCTCGCTGACGTCTGCCGCGGTGATGCGCGAGGCCGTCTCGGAGAGCGTGCGGATGGGGGCGAGCAAGCGCCCCGCGACGAACCAGCCGATGACGCCGATCGCGGCGAGCGAGAGCAGGGCGAGGCCCGCGTAGGTGAGGAAGGCGCCGCCGACCTCGTCGACCGCGCGCTGCGCATCCACCGCCGTGACGAACACGCCGAGCTGCTCGTCGCCCTCGATGATCACGGGCACGCTCACGTAGCGCAGCGTGCCGACGCTCGTGATGGCGGTGCCGAGCGTCACTTCGCCCGACGAGGCCTCCTGCCAGGCGCGTGCGATGAACGCGGGGTCGTCTTCCAGATCGAACGCCGTCTCGACGAACGGAAGCCAGCGCACCTCGCCATCGATGATGCCGACGCTGCTCTCGTGCCGGCCAGGCACGAGCCGCTGCAGGATGTCGCTCAAGGCGTCGACGGCGGTCGTCGGCAGCGCCGCCGCCTCGGGGGCGTTCTCATCGGCGGACGACGTCGAGGCGCCCGTGACAATGCCGCGCGCGGCTTCGACCGAGGCGAGCAGGTCGGTGTCGAGCCCTTCGAGCACGCGGTCGCGCTGCACGAGGTAGGCCGTGAAGCCCGAGACCGACATGCCGAGGGCGGTGACGACGAGGATCACGGCAAGGATGCGCGACCGCACCGAGAACCGGGGGAGCGGCGTTCGCGACATTCCCCCATTATCAGCGGCCGTCGATGCCCAGAAGCCCAGATGAGAACACTCTCACCCCCTGCCGCGCCACTCGCGCGCGAGCGCTCGCAGGTCGGCGCACTCGTCGGGTTCGATCGCGAGCACGCCCTCGGTGCTCCGGAGCGTGCCCGAGATGAGCACGAACCGGGCCGTGAGCGCCGCGCGCAGCACGCGCGACGCGCGGGCGGGCACGATGATCGGCACCACCGCCGTGCCGTCGTCGAGCAGGGCGTCTCCGCCGAGCAGCGCCTCCGCGGGGCGACGCTCGCCGGCGACGAGCACGGCCCCGCCGACCCGGCGGACGTCGAGCTCGTCGAGGCGTGCGGTCTCGGCCGCGGCGAGCAGCGCGCGAAACGGGGCGAGCGCGTCGGCGGCCCGCGGTCGTGGCGGCATGGGCGGCGGCGGGGGGAAGTCGTCGGCATCGACGAAGAGCACGGGATGCTCGGGGCCGGCGCGACGCGAGAGGCGGCGGGGCATGCTCGACCTCCTGCGCATCCGCTCGATGGAACGAACGCAGTCTATCGAACGTGTGTTCGAATGACGCGCACCATCGTCAGGCTCGAGCGGTCACTCCCGCGCCCCGGTCTCGCCGTCGTCGGGCGGGCTCAGCAGCCCCGCCTCGATGAGCTGCTCGGCGAGTCCCGCGCCGTCGGGCGCCCAGACCCACGGGATGCCGCCGCTCGGCCGCTCGGCCTCGTCGAGATGGCTGCGCCCACCGGCGAGCACGGCCTCGGGGGTCGAGAGCTGACGGATGGCGACGCCCGCGACATTCTCGGGATGCTCGGCGGCGAACTCGCGATAGATGGCCTCGTCGTGCTGGCCGTCGTCGCCGATGAGCACCCAGCGGATGGAGGGGAACTCGCGCGCCAACCGGGCGAGGCTCGCACGCTTGTGGTCGCGTCCGCTGCGGAACAGCCGGTCGTGCGTCGGCCCCCAGTCGGTGAGCAGCATCGTGCCGGCGGGGTAGAGGTGGCGGCTCATGAACCGGTCGAGGGTCGGAGCGACATTCCACGCCCCCGTCGAGAGGTAGATGACGGGCGCGCCCTCGTGCTCGCGCGTGAGCCGCTCGAGCAGCACGGCCATTCCGGGAACGGGACGGCGGGCGTGCTCGTCGAGCACGAAGGTGTTCCAGGCGGCGAGGAAGGGGCGGGGGAGCGCCGTGACCATGACCGTGTCGTCGATGTCGCTGACGATGCCGAGGCGAGCATCCGGGTCGACGACGAAGATGCGGGCCGTGACCGGGTCGGAGCCTTCGACCTGCAGCGTGATCGTGCGCACGCCGGGTTCGAGGTCGATCGTCGCATCGGCGTCGACGACGCCGCCGCGGTCGGCCTGCATCGTGAACTCCTGCCCGCCGATCGTGACGGTGACGACGCTGTCGGCGACGGGGATGCTCACGAAGCTGCGCCATCCCCGGATGCTCGCGGGCGTCGCGCGACGGGAATCGGTGCGTGTGAGCACGACGCGGCACAGCACGCGGATCCAGCCGGGGCCGCCGTAGCCGCTGTACGGGATGACGACCGGTTGCAGCCCGCGCCGCCGGCCATTGCGTTCGCGCATGCGATGGAAGCGGTCTTCGAGCGCTACGGCCCGCCGCACCCAGGGGGAGCGCGAGGCCGGAGGGGGAGCGTCACTCTCGGCCGTCACCTGCCCAGTCTGTCAGATGCTCCGTCGTTCGCGACGGGCCCAGGCGGGCGCCCCGCCGCGGCACGGTGTAGGCGACATCGAGGGGGACTGTCGAGCCGCAGTGAACAGAACGGTCCGCTCCCGGCGGTATTCGCCTCCCGAATGTCCAGCCATAATTAACATCGCGTCAAAGCGTGATTCGCTCACCTCGAGGAGTACGCTTACGGCGTCGAAAGGGTCGATCGTGAACATCACCGAGTCCAGCTCCTCGCTGCTGAGCAGCGCCGCTCCCATCCGCAACGAGCCGGTCCAGGCGCGCAGCACGGCCCGACTGGCCACGCTGCTCGACTCGGCTGCCGCCGTCATCGATGAGATCGGCTATGAGCGACTGACGACCGCTATGGTCGCCGAGCGCGCCGGGGCCTCGATCGGCACGGTCTACCGCTACTTCCCCGATCGCATCGCGGTGCTGCAGAGCCTCGCCGCCCGCAACTCCGAGCGCCTGCTCGGTCGTGTCGCGGCCGAGCTGAGCCCTGGCCGCCACGCTTCGGCGATGGATGCTGTGCTCGCCGTGCTGGCGATCACCGCCGACCTGTTCCGCACCGAGCCGGGCTACCGCTCGGTGCGCGTCGGTGACGTGCTCGATCTGCTGCCGCCGATGACGGAATCGACCGCCAACGCCGCGGTCGCCGATGTCGTGACCGATGCGCTCGTGGCCGGCTACGGCGTGACCGACAGCGCCGAGGTGCGTCGCGCCGTGGGCACCGCCATCGAGATCGCCGACGCGCTCGTGGCGCGGGCCTTCGCCCGCAGCACCCCGGGCGATCCCGCGCTGCTGGCCGAGGCCGAGCGCGCGGTTCGCGCGGTGCTCGCCGACCGCCTCTGACGGCGGGCCGCGAGGCCCCCTTCTGGAGAACTGCCCAGAATCTGGGCAATCCGCACGACTCTCTGCGGCGAATGCTGTTTGACTGAGTGAGCGCTGGGCGCGCGCTCAGCACCGATGGCGACGAGAAGAGAGCATCGTGATCGAATTCCGCTCCATCTCCAAACGCTTCGACGACGGCACGCTCGCGGTCGACGACTTCAGCCTCATCATGCCGAGCCGGCAGACGACGGTGCTCGTCGGCTCAAGCGGATCCGGCAAGACGACCCTGCTGCGCATGATCAACCGCATGGTCGACGCGACGAGCGGTGAGCTCGAGATCGACGGCGAGAACGTCTCGACCATCGAACCCGTGCAGTTGCGCCGCCGCATCGGCTACGTCATGCAGAATTCCGGCCTGTTGCCGCACCGCCGTGTGATCGACAACATCGCGACCGTGCCGCGGCTCAACGGCGTGCCGAAGAAGCAGGCCCACGCTCGAGCCCTCGAGCTCATGGACACCGTCGGCCTCGACCGCGACATGGCCGAGCGGTACCCCGCGCAGCTGTCGGGCGGCCAGCAGCAGCGCGTGGGCGTGGCGCGGGGCCTCGCGGTCGACCCGAACATCCTGCTCATGGACGAGCCGTTCGGGGCCGTCGACCCGATCGTGCGCGCCGACCTGCAGCAAGAGCTGCTGCGCCTCCAGCGCGAGCTCGACAAGACCGTCGTCTTCGTCACGCACGACATCGACGAGGCCTTCCTCCTGGGCGACCAGGTCGTCATCCTCGAGAAGGGCGGCCGCATCGCGCAGAAGGGCACGCCCGCCGAGATTCTCGCGAACCCCGCGAGCGACTTCGTCGCGAGCTTCATCGGCGCCGAACGCGGCAAGCGCGCGCTCAGCATCCAGACCATCGACGGCGCGCAGGTGCTCGTCGACGGCGACGGCAACCTCGCCGGGCGTCTCGTGGAGGCGGGCCCGGCGTGACCTGGGTGCTCAACAACCTCGACCTGATCCTCGAGCTCACGCTCGAGCACATCAGGCTGAGCATCCTGCCGATCGTGCTCGGGTTCGTCATCGCGATCCCGCTCGGCTGGCTCGCCTACCGCTACCGGCTGACCCGCGGGCTCATCCTCACCCTCGTCGGCCTGCTGTACACGGTCCCGTCGCTCGCGCTCTTCGTCATTCTGCCGCCGCTGCTCGGTATCGGATTCTTGAGCGAGGCCAATGTGCTCATCGCCCTCACGATCTACGCCGTGGCGATCATGTCGCGATCGGTGGCGGATGCTCTCGCGAGCGTGGATCCCGATATCCGTCAGGCGGCGACGGCCGTGGGCTACTCGTCGTGGAGCCGGTTCTGGACGGTCGACTTCCCCCTCGCCGGTCCCGTGCTGCTCGCGGGGTTGCGCGTCGTCGCGGTCAGCACGGTGAGCCTGCTGACGGTCGGCATCGTCGTCGGCGTGCAGAGTCTCGGCTATCTGTTCACGAACGGGTATCAGCGCCAGATTCTCGCCTCGGTGCTCACGGGCGTCGTCATGACGGTCGTGGTCGCTCTGCTCTTCGACCGGCTGCTGGTGCTGCTGGGCCGCGTGCTCATGCCGTGGACGCGCGCCGACCGCCGCACAGCGCGGCGCGCGGGAGGCGGCGATGATCGCGCCGCGCTCGAGCAGCAGATCGAGACGCCCGTTCTGGCGGTCGGCCGCGGTGTGCAGCAGGGGAGCGCACCGTGAACCTCTTCCTCGACGCCTTCGCCTGGCTCGCCGACCCCGTCAACTGGCAGGGCGCGGGCTCGATCCCGCAACGGGTCGCGGAGCACCTCGCCTACACCGCGGTCGCGGTGCTCGTCGCCGTGATCATCGCCGTGCCTCTCGGCTGGTGGATCGGGCACACCGGGAAGGGCAAGGAGCTCGTCGTGGGGCTCACGGGTGCAGCACGCGCCCTGCCCTCGTTCGGCCTCATCTTCCTGTTCGTGATGGTCGCCGGGGTCTCGCAGCGCGAGCCCGCCGCCGTGATCGTGCTCATGCTGCTCGCGATCCCGCCCGTGCTCGCCGGCGCGTACGCGGGTTTCGAGGTCATCGATCGTCGCATCATCGACGCGGCGCGCTCGATGGGCATGACGGAGTGGCAGATCGTGTGGAAGGTCGAAGTGCCGCTCGGACTGCCCCTGCTGTTCGGCGGGCTGCGCAGCGGCGTGCTGCAGGTCGTGGCCACGACGGTGCTCATCTCGTACATCGGACTGGGCGGCCTCGGCTACGACATCGTGCAGGGCATCGCCTTGCGGCAGTTCGACCAGATGCTCGGCAGCGCGATCCTCATCATCGTGCTCGCCCTCCTGCTCGACGCCCTCTTCGCGGTGCTCGAGCGCTACGCGGTGCCGCGCGGCGTGCGCGCCGGCCGCGCCACAGACGTTCGCACGACGCCATCCGGGCGACGCGCGACGGCGGACTCCTCCGCCACCACCTGAAGAGAAGAGAAGAACTGATGTTCACAGCAAGGAACAAGGGCCGGTTCGCTATGACGGCGGCCGTGGTCGGGGCATCATTGGCCCTGGCAGGGTGTGCATCGGGCGACCCGCTGGCGCCCGAGCCGGATACGGACGCTCCTGCGGAGACGATCGTCATCGGTTCGCAGGCGTACTACTCGAACGAGATCATCGCTGAGCTCTACGCCCAGGCGCTCGAGGCCGGCGGCTTCGAGGTCGAGCGCAACTACCAGATCGGGCAGCGCGACGCCTACATCCCGGCCCTCGAGGCCGGCGAGGTCGACCTGTTCCCCGAGTACACGGGCAACCTGCTGCAGTTCTGGAACCCGGACACCACGGCCACGTCGTCGGACGACGTCTTCGCCGAGCTGCAGACCGCCGTGCCGGACGGCCTGCAGGTGCTCGACCAGTCGTCGGCGACCGACCAGGACAGCTACAACGTGACGGCCGAGTTCGCCGAGGCGAACGGCCTCGCGTCGATCGCTGACCTCGCGGGCGTCGAGGGCCTCATCCTCGGCGGAGCCCCCGAGCTCGAGGAGCGCCCCTACGGCCCCTCCGGCCTCGAGTCGGTCTACGGCGTCACGGTCGCCTTCCAGGCCACGGGTGACACGACGGTCGAGTCGCTGCTTGAGGGCATCGTCAATGTCGCCAACGTCTACAGCGCCGACCCGCGCATCGGCCAGAACGGCCTCGTGACGCTCGCCGACCCCGAGGGCCTGTTCCTGGCCTCGAACGTCGTGCCGATCGCCTCGGCCGATCTGCCGCAGGAGGCGGTCGACATCGTCAACGCGGTGAGCGCCGCGCTGACGCCCGAGGGCCTCGTGGCTCTCAACGTGCAGAGCACGGTCGACCAGCTGGGCTTCGCCGAGATCGCGACCCAGTGGCTGACCGAGAACGGCTTCATCGACTAGCCGGTCGCAGCATCCCCATGCCGTGAGGGGCGGGCACCGACCGGTGCCCGCCCCTTTCGCATGGTCGCGCGCCGGCGCTCAGTCCTCGCGCGTTGCCGCGTCGCCGTCGCCCGGCTGGTCGGCGAAGCGGCCGACGTAGCGGTCGAGCAGCTTCTTCACGGCGAAGACGAGCAACCAGAACCCCGCGATGACC
This sequence comes from Microcella humidisoli, assembly GCF_024362325.1. Taxonomy (NCBI): domain Bacteria; kingdom Bacillati; phylum Actinomycetota; class Actinomycetes; order Micrococcales; family Microbacteriaceae; genus Microcella; species Microcella humidisoli. Next base: position 2,078,666 of record NZ_CP101497.1, read on the forward strand.
CCGACGAAGATGAGGGCCGCGTAGTCGAGCTGCTCGGCGATGCTGCGGTAGCCCTCGGCGGCGGCGGAGCCGACCGTGACGTAGGCGAAGGCCCACAGAATGCACGCGGGGGTGAGCCACAGCATGAAGGTGCGGTAGCGCAGGCCGCTCATGCCCACGACGAGCGGGGTGAGCGAGTGCAGCACGGGCACGAAACGTGAGATGAACACGGCGATGCCGCCGCGGTGGTCGAGGAAGCTCTCGGCGCGTCGCCAGTTCTTCTCGCCGATGCGACGACCGAGACGAGATGCCCGCAGGCGCGGCCCGAAGAACCGCCCGATCGCGAAGCCGAGCGAGGCGCCCGTGAGCGCGCCGACGATGACCGTGATCGTGAGCGCCCAGTACTCGGCGGGCGAGTCGACGGCAGTGCTCGCGACGAGCACGACCGTATCGCCCGGCACGACGAGGCCGAGCAGGATCGTCGTCTCGAGCATGATGAACAGCCCGGCGAGCGCCGTGCGCAGCACGGGGTCGACGCCCTGAACCAGGTCGAGGATCGCATCGAGCAGCTCATTCACGCCGCGAGCCTAGCGACCGGGCCTGATGACGATGCCGATTCAGGACCTTCGGCCCGTGTGCGGCCCGCACCCGGTTCCTAGGCTCGAACCGGCAGCGTCGCCGCGTCCCCCCTCCATCCCCTCTCGCAAGGCAGGTGACCCGCTCGTGGTCGAATGGCTCGATCCCCTTCTCCTCGCTCGGTGGCAGTTCGGTCTCACGACCCTGTACCACTTCCTCTTCGTCCCCCTGACGATCGGCATGGTCGTGCTCGTCGCGATCCTGCAGACCGCGTGGGTGCGCACGGGCAAGCTCAAGTACCTGCACCTCACGCGCCTGTTCGGCAAGATCTTCCTCATCAACTTCGCCATGGGCGTCGTGACGGGCATCGTGCAGGAGTTCCAGTTCGGCATGAATTGGAGCGACTACTCGCGCTTCGTCGGCGACGTCTTCGGCGCCCCGCTCGCGATGGAGGGCCTGCTCGCGTTCTTCCTCGAGGCGAGCATGATCGGCCTCTGGATCTTCGGCTGGGACAAGCTGCCGCAGAAGCTGCACCTCGCCGTCATCTGGCTGCTCGCGCTCTCGACGACGCTCTCGGCGTACTTCATCCTCGCGGCGAACGCCTTCATGCAGAACCCCGTCGGGTTCGAGATCAACGAAGAACTCGGGCGCGCTGAGCTGACCGACATCGGCGCGGTGCTCACCAACCCCGTCGCGCTCGCGCAGTTCCCGCACACGATCTTCGCGTCGCTCATGTTCGCGGCCGTCGTGGTCGTCGCCGTGGCCGCCTACCACCTCTCGAAGAACCAGTACCTCGACGAGATGCGCACGGCGCTGCGCTTCGGCCTCGTCATCAACATCGTGGCCTTCGTCGGCGTGGCCCTGTCGGGCGACCAGCTCGGCCTCGTGATGGTCGCGACCCAGCCCATGAAGATGGCCGCCGCGGAGGCGCTCTACGAGACCACGGCGGGCGCATCCTTCTCCATCTTCACGTGGGGCACGCCCGACGGCTCGAGCGAGCTGTTCTCGATCCGCATCCCCTACGTGCTCTCGTTCCTCTCGACCCACGACTTCGGCGGCACCGTCGAGGGCATCAACGACCTCCAGGCGCAGTACCAGACCGAGTTCGGCCCCGGCGACTACACGCCCATCATCTGGATCACCTACTGGAGCTTCCGCTGGATGATCGGTCTCGGCGCGCTCGCGGCCCTCATCTCGGCGGTCGGCCTGTGGCTGACCCGAGGCGGACGCCTGCCCGAGAAGACCTGGGTCTGGAAGGTGGCCATCTGGTCGGCGCCGGTGCCGCTCGTCGCGAGCCTCGTCGGCTGGATCTTCACCGAGATGGGCCGGCAGCCGTGGATCGTCTTCGGACTCATGCGCACCGAGGACGGCGTCTCACCCGGCGTCACGGGCCTGGAAGTGCTCATCTCGCTCATCGCCTTCACGGTCGTCTACGGCGCGCTCGCCGTCGTCGAGTTCGGCCTCATCAAGCGCGCCGCCATCGACGGTCCGAAGGACTGGGCGAAGTACAGCGACGGTGCCGACGGCGACGGCGGCACGGCCAGCGTCGACCCCACCAAGCTCGCGACCGTCTACTAGGAATCCGGAGAGAAACGCATCATGGACCTCGCATACCTCTGGTTCGGAATCGTCGGATTCCTGTTCATCGGCTACTTCGTGCTCGACGGCTTCGACTTCGGGGTCGGCATGGCGATGCCCTTCCTCGGCAAAGACGACACCGACAAGCGCGTCATGATCAACACGATCGGCCCGGTCTGGGATCTCAACGAGACCTGGCTCATCGTGGCGGGAGCCTCGCTGTTCGCGGCCTTCCCGTACTGGTACGCCACGCTCTTCGACGGCTTCTACCTCGCGCTGCTGCTCATCCTCGTCGCGCTCATCGCGCGCGGCGTCTCGTTCGAGTACCGCCGCCTGGGCAGGTCCGACCAGTGGAAGTCGTGGTTCGACTGGATGATCGTGGTCGGGTCGGCGGTTCCGGCACTCCTGTGGGGCGTCGCCTTCGCCAACATCGTGCAGGGCGTCGCGATCGACGAGTCGGGCACCTACACGGGCACGCTCTTCGACCTGCTCAACCCCTACGGCCTGCTCGGCGGACTCACCACGCTGCTGCTGTTCTTCACGCACGGTGTGCAGTTCCTCGCCCTCAAGACCGACGGCGACCTGCGGCTGCGGGCGCGGGCGCTCGCCGTGCGCTCGGGCATCCTCACGATCGTCGTCGCCGCGGCCTTCCTGGTCTGGACCGTGCTGCAGCACCTCGACATCGCGCACCTGCCGGTGCTCGTGGGGCTCGCCGCCGCGGCCGCCGTGGCGCTCATCGGATCGTGGGTCGCCAACCGGGCTGGCGCGGAGAAGGCCGCCTTCGGGCTCATGGCCGCGACGATCGCGCTCGCGGTCGCGAGCATCCTGGCCGCCCTGTATCCGAACGTGATGCCCTCGACGACCGACCCGGCCTTCAGCCTCACGATCGAGAACGCGTCGAGCTCTGACTACACGCTGCAGGTCATGACCTGGGTCGCCGTGGTCATGATGCCGCTCGTGCTCGCCTACCAGGGGTTCACGTACTGGGTGTTCCGCAAGCGGATCACGCGCGCGTCAATCCCCGTGGCCGCGCACTGAAGCCGCTCGACCCGCGCCTGCTGCGCACCGCGTCGGCCGCCCGCACCCTGCTGGCGGCCGGCGCGGTCGTCGCCGTCGCGCACACCGCGAGCATCATCGCGTTCTGCTGGTTCGCGGCGCAGTCGATCGCGGGCGTGATCGACGGCGTGCCGGTGGCGCAGCTGGGCGGACCGATCATCGCGACGGCCGTCAGCATCCTGGTGCGCGCCTTCACGCAAGCGCTGCTGGATGCTCTCGCCGTGCACGGCGCCGCCCGCGTCAAGAGCCAGCTGCGTGCGCGGGTCGTCGCCGCCGTCGATGCGGGAGGGACGCAGCTGCTCGGCTCGACCTCGAGCGCGCGCGTCGCGACGCTGCTCGGGCACGGCCTCGACGCGCTCGACGGCTACATCGGGAAGTACCTGCCGCAACTGATCCTCACGGCGGTCGCGACGCCGATCATCGTCGGCGTGCTGCTGCTGGCCGATGTCGCGACGGGCATCACCGTGATCCTCACTCTGCCGATCATCCCGGTGTTCATGGTGCTCATCGGGCTCTCGACTCGCGCGGTTCAGCGCGACCAGTGGCAGCAGCTCGGCGCCCTCGCGCAGGGCTTCCTCGAGGTCGTGCAGGGCCTGTCGACACTGATGGTCTTCGGCCGGCAGCACCGGCAGGTCGAGCGCATCGCGGCCGTCACCGACGAGTACCGGCGGCGCACGATGCGCGTGCTGCGGCTGTCGTTCCTCTCGGGCTTCGCGCTCGAACTCGCCGCCAGTCTCTCGGTGGCGCTCGTGGCCGTGTCGATCGGCATCCGGCTCATCGATGGCGACATCGCCCTCGCCCTCGGTCTCTTCGTGCTCGTGCTCGTGCCCGAGGCCTACCTGCCGATCCGGCAGGTCGGCGCCCAGTTCCACGCGGCGAGCGAGGGCATCGCGGCGGCCGACGACGTGCTCGAGCTGCTCGAGGGTGCGGCCGGCGCCCCCGCCCCCGCCGCGGTGCCGGCACGCGAACCGATGGCGGCGGCGAGCACGCAGCCCGCCCGGCCCGCGCTCGCGGTGCGCGGGCTGACGGTGCGGCGCGGCGACCGCCTCGTCATCGACGGGCTGACGGGCGAGTGGATGCCCGGCACGGTGCTCGCCATCACCGGCCCGAGCGGCGCCGGCAAGAGCTCGGTGCTCGGCGCGCTGCTGGGCCTCATCGAGCACGAGGGCGTGGTCGAACTCGACGGACTCCCCGTGCCTCCCGCCGCCCGCATGGAGCGACTGGCGTGGGCCGGCCAGCGGCCCGAGCTGACGGGCGGCACGCTCGACGAGGTCGTGGCGCTCGGCGCACCGACCGTCGACGCCGGGCGCGTGTCGGCATCGCTGTATTGGGCGGGCGCCGACGACGTGCCGCGCGACACGGTGCTCGGTGCTGCGGGCGACGGCCTCTCGGGCGGCCAGGCGCAGCGCGTCGCCCTCGCCCGCGCGCACTACCGTGCGCGTGACCGCGACTGCCGGGTGGTGCTCGTCGACGAGCCGACCTCGGCGCTCGACGCGGCGAGCGAGCAGCGCGTCGTCGCGGGCCTGCGCGACCTCGCGAACGAGGGGCGCCTCGTGATCGTGGTGACCCACCGGCGTGCCGTCATGGCCGCCGCCGACGCCGTGCTCGCGATCGAACCGGCACGGGCGGGGGTCGTCGCATGAGCGGAGTCCGACGCACCGTGCTGCGCGCATCCCTGCCGCCGCTGCGCGCCTTCGCCCCCGCGCTCGCCCTCGGCGTGCTCGCGAGCGGCTCGGCCGTCGCGCTGCTCGCGACGAGCGCGTGGCTCATCGCCCGATCGGCCGAGCAGCCCCCCATCCTCTTCCTCGGCTTCGCGATCGTGGGCGTGCGCGCCTTCGCGCTGGGTCGCGCCGCGTTCCGCTACCTCGAACGGCTCATCGCCCACGATGCCGCGTTCCGCGCGCTCAGCACGCTGCGCGTGAACGTCTTCCGGCGCCTGCTGCCCGTGGCGCCCGATGGCCTGCGCGGCGTGCGGCGCGGCGATCTGCTCACCGCCCTCGTGCGCGACGTCGATGCGCTGCAGGATCTTCCCCTACGCGTGCTGCAGCCGCTCATCACCGCCGCGGTGATCGCGGGGCTCAGCGTCGTCGGGGTCGCGACCGTCTCACCCGCGGCGGCCCTCGTGCTGCTCGTCGGCCTCGGCGTGACGAGTGCGATCGCCGCGGCCGTGCTGCGCGGGCTCAGTCGCGATGCCGATGAGCGCATCGCGCCGCTGCGGGCCGCCCTCGCCGACGCGGTGCTCGAGTACCTCACGCGCTGGGAGACGCTGCGGGCCTACGGCGCCGACGAGGCCCGCCGCGCGCGGGTCATCGACCTCGACGCCCAGCTGCGTCGAGCCCAGTCGCGGCAGTCGGCCGCGGCCGGCAGCGTCGCGGCCCTCTTCACGCTCGGCGCCGGGCTCACGGTGCTGGCCACGCTGATCGTCACCGAGCCGACGCTCGTCGCCGGCGGCGTCACGGGCCCCCAGCTCGTCATGCTCGTGCTCGTGCCGCTCGCCGTGCTCGAGGTCGTCGCTGCGCTGCCCGGCGCGCTCTCGGCGTGGTGGCGCGTGCGGGCGAGCGCCGATCGCATCGCGCACATTGTGCCCGCGGTCGTGCCGAGCGTCCTGCCGGTTGCACCCCAGGCCCCCCAGTCGCTGCCCGACGGGCCGCTCGCGCTGCGGCTGCGCGGCGTGAGCGCTCGCTGGCCGGAGGCCCCGGCGCCGGCCCTGGTCGGCGTCGACCTCGACCTGGCGCCGGGCGATCGGCTCGTCGTCGAAGGCTCGAGCGGGGCGGGCAAGACGACGCTCGCCCACGTGCTCGTGCGATTTCTCGACCACGAGGGCTCCTACACCCTCGGCGGGGTCGATGTGCGGGCCCTGGATCCGGACGAGGTGCGCCGCCACGTCGTGCTGTGCGAGCAGAGCCCGCATCTGTTCGATGCGAGCATCCGCCAGAACCTGCTCTTCGCGCGCGACACGGCGAGCGACGCCGAGCTGCTCGCGGTGCTCGACCGCGTCGGACTGGGGGAGTGGTGCCACGAGCGCGGGGGGCTGGATGCGCCGGTTGGCGAGCGAGGCCGCCTCGTGAGCGGCGGGGAGGCGCAGCGCATCGCGCTCGCGCGCGCCCTGCTCACCGAGGCGCCGGTGCTCGTGCTCGATGAGCCGACGGCGAACGTCGACCCCGACCGGGCAGAGAGCCTGCTCGAGCAGCTGCTCGGTGCCGCCGCGAGCCCCGACCGTGCCGTACTCGTCATCTCGCACACGCCCGTGCCCGATCGGCTCGTCACGGCGCGCCTGCACCTGGGCGTCGCCCGCTAGGCTTGCTGCGCCACCGCAACGCTGTCCGACCCCTCAAGGAAGAGGCATCTGAACATGGTGCGCACCACCGGCCCTGGCCCCAGTTTCACCACGAGTGACGACGGGATCCCGATCTACCGCCCCGGTCTCGACGACGACCAGGATGCTCCGCGCGCGATGCGCCAAGAGCGCGACTCGCTCGGCGAGATGCCGATCCCGGCCGACGCCTACTGGGGCATCCACACCGCGCGCGCGCTCGTGAACTTCCCGATCACGCGCCGCGCCCTCTCGAACCACCCGAACCTCATCATCGCGCTCGCGATGGTGAAGCAGGCGGCTGCGCGCGCGAACAAGGAGATCGGGGTGCTGCGCGCCGAGCGGGCCGACCTCATCGATCGCGTGTGCCAAGAGATCATCGAGGGCCACCTGCACGACGAGTTCGTGCTGGGGGTGCTGCAGGGCGGCGCGGGCACGAGCACCAACATGTGCGCGAACGAGATCATCGCCAACCGCTGCCTCGAGCTCATGGGCCATGAGAAGGGCGATTACGCGAACTTCCACCCCATCGACCACGTCAACCGCAGCCAGTCGACGAACGACGTCTACCCGACGGCCATCAAGCTGGCGATGGTGTTCTCGCTCAAGAGCCTGCTCGACGAGCACCGCCTGCTGATCGACTCGTTCGCGGCGAAGGGCCAGGAGTTCGCGCAGATCTTGAAGGTCGGCCGCACGCAGATGCAGGACGCGGTGCCGATGACCCTCGGGCAGGAGTTCCGCGGCTTCGCGACGACGCTCGGCGAAGACCAGGAGCGCTTGAGCGAGATCATCCCGTGGCTCAACGAGATCAACATGGGGGCGACGGCGATCGGCACGGGCATCACCGCCGACCCCCGCTACGCCGAGGCCGTGCGCCGGCACTTGAGCGTCATCTCGGGCTACACCATGGTCACCTCGCCCGACCTCATCGAGGCCACGAGCGACACGGGCATCTTCATGACCGTGTCGGGCACGCTCAAGCGCGCCGCCGTCAAGCTCTCGAAGATCTGCAACGACCTGCGGCTGCTCTCGAGCGGCCCGCAGGCCGGGTTCGGCGAGATCAACCTGCCGCCGCGCCAGGCGGGCAGCTCGATCATGCCGGGCAAGGTCAACCCCGTCATTCCCGAGGTCGTCAACCAGGTGGCATTCTCGATCATCGGAGCGGACGCCACGGTCACCGCCGCGGTCGAGGGAGGGCAGCTGCAGCTCAACGCCTTCGAGCCCGTCATCGCGACGAGCATCATGCAGTCGCTCGCGTGGATGTCGAACGCGTGCCGCACCCTGCGTCTCAACTGCATCGACGGCATCACCGCCAATGAGGAGCGCTTGCACGACATGGTCGAGGCGAGCGTCGGCGTCGTGACGGCGCTCACGCCGTACATCGGCTATCAGGAGTCGGCGGCGCTCGCCTACGAGGCGCTCTCGTCGAAGGTGCCCATCCGCCAGCTCGTCATCGAGCGGGGGCTCATGACCGCCGACGAGATCGGCAAAGTGCTCTCGCCCGAGCGGCTGAGCGGGGTCGTGCCCGCGACGGGCGCCATCCCCCTGCCGATGGTGGCACCCGAGAACTGATCCCTCAGGGCGCGCGGCGCTGCGCGGGCGGCGCCGCGCGCCAGAGGTGCAGGGTCGCGTACGAGCGCCACGGCGCCCAGCGCTCTCCGAGCCGGGCGGCCTCGCGCGACGTCGAGGCCGCTCCGCTCGTGCGCAGCGTGCGCAACAGCACGAGATCGGTGTCGAGCAGCAGGTCGGGCGAGCCCAGCACGCGCAGCGCCACGTAGTCGGCCGTCCACGGGCCGATGCCGGGCATCCGGAGCAGGCGTTCGCGCAGCTCGCTCGTCGTGAGCCCCACGTCGAGCGCGAGGGCGCCGCTCGCGAGCGCCTCGGCCGTCTCGACGATCGTGCGCACACGCCGCGCGGGGCCGCGCAGCACTCTCGCCCCGTGCTCGGCGATGAGCGCCGCCGAGGGGAACCGGCGGAGGGCTCCCGGCTCGACCGCGTCGCCGAGGTCGGCGGCGAGCCGCCCGAGCACGGTGCGGGCCGCGGGCAGGGAGATCTGCTGGCCGACGATCGTGCGCAGCAGCGTCTCGGCGGGGTCGACCGAGCCGGGGATGCGGATGCCCGGCAGTGCCGCCACGAGCGGGCCGAGCAGGGGATCGCCGCCGAGAGCCGCATCGATCGCGACCGCGTCGGCGTCGAGGTCGAACCAGCGGCGGATGCGCGCTGTGAGCGGCGCCACATCGCCGAGTGCGGCGAGCGTCGCCGACACGCGGACGCCCGCCCGCGCCTCGTCGAGATCGACGCGCACGAACGCGGGGCCGTGCGGCAGGTCGATCCAGCGCTCGATGCCCGTCGCCCGACCCTCGGTGTCGACGACCATGCGCTCCACGCCTGTCACCGCGTGATCGGCGATGTACTGCAGCACCCCACGGCCGTCGAAGGGCTCGCGTGCCGCGAGTCGCAGCGTGACGGGGGTGCCCGACGTGCTGGCCTCGGACTCGTCGACGCCCCGGTCGTCGGCGCGCTTGGTGACCCGCTCGACGAAGGCAGGGGAGGATGTGGGATCGCCGTGGCCGTGCCGGCCCCGTCGCGCGAGAGCGCGCAGCGCGAGCGGAGTGAGCCCGTAGACCTCGCGCACGGTGTCGTTGAACTGGCGGATGCTCGCGAACCCCGCCGCGAACGCGACCTGCGAAGCGGGCAGCTCGGTGCCGGCGAGCAGGGCACGCGCGGTCTCGGCGCGATGCGCGCGCGCGAGGGCGAGCGGACCGGCCCCGAGCTCGGCGACGAGCACGCGCGCGAGGTGGCGCGGGCTGTAGCCGAGGCGGTCGGCGAGCCCCGGCACGCCCTCGCGTTCGACGGTGCCGTCGAGGATGAGCCGCATCGCGCGCCCGGCGAGATCGTCGCGCAGGTTCCACTCGGGGTTGCCGGGCACGGCGTCGGGCTGGCACCGCTTGCAGGCGCGCAGGCCCGCCTCGTGCGCAGCCGCGGCCGTCGCGTAGAAGCGCACGTTGCGCGGGCGCGGCGTCGCCGCGGGGCAACTGGGTCGGCAGTAGATGCCCGTGCTGTGCACACCCGCGATGAACTGGCCGTCGAACCGCGCGTCGCGCGAGGCGAGAGCCCGGTAGCAGCGGTCGTGGTCGAACAGCGTCATGGCTCCAGCGTCGCAGGTGCGGGATGCGTGCACCAGCGGGAATCGGACATCACCGGGCACTGCCACCGCGCGGCCGCTCGCCACTACAGTTGCCCTCATGACCGACCCGAGCGCCCCCCGGCCCGCGCACGCCACCCCCGACTACAGCGCCACCGCGACGGGGCTCGCCACCGCGCCCTCGCCCGCCGCCGCACCGGAGGACGTGCGGCTCGAGACGACCCAGGTCGTGCAACCGGGACTCGCGGCACCGGCTCCGCGCTCGCGCGCAGGCCTCATCGTGGCGGCCGTCATCGGCTTCATCGTGCTCGCGCTCGTCATGCTGTTCGTGCTCGCCTACCTGTTCGTGGGGCTCGGCCCCGCGGGTGTCATCATCGGCGGCATCATGGCGCTCGTGCCCCTCACGATCGTGTTCTGGGGCATCCGCTGGATCGATCGCTGGGAGCCCGAGCCGCGCGGGGCCCTCGTGTTCGCGTTCCTCTGGGGAGCGGGCGTGAGCGTGCTCATCGCGCTCATCGTCGACGCCGAGATCCAGAACGTCATCGCCGCGGCCGGGCTCGGCGAGTTCGGGGCCGAGTTCTTCGGCGCGGCCATCCAGGCGCCCATCGTCGAGGAGGTCGGCAAGGGCCTCGGGGTCCTGCTGCTGTTCTTCGCCGTGCGTCGCCACTTCGACGGGCCGGTCGACGGCATCGTCTACAGCGCGTGGGTCGCGGGCGGGTTCGCGTTCACCGAGAACATCCTCTACTTCGGCAGCGAGCTCGTCGCGGGGGGCGCTCCGGTCGAGGTCTTCTTCATCCGGGGCATCATGTCGCCGTTCGCGCACGTCATGTTCACGGCCTTCATCGGTGCGGCGATCGGCTACGCCGCGCAGCGCCCTGGGTGGTTCCGCGGCATCGTCGCCTTTCTTATCGGCCTCGTCCCGGCGATCCTGCTGCACGCCTTCTGGAACGGCGTGCTGTTCTTCATCAGCGACTTCTACGGCTACTACCTGCTCGTGCAGGTGCCGATGTTCCTCGTCGCCGTCTGGCTCGTCACGCTGCTGCGCCGCCAGGAGCGCCGCATCACGTTCGAGCGCCTCAGCGAGTACGCGGCCGTCGGCTGGTTCCACCCCGAGGAGGTCACGATGCTCTCGAGCCCCGGAGGCCGGCGCAGCGCCATGGCGTGGGCGCGCTCGCACGGGCTCGCACCCCTCATGAAGGCCTTCATCCGCGACTCGACGCGACTCGCCTACGCGCGCCAGCGCATTCTCGGCGACCGCGACACCATCGGCGCGCAGGCCGATGAGGCCGAACTGCTGCAGCGCGTCGCGGCCTCGCGGCACGCCCTGCGGGGCGCCGCTCCCACGGCGACCGCCTGACGGGCCCGCTCAGCCGACCGAGCTGAGCAGGATGCCGCCGAGCCAGAAGAACAAGAAGACGCCGATGACGGCGATCGTGGCCCACGAGACCCCGCGCCGCAGGCGCTGACCCTGCGGCGCCACGACATTAGCCGTGAACTCGCCGACGCGCTCGTCGACGTAGCGGTCGGTCTGCGTGAGCGTCTTCGCCCCGACGGTCGACACGATGGTGAGCAGGCGCTGGTACGTGGCCGGGTCGGCGAGCGGGAACGGACGGGCGCTGTAGACGAGCATCCACCGATCGATGATCTCGACGTCGTAGGGAGCCGCCTCGTCGATCAGCAGCGCCATGAGGTCGGGGGTGAAGACGTAGAGGGCGTCGCGCTCGTACTCGGCCGGGCAGTAGAGCGTGAAGTGCCGGTCGAAGTCGCCTTCGAGCGAGAGCACCTGATCGCGCGAGAACACGGCGGGCAGGTTCGTCGCACCGAGCAGACCGTTGTTGGCCCGCGAATCGAGCAGCATGTGCGGCAGCGCACGATCCAGGTGCAGCGCGAGGAACCCCCAGTGGTGCGTCGAGCGGTTCTTGCCGCTGCCCGTGACGTAGCGGTAGTTACCGAAGTCGAGGAACCGGTCGTCGGTCGTGCGAAAGTGGTCGGTGACCTGGCGCGACGAGCCGATGCCGAAAATCGCACCGGGGTACGAGGGCCCCTCGCTGGTCGGTTCATAACGCAGGCCGTTCGCCTCGGCGAAGCGTGCCATGCGCAGGCGCTTCTGCCAGTCGTGCCGCCGCGAGAGCACACCGCGGCTGATGATCAGCACGGCCACGCCGACAATGGCGATCGTCGGCACGAGGCCGACGAGCTGCATCGGGTCGACCTCGCCGCTCGCCGCCGACACGGCGAGCACGAGCGTGGGCACGATGATCGTGACGCCGATCGTGACGGCCATGAGTCCGCCGATCACCCAGGTCGCGACGCGCACGAGCTGCTCGGCCGCCCCGCTCGGCCGGGCGGCGAGCGTCGCGCGGCGGTATTCGGCCACCTCGTCCGGCTGGGGCGTGGTGAAGAGGGGCGAGTAGTCGATCGTGCGGTCCACAGCGTCATGCTGGCATGCCGCGCCCGCGGGCGGTAGCGGCCCCGACACAGACTCGCCGCCCAGTGGCGGGGCGATGCCTCCGGCGCACCTGGGCGGCGAGTTGTTCTGCTTCCAGTGTGCTCCGGTGCTCGCCGCCCGTCAATGGGGGGAGGCCAGCACCGATGCGGCCTTGCTAGCCTGACGAGCACCGAGCCGCGCGCCGCGGACGAGGGTACGAGGAGTGACGCTCGATGCAGAACTGTGCCGTGTGCTCCGCGCCGTTGCGCGCGGGTGCGCGATTCTGCACGCAGTGCGGCGCCCCGGTGCACGCGGCGCCCACGCCGCTGCCCGCGCCCGTGCCGTCGCGTCCCGCAGCGCTGGAGCCGGTCGTGATGGCGCCGGTGGTGCCTGCGCCGATCGAGCCTGCGCCGGTCGAGTCCGAGCCGGTTGAGTCTGAGCCGGCGGCGGGGGAGATCCCGGCGCGCATCCCGTCGCGCGGGCGCATGACGCCCCCGCCCGTCCGCAGCCGGGCGGCGACCTGGGCGCTTGTGACGGGGGCCGCACCGCTGCTCGTCTCGGTCGTCGGCAACGTCGTGGCGGCGCAGCTGAGCCGCATAGCCGCCGAGCAGATCTCGGCCGGCGACGTGCAGGGCGCGTGGGCTCCCGTGCTCGTGACGCTCGCCCTTGTATTCGTCGTGAACGCCGGGCTGCTGACCATCTGCACGATCACGGGCGGCCGAGCGCTGCGCGAGACGGGCAACGGAATCACGCGCGGCCGAGGGCTCGCGGTGGCGGGTCTCGCCCTCGGCGCCGTGAACCTCGTGCTGTGGGTCGCCGGGCTCATCGTGAGCGTCAGCAGCCTCAACGCCGTGCTCGTCTGAGCCACCCGTCCCAGCGCAGACCGGGCATCCTCCCAGCCGACTGCCAGGTCCAGGCGCATCCGCCAGGGCCCCTGCGCGGGAAGTAGTAGGTGAAGGCACTTCCGCCTGACGCCCCGAGAGGGGATCACCCCCTCGGGGGACCTACCAAGGAGGAACCATGCGCAATCGAATTCTCGCGGGGCTGGGCGTTGTCGCCCTCGCCACCGTCGGCTTCGCCGCCCCGGCGAACGCTGTCAGCGACACCACGGCCGACCTGTGGCTCGTGCACGCCTTCCCCGACGACGCCCTCGGCGACGGCGAGTCGTCGACGGTCACGATCGACATCGGCAACGGCGCGATCGTGCTCGATGGCGTCACGCCCGAGACCGTTGCTCCCCAGGTCGACCTCGACCCCAACACCTACAACGTGACGATCACGCGTGAGAGCGACAGCACCGAGCTCTTCAACGCCGACGTCACGCTCGAGGCCGGCGTCTCGTACACCGCCGTGGCGCACCCGTCGATCGACGGTGACGACGAAGTGAACGGCTTCACCGTTTCGATCTTCGAGAACGACCTCAGCACGATCGCCGCGGGCGAGGGCAAGATCACCGTTCGCCACACGGCGGGCGTCGGCGCGGTCGACATCCGCTCGGGTTCGGCCGTCGTCGCTGGCGGGCTGGCCAACCCCAACGAGGGTACGCTGACGCTGCCGGCCGGTGTCGTCTCTGACGTCAACGCCGCGGTCGCGGGCACGGACACGCGCGCCATCGAGCTCGGTGACGTCACCCTGGCAGAGGGTCAGCACATCTTCGTGCACGCCTTCGGCCCTGACGGTGGCGACTTCGGCGCCGTGATCTTCGACATCGAGGGCCTGCACTCGACCCCCGGCGGCATCCCCGGCGGCACCGCCGGTCTCGTCGACGAGGGCACCAACGGAATCGCGTTCGGTCTCGCGGGCGCTGCTGCGCTCATGCTGCTGATCGCCGGCGGCGTCATCGCCGTCCGTCGCAACGCCGTCACGGCCGAGCGCTGATCCACCGAGGAGAGAACGCATCATGACGAGCAAGAGCAGGTCGACGGCCCCGATCACGACGGCCATGGTCGGCCTGCTCTTGCTCGTCCTCTCCGCCTGCTCCGCCCCCGCCGCCGAGAGCGGCGGGGGGCGGGGCCTCGATGATCGCGCAACCTTGCCGAAGGCAAACACTGAAGTGCAGAACGCCGCGATCTCGCTCGCCGAGCTCAATGCACCACCAGCTCCGGGGGCGACCCGCGTGCTGATGCCCTCGCTCGGCATCGACATGCCGGTCGAACCGCACGGGCTCGACGCCGAGCAGCTCATGTCGCTGCCGGTGAGTCCGTTCCGCGCCGGTTGGTACAAGTTCTCGCCCGGTCCGGCGAGCGATGAGGGTGCCACGGTCATCGCCGCGCACGTCGATTCGCTGGCCGAGGGCGTCGGGCCGTTCGCCCAACTGCGTCGCGCCGAGGTGGGGGCTGCGGTCTCGGTCGTCGACGCCGCGGGGGTGCGCCACGAGTACCGCGTGGTGTCGGTCGAGCGCATCTCGAAGGCCGAGGTTCCCCTCGACCGCGTGTTCCGCAAGGATGGCGAGCCGGTCGTCGTGCTCGTGACGTGCGGCGGCGAGTTCGACCGCCAGGCCGATTCCTACAAAGACAACTACATCGTGACCGCCGAGAAGGTGTCATGACAGGCGCACCGGCTACCATGACCGCGAGGGATGCCCTGAGCATCCGCACATCAGCGCGTCGAGGGAGGTCTGCCGTCATGTCGACTGCTCTCGATGGCGCCAACGACGTCGCTCTGCGGTTCGCCCGCGGAGACGAGCGGGCCCTCGCCGAGATCTACGGTCAGTGGTCGTCACTCGTGTACTCCCTCGCCCTTCGTTCGCTCGGCGATGCAGCCGACGCGGAGGACGTGACGCAGAAGGTCTTCGTCGCCGCGTGGCAGGGCCGCGAGCGCTTCGACCCCGAGCGGGCCTCGCTCTCCGCGTGGCTCGTCGGCATCACCCGTCACACGGTCGCCGACACGCATCAAGCGCGCACGCGCGAGCGTTCGATCACCGAGCAGGTCGCCGCCATCACGGGCGATGACCTCGCGCCCGCGCCCGAGGCCGACTTGGCCGACCGTCTGCTCATCGCCGACGAGATGGCGCGGCTCGAACCCCTGCCGCGCGCCGTCGTGCGGCTCGCATTCTTCGACGACCTGACCCACCTGCAGATCGCCGAGCGCCTCGGCATTCCGGTGGGAACCGTCAAATCACACATCAGACGCAGCCTCAGCAAGCTGCGCGGACGCCTGGAGGTGAGTCATGGAGCACGCTGATCCCGACGCGCTGGCGCTCGTCGCCCTCGGTGAGCCGCTCACCGACCCCACCGTGCCCGAGCACCTCGCGGCCTGCGAGTCATGCCAGCACGAGGTCGAGGCGCTGCGCTCGACCGTGACGGTCGCCCGTTCGACCGTCGGCGAGACGGCGCTGCAGGCACCTCCGGCTCGCGTGTGGCAGGGCGTGCGCGCTCAGCTCGGCCTCTCATCCGACCTCGAGCCGGTCATGCCCGCGACGGTTCCCGGTGCGGCCAACCCCGGCGTTCTGAGCGACGTCACCCCGGCAGGCTCGCCTCGTGAGGTGGTGGCGCTCGATGCCGCCCGCGAGCGCCGCGCGGGCATCCGGCGCCTGGTTCTGACCGTGGCTGCATCGGCGGCCGCCGCCGCGATCGTGGCCGGCGGGGTGCTCGTCTGGGGTGCCGCAGCGCCGCGCGACGGCGGCCAACTGATCGCCTCGGCGCAGCTGGATGCGCTGCCCGCGTGGATCGGCGCCGCCGGCGAGGCGACCGTGGCCGAGCGCGCCGACGGCGAGCGGGTCGTGCGCGTGTCGCTCGATGCCGAGGTCGGCGAGGGAGTCGTGCGCGAGGTCTGGCTGCTGACCGAGAACATCGACGGGCTCATCAGCCTCGGCTACCTCACGGGTGCTTCGGGGGAGTTCGTGGTGCCGGCATCGGTCGATCTCGCCGAGTTCTCGGTGGTCGACGTCAGCGCCGAGCCGCTGGACGGTGACCCCACGCACTCCGGAGATTCCATCGTGCGCGGGGCCCTCGACGTCTGAGGTGCGGCGAGCGCGCTAGGCGGCGGCGGTCTCCGCGGGGGCCGCGGTCTCGGCACCCTTCTTGGGCGGCAGCGAGAACAGCGTCGCGATGCCGATGGCGATGAGGATCCAGCCGCCGAAGAGCACGAAGGTGACGATCGCGACGCCGGGCAGCGTGAAGACCACGATGCCACCGATGATCGAGATGACGCCCGACACGATCGCGAGCCAGCGCGGCAGGGCCGAGCGACCCGTGATGCCCGCCGCGATGGCGGCGACCCCGTCGAAGATCCAGCCGAAGCCGATCACGAAGGCGAGCACGAGCAGCGACTGCGCAAGGTTGTTCAGCGCGATGATGCCCGCGATGATGATGAACACGCCGAGGATGCCGACGAGCCACCGCACGCCCGTGCTGAGGCTGTCGCTCGTGAACGCGATCACCAGGCGGAAGATGCCGCTCACGACGAGGTAGGCGCCGAACAGCAGGGCGACGGTGATGAGCGTGGCGCCGGGCCAGACGAGCGCGGCGATGCCGAGCGCGATCGCCGAGATCGCCGAGGCGATGACGAAGCCGCGCTCGAGCACGACGGGTGAGGGGGCAGCAGTGGTCGCGGCCATGGAGGTTCCTGCTTTCGGAGAGGCGGTCACGGCAGCGGATGCTCCCGCGTCGGTGCCAGCCTAGAGCCGTGCAGGCTCGGGGCCGAGAGAAAATCGGCGCCCTGCGATCTCGGTCGGCCGGATGCGCACCCACCGGTACTTCAGCGTCGGGATCCACGGGCTCAGGCCGAGCAGTTCCGCGGCATCCATCTCGCTCTGCCGCTCGACGCGCTCCGCGTGCCCCTTGACGACGACGCTCCACGCCTCGTGCTCGTCGTGGCCGTCGATCTCGAAGGCGACGCGGTCATTGATGGCGAGTTCGAGCAGCTTCGTGCCCGGCGCCGTGCGGAAGTAGATGGCGGGCGCGGCATCGACGGCGTAGTTGATGGGGAAGATGTCGACGGTGCCCACGGCGCTCGCGGCGATGCGGCCGAGCTCGTGCGAGCGGAGCAGCTGCCAGCACTGGTCGGCTGTCAGCTCGGTGATTCCCCCGAATCCCATGACCATGGCAGCGCTCCCCTCGATCACCCCATTTCAGCGCTTCGCCCCGCGCTGGCGTTAGGGCCGAAGGTCCCGATGCCTAGGCTGAGAGCATGACCGCGTCGTCGTTGTCCTCCCGAGTCGTCCGCTACCACGAGTTCGGTGGTCCCGAGGTGCTGTGCATCGATGCGTTCGACGTGCCGAGCCCGGGCGAGGGGGAGGTGCGCGTGCGGTTCGCGGCCGGCGGGCTCAACCCGGTCGACGGGAAGATCCGCTCCGGGCGCTCCCGCATCCAGTTGCCCCTGCCGGTCGCGGTGGGCCGCGAATTCTCGGGCACCGTCGAGGCGGTCGGGCCCGGCGTCGACGAACTGGTGGTGGGGGATGCCGTCTTCGGCTCCATTCCGCAGGGCGCGTTCGCCGACGTCATCGTCGCCCCCGCATCCGTCGTCGCCCGGGTGCCCGAGGGGGTGCCGCTCGAGGTCGCGGCCGGCATCGCCCTCGCGGGCCAGACGGCCTGGGACGCCCTCGAGTCGCAGGGGCTCGAACCCGGCGACGTCATCCTCGTGAGCGCCGCGGCGGGCGGGGTCGGCGGCATGCTCGGCCAGCTGGCCGTCGCCCGCGGCATCCGCGTCATCGGCACCGCGAGTGCGGGCAACCACGCGTGGCTGCGGTCACGCGGGATCGAGCCGGTGCTCTACGGCGAAGGCCTGCGTGAGCGGCTCGAGCACGCTGCGCCCGACGGCGTCACGGCCGTCTTCGACCAGGCCGGCGCCGAGACGATCGAGACGGCCCTCGCCCTGGGGGTGCCGCCGGAGCGCATCAACACGATCGCGGCGGACGCGAATGCCTACGGTGTGCGCAACGTCGGCCGCGGAGCCGTGCACCCGCCGACGCTCGCCGCCCTCGCCGCTCTCGTCGCCGACGGCACGCTCGACGTGCCCGTCGCGGCCGCCTACCCGATCAGCGAGGTGCGCGCGGCCTTCGAACGACTCGAGACCGGGCACCTGCGCGGCAAGGTCGTGCTCGTCGCCGACTGATCAGCCTTCGGGTGGGGTGCTCGTGACCGTGCCCGAAACCTCGCACACGGCGGCGAGGGTGTTGTAGACCGTTCCGAACTTCTGCAGGTTGCGGTGCAGCAGCTCGACGCGGTGCGCGGGTTCGGCCGTGACGAGGTGCAGGGTGTACTCGATGGCGGTGAACCGCGGGGGAGCATCCTGTCGGTGCATCGTCACGTCGACGCGCACGCTGTCGTAGGCGAACGGCAGCATCGCGCTCGAGCGCGCGACGTTCTTGAGCAGGCAGGCGGCGAAGGCTCCGGCGAGCAGCTCGGCTGGGCCGGGGTGCGTCGAGGGAGCATCCGGTTGCCAGCGGGTCTCGAGCGGGAGGTCGTCGCCCGCGGCGAGCATCGTGGCGCCGTCGGAGTCCGCGCGTGCGGAGACCGAGTACGTGAGGGGTGCGGCGGTCACGACAGGCTGGATCCGAGTGCGCCGGTCACGTACGGCACGAGCCAGATCGCCCACACGACCACCGAGAAGCGGTGGAAGCGGCGCAGTTCGGTGTCGCGCCCGCGCACGAGCACGACGACGGCCCACAGCAGGTGCACGGCCATGAGCACGAGGGCGATCACGCCGCTCACCGCCATGACCTGGTTCAGGATGCTGGGCTCGACCCCGTCGACCCGGTTCTGCTCGGCGATGAGGCTCATGAGGTAGGTGCCGCTCGCGTCGGCCGCGAGCCCCAGCCCGAAGAACGCGGTGTGCCAAGGTTTCAGCACCTTCTGGGCGCGTTCGGCCCACACGCCGATCGTGTAGAAGACGAGGGCGAGGGTGATGAGGATGATGGCAGGCAGCAGCATGGGGCCAGTCTGCCGGTGCGAGGTCGGCGAAGGCGAGAGCCGTGGCCCAGGTCAGGACGAACGTCCCGTCGCGGCGTAGCCTGTGCCTCGTGCGCCCGACCTTCCGCCCGCTGCCCGCGTTCACCCCCTACCTCGTCGTCACGGTCGTGCACCTCGTGGCGATCGCCGCAGGCCCACCCGGGCTCGTCGCCGCGACGAAACCCCTGCTCATGCCGGCGCTGCTCGTGGCGCTCGTGCTCGCCCTGCCGGTGCGGCGCTCGCCGCTGCTGCTCTGGGGTGGGCTCGCTCTCGTGTTCTCATGGCTCGGCGACGTGCTGCTGCAGAACCCGGGCGACATCGGGTTCCTGCTCGGCATGGGCGCCTTCGGCCTTGCGCACCTCGCGTACATCGCGCTCTACCTCGGCCCGCTGCGCACGCGCCGGGTGCCGGGCTGGGCGGTCTCCCTGGGGGTCGTCTGGTGGAGCACGATGGTGGCCGTGCTCGCCTTCTGGCTGGGCGGGCTGCTCGTGCCGGTTGCGCTCTACGGCCTCGTTCTCGGGGCCGCGGCCGTCTGCGCGCTCGCCACGCGCCCGCTCGTGGCCGTCGGCGCCGTGGTCTTCCTGGTCAGCGACACGCTGCTCGCCCTCGACCGCTTCCTGCCCGGCTTCTCGGTGCTCGACCTCGACCTCGCCATCATGCTTGCGTACTGCCTTGGGCAGGGGCTCATCGTCGCGGGGGTCGTCACGGTCGCTCGGCGGGCGGCGGGTTTCGCGAACGCGGGGCAGCTGGTGCCCGCTCAGAGCGCGAGCGGAGAGCCTGGTAGTATCTGAAGGTTGCCGTCCAACGGCCGCGGATAAAGAGAGCTCGAGCATCCTGCTCCGGGCGCCGCGCAACGAGCAGAGAAGGGGGTCCCTCTATGGCACTGGAATCAGACGTCAAGAAGGCGATCATCGACGAATACGCAACCCACCCCGGTGACACCGGATCCCCTGAGGTTCAGGTGGCGATGCTCACGCGTCGCATCAAAGACCTCACGGAGCACCTGAAGGAGCACAAGCACGACCACCACTCGCGTCGTGGCCTGCTTCTGCTCGTCGGTCAGCGCCGTCGTCTGCTGGGCTACCTGGCCGACGTCGACATCGAGCGCTACCGCTCGCTGATCGAGCGCCTGGGTCTGCGTCGATAACACCGCGTCGATAACACCGCGATCTTCTTCTGCGAAGGCCGCCCCCGAGCAATCGGTGGGCGGCCTTCGTGGTTTCGCTGCCGCCTCCAGCTGTAAGCCGGCTGTCAGCCGAAGCGGCATCAGACGTGGCACCCTGTGGGCATGCGAGATCGCGACGCCGCGCGCCCGGGTCGGGTCGCGGTCGCGCTCGCCCTCGCAGTCACGGCCGCCGCGCTGCTTGCCGCCTGCTCCACCGCGCCGTCCCCGACGGCCCCGGCGCTCGCGCAGACGCTCGCCGACCGCGATGCCGCTGCGGCCGCCGCGCACGCCCAGACGCTCGAACGATCGGCGGTGTTCTTGCGCGAGAAGTGGGGGCCCGTCGCCTTGCCCGAGGAAGCCATCGAGCGCTGGGTCGCCGCGAGCTCGTGGGGGCCGACGATGGCGCGCTGCCTGAGCGAGGAGGGCTTCCCGGGCGCGCAGCCCGCCGACGGCGGCGAACGGATCGACTTCAGCGGCGTGCGCGTGTCGGGCCCGCGCGAGCTCTTCGAGATCGACGTGGCCGTCTACCGCTGCCAGTCGCTCTACCCCGTACGGGCGTGGTTCGACGACGAGGTGCGCGACATCGAAGCGCCCTGGGCGCTCGACTACACGCGTGCCGTCGTCGTACCGTGCCTGCTCGCGAGCGGGCACGAGGTGCCGCCCGTGCCGACCGGCGAGGGGTTCCGTGCCGGGTGGCGCACCGAGGCGGCCTACGACCCCTTCGCACTCGTCGGTGAAGGCCCGGGTGCCCGCACGCGCGCCGAGGCGCTCTGCCCGGCGGCCGAGACCGTGCTGGACGGTGCGCCGTGAGGCCGGGCATCCTCGCCGCCGCGCTCGCGACCGGGCTCGTGCTCACCGGCTGCGCGCCGATCGGGGGATCGCTCGGCCTTGACGCCGTCGCCGCCGAGCGCGCCGACCGCGCCGAGGCCCGCGTCGAGGCCCTGCTCGCGTCGTATGCCGAATACCTCACCGATCGCTGGCCCGGCATTCTGCTGCCCGAGACGACCGTCGAAGCGTGGCTGGGTCCGGGCGTCTGGACCACGGCCTTCCAGAACTGCGCGAGCGAAGCCGCGGGCCGCGACGTCGTCGTCGACGTCGACGCGGGCATCACGTCGAGCCCGCCCCCGCGCACAGCCGGTGAGCTGCGCGACGTCGAGACGGCCATCTACCTCTGCCAGGGCCGCCTGCCCCCGCCCGGGCTCGGCGCCAGTGATCCCGGACCGATCGAGATCGCGTGGGTGACGGCCTATGCGCGGGATGCCCTGCCGACGTGCTTGCGCCGCGAGGGCGTCGCGGCCGAGCCCCTGCCCGACGATCCCTTCGCCATCCTCTCGGGGGGCGCAACCCCGGGGTGGGATCCCTATCGGGCCGCGCGCGGCGACGCGCCCGCCCTGCGCCGCCTGCAGGCGCTCTGCCCGCACCCGTCGGTGCTGCTCTCGACGATCTCGCCCGTTGGCGAACCGGTTGGCGAACCGATTGGCGAACCGGTTGGCGAACCGATTGGCGAACCGGGTGGCGAACCCTCCGCCGAGGACGGCTCGTGAGGCGCGCGCTCGCGGCCGTCGCCGCGCTCGCCGTGCTCGCGCTCAGCGGCTGCGCCGAGCCCCCGGCGGTGCCGAGCCTCGACGCCGTGCGCGACGAGCGCTCGGTGACGGTGACCTCGGCCTGGCTGCGCGCCGCGGCGGCGACGGAGGAGTACATCGAACGCGACTGGCCCGAGGCCGTGTACCCGCCGCTGGAGTTCGAGCGCTGGGTCGAGCAGGACCGCGCGCTCGCCGAGGTGGCGGCCTGCATGGACGGCATCCTCGGCCGCACGGCAGGCGCCATCTCGGAGAGCGGCATCTACACGCTCGCCCCGCGGCCGACGAAGGAGCCCACGTGGGCGCTGCCGGTGGCGCAGTTGCGCTGCTCGGTGCAGCTCGTGCCGTGGACGGGCCTCTACCCCTTCGGCGGGCCCATCGAGCAGGAGTGGGTGCGGCACCAGCTCACCGTGGCCCTGCCGCAGTGCGCCCGGCGCTGGGGGGCCGAGGTCGTCATCGCCGACCTCGACGCCGCTGTCGATGCGTCGATCTACCCGACCTCCGCCGGTCGCTCGGTCAGTCCGACCCAGAGCGTGTGGCTCGCGGCCGAGCTGCGCAACGTCGATCCGGGAACCGCGCGGCAGATCCGGCTCGCGTGCCCCGACCCGGGCCGCACGCTCGTGCAGCTCGGGCCCGCCGAGATCCGCCCGATCGAGTTCGGGCCCTCGGGAGGCGGCCTGACGGGCGCGGATGAGACAGGGGGTCTGCCGTGAGGCGGCGTGCGGGCATCCCGAGCCTGGTGCTCGCGATCGGCGCCCTCGCGGGGTGCGCGACCGCCCCCGCGGCGCCGCTCACGGTCGACGACGTCGTCGCCGAGCGCGTGGCCGCGATCGAGTCGGTCGAGCGCGAGCGGTTCGACTCGTTCCTGGCCGAATCGGGCGGGCGGCTCGACGAGCTCGGGCTTCCCCTGCCGCAGTTCCAGGGCGTCGTCGCGCTCGACGAGTGGGACTCGGTCGTCACGGGATGCATCGAGCGGCTCGACCCCGAGGTCGATGTGACGCGGCTCGAGGGCGGTTTCTCGGTCAACTACTTCGGCGTCGTCGGCGAATCGTACGAGCGCATCCGCTGGACCATCGAGAGCTGCAACGCCCAGTACGGCGTCGCCGATCTGCGCGCAGAGACGACGGCGGGCGTCGTCGAAGCGGCGTGGCGGTACCAGGATGCGACGCAGCGGGTGCTGCCATGCCTGCGGGGGCTCGGCGCCACCGTGCCGAGCCCGCCGAGCCGCGTCGCCTACATCGAGCACCTCGGCACGGGTCGCGAGTGGAGCCCCTACGCGATGCTTGGCCTGGACCCCTCCGCACTCGTGCAGGCCGCCGCCCTCTGCCCACCGAGCTCGGTGCTCGTCGACGAGCGCATCGAGCGCATCGAGCGCATCGAGCGCGCGATCGACGGAGCCCCGCGATGACCGCCGAGCCCGGCGCGGGCGCGTGGCCGGTGGGGGTCGTGCGCGCGCGGGCGGGGCGCTGGATGCGGCGCCTCGTGCTCGGCAGCGCCGCGGTGATCGTCGGCGCGTGGAGCCTGCTCGCCGATGCCGTCGGCACGGGCATCCCGCGCATCGTCGTCAGCCTGCTCGTGCTCGCCGCCTTCGGGGTCGTCGCCACGAGCGTGTCGGCGATCACGATGCGCTGGCGCACCTCGCTGCGCTCGGACGGCGAGGCGATCGTGGTGCGCGATCCGCTCGGCGCGCGCGTCGTGCCGCGCCGCGAGGGACTCGCGCTCGGTCGCTGGCTCGACGACCGCGACCGGCCCGTGCACTGGCTGCTCGACGGCGATCGGCCCGCGGTGCCGGTGAGCCCCGACCTCGACCCCGTCGACCTCGAGGCCTTCGCGCACCGGGTCGGGCTCGCGGTCGTCGACCGCGACGGCGCGCCGCGAGCGGGCGGATCACTAGGCCGCGACACGCCGGACTGATAGTCTTGGCACGGCGCGATTCCTCGCGCCATTCAAGTGAATACCGCACGGAGCAGGCCGGCTCGAAGCTGGTCACCGGTGGTGATCTCCCGTCTCGCAGCGCACGCGTCGACGACACGGTGGATGTCTACTGTTGGCCAGAGCAGACCCGGCGGCACATCGCCGACGTCCCTTCCTGCCCGCTCCTGCTCCGCGCGCTGCGCTGCGCATCCATTCGGGATGCCGTGCGCAGAGATGTGTTAACACAGACGTGTAAGGAGACAGACCTCAATGGAAGGTCCTGAAATCAAGTTCGCCGAGACGGTTCTCGACAACGGCAAGTACGGCAAGCGCACCATCCGATTCGAGACCGGCCGTCTCGCGCAGCAGGCGCAGGGCGCCGTCGCTGCCTACCTCGACGAAGAGACGATGCTGCTGAGCGCGACGAGCGCCGGCAAGCACCCCCGCGAGGGCTTCGACTTCTTCCCCCTGACGGTCGACGTCGAAGAGCGCGCGTACGCCGCGGGCAAGATCCCCGGCTCGTTCTTCCGCCGCGAGGGCCGCCCCTCGACCGAGGCCATCCTCGTGTGCCGCCTCATCGACCGCCCGCTGCGCCCGACCTTCATCGAGGGACTGCGCAACGAGGTGCAGATCGTCATCACGGTGCTGAGCATCGCGCCCGACGAGTTCTACGACGCCCTCGCCATCAACGCGGCGAGCGCCTCGACTCAGATCTCGGGCCTGCCGTTCAGTGGCCCGATCGCC
Source organism: Microcella humidisoli (assembly GCF_024362325.1). Classification (NCBI taxonomy): domain Bacteria; kingdom Bacillati; phylum Actinomycetota; class Actinomycetes; order Micrococcales; family Microbacteriaceae; genus Microcella; species Microcella humidisoli. The sequence continues at coordinate 2,103,034 of NZ_CP101497.1, forward strand.
TCGGTGCGACTCGCGCTCATGCCCGACAACAACGGTGGCGGCCAGTGGGTCGCCTTCCCGAAGCACAGCCAGCTCGCCGAGGCGGTCTTCGACATCATCGTCGCCGGCCGTGTCGTCACGAATGCGGATGGCGCGGAAGACGTGGCCATCACCATGGTCGAGGCCGAGGCCACCGAGGGCAGCTGGAACCTCATCCAGGGCGGCGCCGTCAAGCCGAGCGAAGAGATCGTGGCCCAGGGCCTCGAAGCCTCGAAGCCCTTCATCATGCAGCTCGCCAAGGCGCAGCTCGAGCTCGCCGCGCAGTCGGCGAAGGAGATCCAGGACTACCCGGTATTCCTCTCCTACAGCCCCGAGCTCTACAGCGCCGTCGACGAGATCGCGCACGCCGAGCTCGCGGCGGTCTACCAGATCGCCGACAAGGTCGAGCGTCAGACGGCCGACGACGCCCTCAAGGCCCGCACGAAGGCGGCCATCGAGGCGAAGGTTGCCGACGGCTCGCTGCCCGAGGAGGCGCTCAAGGACTTCGGTGCCGCCTACAAGTCGGTCTCGAAGAAGATCATGCGCACGCGCGTGCTCACCGAGGGCGTTCGCATCGACGGCCGCGGTCTGGCCGACATCCGTGCGCTCGATGCCGAGGTGCAGGTCATCCCGCGCGTGCACGGCTCGGCCATCTTCCAGCGCGGCGAGACGCAGATCCTCGGCGTCACGACCCTCAACATGCTCAAGATGGAGCAGCAGATCGACTCGCTGAACCCCGTCACGAGCAAGCGCTACCTGCACCACTACAACTTCCCGCCCTACTCGACCGGTGAGACCGGCCGCGTCGGCAGCCCCAAGCGTCGCGAGATCGGGCACGGCTTCCTCGCCGAGCGCGCCCTCGTGCCGGTGCTGCCGAGCCGCGAGGAGTTCCCCTACGCGATCCGCCAGGTCAGCGAGGCCATGAGCTCGAACGGCTCCACCTCGATGGGTTCGGTCTGCGCGTCGACCCTCTCGCTGCTCAACGCCGGTGTGCCCCTCAAGGCCCCCGTCGCGGGCATCGCGATGGGCCTCATCAGCGACCAGGTGGATGGTGAGACCCGCTACGCGGCCCTCACCGACATCCTCGGTGCGGAAGATGCCCTCGGCGACATGGACTTCAAGGTCGCCGGCACGAGCGAGTTCGTCACGGCCATCCAGCTCGACACGAAGCTCGACGGCATCCCCTCGTCGGTGCTGCAGCAGGCGCTCGGCCAGGCGAAGGACGCCCGCATGGCGATCCTCGCGGTCATGAACCAGGCGATCGACGCGCCCGACGAGATGGCGCCCACCGCGCCGCGCGTCATCAGCGTGCAGATCCCCGTCGACAAGATCGGCGAGCTGATCGGCCCGAAGGGCAAGACGATCAACGCGATCCAGGACGAGACCGGTGCGCAGATCTCGATCGAGGAGGACGGCACGGTCTACATCGGCGCCGTCGACGGCGCCTCGGCCGAGGCTGCTCGCCTGCAGGTCAACGCCATCGCGAACCCGATCAACCCCGAGGTCGGCGAGCAGTACCTGGGCACGGTCGTGAAGCTCGCCGCGTTCGGCGCCTTCGTCTCGCTCATGCCGGGTAAAGACGGTCTGCTGCACATCAGCGAGGTGCGCAAGCTCGCCGGCGGCAAGCGCGTCGACAACGTCGAGGACGTGCTCTCGGTGGGTCAGAAGATCCTCGTCGAGATCACGAAGACCGACGACCGCGGCAAGCTCTCGCTCGCCCCGGTGCTCGCGGAGGGCGAGGGCGGCGACGCTCCCGCCGAGGGCGAAGACGGCTAGTCCTTCCCCCTTCCGCCGGAACGACCTGATGCCCGCCCTCCACTCGGAGGGCGGGCATCCGTCGTTCAGCGCCGGGTGGTGACGTTACCTGTCGTCAGACGGCGACGTCGCGCCGGCGGAACGCCAGCACCGCCACGATCACGGCGGCCGCGGCGACCCCGTACAGAAGGCCGAGGGTCGCGTCGAGCCCGTTCGCGAGGGGTTCGGCCCCGAACGCCCAGTGGTACGGCGAGAGCGCGTGCAGCCACTCGAGGTCGGGGTTCTGGTTGCCGAGCGCATTGAGCGCGTAGCCGAGCACGGCCACTCCCGCGGCGGCGCCGACGGCGATCGACCTCCGCCCCACGAGGGCACCCGTCATCGTGCCGACGGCCGCGGTCAGGAGGCCGAGGCCCAGCAGCGCCACCGATCCCGCCACGATGCCCTCGAGCGTGAGCTCGAGCGCGGCGGGATCGTTGAGGGCGAGCACCATGAGGGCGAGCAGCACGGCGAGTGCGACGAGCTTCATGGCGATCGCGGCGAAGCGCTCGAGCACGAGCTGCGTGCGCCCGACCCCGTGCGCGAGCACGATCTCGAGTGTGCCGCGCTCCTCGTCGCCGGCGATGATCGCGGCACCCCAGGACACGGCCGCGATCGTGACGAGCACGAACCCGATGAGGCCATGCACCGTGCCCTGGGTGTAGCCGGCGCCCGTCGTGATCTGGTCGTAGCTGAGGGCCGCGACGAGCTCCGGCGGCAGGCTCTCGATGATGGCCAGAAACTCGGGGTTGCCGCCGATCGTCGAGTAGAGCGGCAGGTACATGCCGACGACGCCGGCGAGCCCGAGGCTCCAGCCGAGGAGGCCGCGCCAACCGTCGGCCAGGGTGCGGCGCAGCAGCGGGAGCGGGCGCGGTGTCGTCGCGCGCGTGGTCGTCGCCGCGCTCATCGTCCTGCCTCCTCGCCCGGTTCGGCGCGACCCGGGCCGTAGAAGCCGAGCACCGCGCTCTCGAGGTCGGGCTCTTGCACGACGAGGTCGAGCGGGTCGCTCGCCGCGATCGCCGCGACGAAGGCGGCGACGCCGTCGCCGAGCATGCCGTGCACGACCGTCGTGCCGTCGACCTCGGTGACGACGAGATCGTCGAGTCGTGGCACCTCGCCGAGTCGGGCGAGCAGGCGCTTGCGATCGGCGGGCCGCACGGTGATGCGCACCGAGCGGCGTGCCGCCGCGCGCAACCGGTCGACCGTGCTCACATCGACGATGCGCCCGGCGCGCAGCACGGCGACGTCGTCGGCGGCCTGCTGCACCTCGCTGATGACGTGCGAGCTCAGCAGCACGGTCTGCCCCGCGTCGCGGGCTTCGCGCACCAGGGCCAGGAACTCCTGCTGCACGAGCGGGTCGAGCCCGCTCGTCGGCTCGTCGAGCACGAGCAGGTCGGGGCGGTGCACGAAGGCCTGCACGAGGCCGACCTTCTGCTTGTTGCCCTTGCTGAGCGACCGCACCGGTCGGCTCAGCTCGAGCCCCAGCCGCTCGGCGAGGTCGTCGATGCGCGCGTGCGGGGCGCCGCCGTTGAGCTCGGCGTAGTGCCGCAGCAGGCTGCGCGCTGTCGCGCGGCCCTCGAGCGCGAGCTCGCCCGGCAGGTAGCCGATGCGTCGCCGCAGCGCGGGGCCCGCCGTGCGCGGGTCGAGCCCGAGCACGCGCACCTCACCGCTCGTCGGGCGGATGATGTCGAGCAGCACGCGCATGGTCGTGGTCTTGCCCGCCCCGTTGGGGCCGATGACGCCGACGACGCGGCCGGGCTCGACCGCGAGGTCGATCCCGTGCAGCGCCGTGCGGCGGCCGTAGCGCTTCGTGAGCGCGCGTGTTTCGATGGCGAGGGATCTCATCCCCGGGTCCTTTCGTTGGAGGGGGCGCCCTGCGGCGCCGATCAGGGGTCGGATGCCGGGGTCGCCGGCGGGTCCGGATCCTGATTCGGGTCTCCCGCGCCCTTGTCCGAGCGCGGGCCGCGGCTCGTGTCGAGCGTGCCGGCCAAGGCGGCTTCGGCTGCGTCGAGGATGGCCGTGGTGCGGTAGAGACCGTGGGTGTAGAGCTCCAGGGTCGGCAGGGTCATGCGCCGCACGAGCGCGGCGCTGAGGCCCGTCTCGCCCATGGCGCGACCGAGGTGGTGTTCGAGCAGCAGCGGCATGAGCCCGTGCGACGCGACGATGACGGCTGTCATCTGCGGGTCGGCGCTCTCGTGCATGATGCCGCTCGCGGCGCCCTGGGCGAGCATCGTGCGCGTGCGCGCCACGAGGTCGTCGAAGAGCCGATCGCCCGCGGGGGAGCCGTCGGTGATCATCCGCGCGAGGTAGTCGAGGCTCGCACGGTGGGCGTCGACGTCAGCGAGCCAGCGCTGCATCGTCGACGCGAGGTCGCCGGGGTCGGCTTCGTGCAGGCCCTCCTTCCGGCCGAGCACCTCCTCCACGATGTGCGCGTCGCACTCGGTGCGCAGCGCTTCCTTCGAGCCGAAGTGGTGCATGACGAGGGCGGGGCTGACTCCCGCGCGAGCGGCGATGTCGCGCACCGAGGCGCCGTCGAAGCCGTGGGTGCCGAAGAGGGCGAGTGCGGCATCCCGGATGCGATCGCGCGTTGTGCCGTCGCTGCGCAGGCTGCTCACGACCATCAGACTAAACGATCGTTCAGTATTCGGTCAACGTGGAACGGCGGCGTTCCGCGAGCGCCGCTCGCATTCCCGGCGTTTCATCAGCGAGCACACAGCGAATCTTGGCCGTATCGGCGGCTGGTACCGGGCAAGGGGCGTACAGTCAGGCTTAATTCGACGGTGCAGGGTCCCGATCCCCGGTTCTTGCGAAGAGTTGCGAATCGACTACCACTCACCCCCCTCGTCGGCGGCCACCAGCTGCCGACCTGACACGGTTCGAAGGAGAATTGTGGACTTCCAGATCGTCCAAGCGTTTTTCATGCTCGGTTTCGTCGCCATGGCGGCCGGCACCCTGTGGTTCTACCTCGAACGGAATGACCTGAAGCCCGAGCTGCGCTCGGTGGCGACCTACGCCGCGGTCATCACGTTCATCGCCGCGATCATGTACTACGTCATGAAAGACGTCGTCAAGTTCCCCGGCGGCGAGATCACGGCGGCCGATGTCGACGCGACCCTGCCGCTGCGGTACATCGACTGGCTGCTCACGACGCCCCTGCTGCTCGTCGAGTTCGCGCTCATCGTGGCGATCGCCGGCGCGCTCAAGAAGGGCCTGCTGACGAAGCTCATCATCGCCGACATCGTCATGATCGTCACCGGCTACCTCGGTGAGATCGGCGTGCCGGGATCGATCGGCAACATCGTCTTCTTCGTCATCTCGTCGGCCGCGTGGCTCTACATCGTCTACGTCGTCTACACGCTCAAGCTCGGTGCCGACGCGCCCGCTCACGTGCAGCGTGCCGTCTCGACGATGAAGTGGTTCGTCATCGCCGGCTGGGCGATCTACCCGATCGGCACCGCGACGCAGGAGTTCCTCGAGCTCAGCGGCAGCGACGCGGCCCTCGCCATCGGCATCGCGGCGATCATCTACGTCATCGCCGACGTGCTCAACAAGGTGGGCTTCGGCCTCATCGCGGTGCGTGCCGCCAAGCAGAGCAGCTAGCACCAGCGTTCTCGACCCGGCGCGGTCGTGCCCCCTCGCGGGCGCGGCCGCGCCGCGGTCGTTTCGGCAGCCGCTGCGCACCAGCGCCCGTGACACGGCCCGATAACGATCGCGCGCCGCAGCGTGATTGAGCGGCGCTCACGCAGTACGCTCGCCCCACACACCCTCGCCCGCGCCAGCGGTCGCCCCAGAGAGAAGACCCCGCCCGTGAACGACCCCGCGACCCGCAGCGCTGAGGCTCGTGCAGCCAGCGCGGGCGACACGGCGCTCGTGACGGCACCCGTCGCGGTACCGCGCCGAATCGGCACGAGCGACCTGCGGGTCTTTCCGATCGCCCTCAGCGGCACCGTCTTCGGATGGACGGCCGATGGTCCGACCACGACGCGCATCCTCGACCGATTCGTCGAGCTCGACGGCACCTTCATCGACACCGCCGACTCGTACGCCGGTGGGCGCAGCGAGATCATGATCGGCAACTGGATGCGCGAGCGGCGCAATCGCGACGCCGTGACGATCGCGACCAAGGTCGGCAAGAGTCCCGATCACCCGGGGCTCTCGGCCCCCGCCGTGCGCGCCTCGGTCGAGGCCTCGATGCGACGGCTGCGTGTCGATCACATCGACGTGCTCTTCCTGCACATCGATGACACGACGGTCTCGTTCGACGAGACCCTGCTCGCGGTCGACGAGCTCATCCGCGCGGGTCACGTTCGGTACTTCGGCGGCAGCGACCACACGGGCGATCGTCTGCTCGAGGCGCGCATCGCCTCGGGCCAGCTCGGGGTCGCCCACATGGTGGCCCTGCAGAAGCACTACAACCTCGTGCACCGCGACGAGTACGAGGGTGATCTTGCGCGCGTCGCCGGGCAGCTCGACCTCGGCGTGCTGCCGCGGTTCGCGCTCGCGGCGGGGTTCCTCACGGGCAAGTACCGCTCGCGTGCCGATCTCGAGCGCGAGCGCCGCGGCGCCGAGGCCTCGCGCTACCTGAACCGGCGCGGGCTGCGCATCGTCGGTGCGCTCGACCGGGTCGCGGAGGAGACGGGCACGAGCGTCGCGACGGTCGCGCTCTCCTGGTTGCTGAGTCGACCGCGGGTGATCGCCCCGGTGGTCTCGGTGAGCAACCCTGATCAGCTCGAGGCGATCATGGCCGCGCCGCGCACGGCGCTCTCGCGGCACCAGCTCACCGAGCTCGACCGCGTCAGCGAGTGACGCGCGACTGAGTCCCGTCGCGGCGGCTCAGGCGGCGATGGGCAGTTCGGCGAGCACGCGCTCGACGGTGCGGCGGAACGCCACCGAGGCGCCCACCGGGTCGCCGACGTGGCCCCACGACAGCGCTCCGACGTAGGCCACCATGAGCTGGTCGGCGGCCTCGCCCGGCAGGGGGTGCCCGACATGGTGCAGCAGGTCGGTGATGCGGCTCGCGATGGCCTCGTGGTGCTCGGCGATGATCGAGCGCACGGCGTCGCGCTGGTCGGGAAACTCCGCGGCGGCCTTGATGAACAGCGAGCCCTGGAACGTCTCGGCGTGCAGAACGGCGTGCACGGCATCGGCGATGGCGAGCAGGGCCGCGTGCGGCGACTCCTGCGTCCGGATGAGCTGGTCGAGCTGGGCGAGCTCGTGCTCGGAGGCGGTCGTCAGGTAGTCGCGGATGAGGCGCTCCTTCGATCCGAAGTGCTTGTAGAAGGTCGCTTTGGTGACCGACGACTGCTGGATCAGCCGATCGACGCCGACTGCCCGGATTCCCTCGCTCGAGAAGAGCTGGGTCGCGGCTTCGAGAATGCGCAGCTTCGCGGGCGGCATGCGGCGACGCGTATCGACGGGGGGTGCAACCGGCACTGCTGCTCCTGCTCGATGCGGTGCTCGGCGGTCGTCGGGCGACGTGCTCTGCATCCGGTGGGGCCACTCTACCAGGGGACAGACAGCCCTGTCTGTCCTTCCGTCTGTCCCCCATCCGGGGCGCGTCGTCCCCATGGCCTAGGCTCATGCGGGTCGAGCAAGGGGAGTGGTGTCGTGTCGCGGTACGTCTATCTCGTCCGTCATGGCGAGCAGCAGGATGCGGAGCACGGCCTCCCCGATGGCCCGTTGAGCGGCCGTGGTCAGCGGCAAGCCCGCGCCATCGCCGAGCGCCTGAGCGGGGTGCCCTTCGCGAGCGTGCACACCTCGCCGCTGCAGCGCGCCGTCGAGACCGCCCGCCTCATGACCGAGCGCATGCCGGCCGTCGAGCCCGAGCTGTCGGCCCTGCTCATGGACTGCATCCCCGCCGGCCCCTCGCCCGAGATGCCGCACGCGTTCGAGCCGTTCTTCGGGGGCATCACTCCCGAGGAGATCTCGGCGGGGGAGGCGCAGATGGCCGACGCCACGGCCGAATGGCTCTCGCCGTCGCGCGACGACCGCCACGACCTGCTCATCACGCACAACTTCGTGATCGCCTGGTTCGTGCGCGAAGTGTTCGGGGCGCCGGCATGGCGATGGATGGGCGTCAATCAGGCCAATTGCGGGCTGACCATCATCCGCGTGCGCACGGCGAAGCCACCCGTGCTCGTCACCCACAACGACCTCGGGCATCTGCCGGCCGAGCTGCGCACGGGGCTCCCGGTCGACCAGCCCTTCTAGACGGAGGGCTGCCGGTCGGTCGCGAGTCGCTCGAGCCGACGGCGCGTGAAGTGCAGGCTCGATGATTCCGAGCCCAGCAGCAGGCGCATCCATCGCAGGGCCAGCCCGGTGAGGGCGATGGCGGGCCACCGCGGGCGTCGAAGCCCGAGCAGCTCGCGGTACTGGTCGGGCAGCGAGGCGACGGCTCCCGCGAACAGCACGCGATAGGCCGGGCCCACTCCGCGCCCCAGGGGAGGGCGGCGCAGCCAGCGCACGGCCTCGTCGACGCGGGCATCGCGCCGCAGCACGGGCAGGTACGAGGCGATCGCCGCGTCGAGCTCGGCGCGGCTGCGCGGCGGATCGACCATGCCCATGAGCTCGCCCGCCGTCGCCCACTCGCGCACGTACTGGTCGGAGCCTCCCGGCACGGGCCCGCCCCACGTCTCGTGACTGCCGATGAACGCGTCGGCGAAGACGCAGTGCACCCAGCCGACGAGATCGGCATCGCCCGCGGTGTACGGCCGCATGGTGCCGTCTGCGTCGGCGTAGTCGCCCCGCACGCTGTCGTGCAAGCGCGCCACCCAGGCGCATCCGGCGGCCGCCTGGGCGCGGTCGGCGAAGGTCGTGGTGAGCACCCAGCGCACGGTGCCCGAGAGCCGGCCGAGCGGGTCCTCCCGATAGCGCGAGTGGTCGTGCACGCCGGCCATGGCGCCGGGGTGCAGCGTCTGCATGAGCAGCGCCCGGATGCCCGCCACGACCGTCGGGATCCCGCTGTGCACCTCCCACACCGCGGAGCCCGGCCCGAAGTACCCCTCGTCGTCGCCCGTCTCGAGCGCGCGCACCCACGCGGGGGTGCCGTCAGGGTCGCCCGAGAACATCACGAGGATCCGCGCCCGGGCGCGCGAGAGAAGGGCGGGTCGCTGCATGATGCGACTGTCGCACACGGCGCTGTGCGCGATTCGGGAGACCGCTGGGAGCGGTCGCCCAAATACCCCAGGGGGTATACAATGAGGGCATGACCTCCCCTCGAACCTTCGTCATCGTCGGCGGTGTCGCTGGCGGCATGTCGGCGGCCACGCGCCTGCGCCGCCTCGACGAGCGCGCCCGCATCATCGTGCTCGAGCGCGGCGAGCACGTCTCGTTCGCCAACTGCGGCCTGCCCTATCACGTGGGCGGCGTCATCGCCGATCGCGAGTCGCTCATCCTGCAGACTCCGGCATCGCTCGGTGCCCGATTCGCCCTCGACGTGCGCGTGCGCACCGAGGCGGTCGCGATCGATCGGGATGCCCGCACCGTGCTCGCGCGCGACCTCACGACGGGCGCCGAGCAGTCGATCGGGTACGACGCCCTCATCCTCAGCCCCGGCGCGGCACCCGTGCGCCCTGATATCCCCGGGGTTGACCTCGGCCTCGTGCTGCGCGACATCGCCGACATGGATCGCATCATCGCAGCGGCTCAGCACGCGCGCCGTGCGGTCATCGCGGGGGCGGGCTTCATCGGCCTCGAACTCGCCGAGAACCTGCGCCACCGCGGCCTCGACGTCGCGGTCGTGCAATCGATGCCGCACGTGCTGCGTCCCTTCGACGTCGAGATGGCGCACATCGTGGCGCAGCGCCTGCGCGCGAACGGCGTCGAGCTGCACCTGGGCACGACCCTGACCGGCATCGCGAACGATCACGTCGTGCTCGACGGCGGTGCCGCGACCCTTCCGGCCGACCTCGTCGTGCTCTCGGTCGGGGTGCGCCCCGAGAGCGGCCTCGCCCGCCATGCGGGCCTCGAGCTCGACGCGAGCGGCTCCATCGTCGTCGACGACGAGCAGCGCACCTCCGACCCCGCGATCTTCGCCGTCGGCGACGCCGTCGTGAAGCACCGCTTCGACGGCGACCCCTCGCCGGTCTGGCTCGCGGGCCTCGCGAACCGGCATGGGCGGCTCGCGGCCGATGTCATCGCCGGTCGTCCGCATGCCGCCGTGCCCGCACTCGGCACCGCGGTCATCGGCGTGTTCGGCCTGACCGCCGCGGCCGTCGGCCGCACCGAGCGGGAGCTGCGCGAGGAGGGGCGGGCGATCCGCGTCATCCACACGCACCCCACGAACCACGCCGGCTACTACCCGGGTGCCGAGCAGCTCGCCCTCAAGCTCGTGGTCGACGCCGATACCGACGCCATCCTCGGCGCCCAAGCCATCGGGGGCGGCGCCGAGAAGCGCATCGACGTCATCGCCACGGCGATGGCCGGTGGTATTCCGGCCCGGGGTCTCGCCGACCTCGAGCTCGCGTACGCGCCCCAGTTCGGCTCGGCGAAAGACCCCGTCAACATGCTCGGCTACGTCGATGACAATCTCATCGAGGGGGAGCTGACAGTGCAGTGGCACGAGGTCGCCGGCAAGCAGGCCGAGGGGTGGCGACTGATCGACGTGCGCACGCCGGGCGAGAACGCTCTCGGCGCGATCCCCGGCAGCGAGCTCATCACGCTCGACGAGCTGCGCGACCACGCAGAACGGCTGCGCGGCGAACGCGTCATCGTCACCTGCAAGGTGGGCCAGCGCGGGCACACCGCCGCGGCGCTCCTGCGGCAGTACGGTGTGACGGTGGCCAATCTCGACGGCGGCTACACGACGTGGTGGGCCGGAACCGCGGCCCTCGCGCCGACCCTCGTCGCCGCGTGACCACCCGCACCACCCGATCCGAAGGAGTCCCCATGGCTGACGAGATCACCGTCGACCAGCTCGTGCTCGAGCGCGAGCGCGGTGCGACCGTCATCGACGTGCGCGAGGTCGACGAGTACATCGCCGCCCACGTTCCCGGTGTGCGTCTCGTCCCCCTCGGCACGATCCCCGATGCGCTGGATGCCCTGCCGCGCGATGAGACCGTCTACATCATCTGCCACTCCGGGGCACGCAGCCTGCGCGCCGCCGACTTCCTCAACGCCCAGGGCTTCGACGCCGTCTCGGTGGCGGGCGGCACCTCGGCGTGGGTGCAGCGCGGCCTCGATTACGCGACAGGAGACGACCGATGACGACGATTCCCGCCGACGAGGCCAAGAAAATCGCGAACCGGCTGCGCCGTGCTCAGGGGCAGCTCGGCGCGGTGCTCACGATGATCGAGGACGGCCGGGACTGCCGTGACATCGTCACGCAGTTGAGCGCAGCATCCAGCGCCATTGATCGCGCCGGATTCGCCATCATCGCCTCGGCGCTCAAGGAGTGCCTGCGCGACGGCGAGAACGGCGGCGACCCCGTCGAGGTCGCCGACCTCGAGAAGCTCTTCCTCAGCCTCGCCTGACGACGAACCCGACGAGCAGCGGTCTCACACCAGGGTGCTAGGCTCTGAACGTGAGCAATGCACCGGTTGGGCAGGATGCATCGGCTCCGGAGTGGCAGCGGCTCTGCGCGATTCTCGGGTGGCTGATCTTCGTCATCGCTCTGTTGGTGGCACTGCAACTGGTTCTCACGGCCGTCGCCTGGGGCGTCGGCTCGGCGCTCGGCGCGGGAGCGGTGAGTATCGGCGAGGCCGCCGAGTGGTCGCGCGATGCGCGCATCACCCTCGTCGCGGCCATTCTGACGATCGTGCTCGGGTGGGTTGCGCGGCGGTGGGTTCTCGTCGCCTTCTCCGTGCTGCTCGCCGGGTTGGCCTTCGTCATGAGTGTCGGCCAGGTGACAACCGGCTGACAGGACGCGGTCAGAGCACGCGGCCCAGCCAGGTCGTCGCGTTCGGGTTGTCGTTGTACGGCGCGATCGGCGCGAAGCCGAGGGAGCGGTACAGCGCTGACGCGGCGTCGAGGCTCTCGTTGGTGTCGAGCACGAGCTCAGCGGCGCCCAGCTCGCGGGCCCGTCGGCTGAGCTCGTCCATGAGCGCGCGCCCGTATCCCAATCGGCGAGTGTGCGGCTGCACCCAGAGGTGCTTGACCTCGAAGCGCGGACCGAGCGCCCCGTCGGCGATGCGCCGCACCCCGCCGCAGCCCACATCGGCCGGCTCGCCCGAGAGGTTCTCGCCCTCGACGAGCAGGAACACGCCCGCGGGCGGCGTGAACTCGGTGTCGTCGGGCACGGTGCGGCGGTACGCGTCCGGCCCGGCAGGGAAGCCGTGCGCCCGCGCGGCGAAGTACTGGTCGAGCAGGATTCGAGCGGGCTCATCGCTCGGCAGGGCGGTGCGCCAGGTGACCATGGGCTCAGCCTAGGCGAGGGCTCGCCCGCCGTAGACTGGGCGCCATGGTCACTCGGGTCGCCGTCGTCGGTGCGAGCGGACGACTCGGGTCGCTCGCGTGCACGCTCATCGAGCAGCAGTCTGATCTCGCGCTCGTCGCGCGGCTCGACTCGCGCTCCGACCTCGGCGAGATGCTCGGGGCCGATGTCGTGCTCGATGTCACGGCCCCTGGCGTCTCGCCGACGGTCGTCGACCACGCCGTGCGCGCCGGCCTCAAGGTGCTCGTCGGCACGAGCGGCTGGAGCGAGGACCGCCTGCGCACCCTGCGCACCCTGCTGCAGTCGCATCCGGATGCGGGGGTCATCGTGATCCCGAACTTCTCGGTCGGCAGCGTACTCGCGACGCACCTCTCGACCATCGCCGCCCGCTACTTCGAGTCGATCGAGATCGTCGAGACCCACCACGCCGCCAAAGTCGACTCGCCCTCGGGCACGGCCGTGCGCACCGCCGAGCTCATCGGGCACGCTCGTGCCGAGCTGGGCCCCGTCGTCGCCCCGCACACCGACCAGCGGGCCCGCGGGCAGCAGGTCGCGAGCGTGCCCATCCACTCGCTGCGCCTGCAGGGCGCCGTCGCGCGGCAGGACGTGCACTTCGGCGGCACGGGCGAGGTGCTGACGATCACGCACGAGACGCTCTCGCCGAGCTCGTACGAGGCCGGCATCCTGCTCGGTCTGCGGGCGGCGCTCGAGATCACGGGGCTCGTCGTCGGCCTCGACGCCCTCATCGGGCTGAGTGGGTCGGGGGCCAGCCCTGCGGCCGCCGCCGCTGCCGCCGACGCTGCAGCTGCTGATCCGGCCGGGGCCGACGCCGAATGACCCGCGCCCGCTGGGCCGTCTTCGGCATGGCCGCTTTGCTCGGCCTCTACCTCGTCGTGGTGCTCGGCTATGCGCTGCGGCTCATCGGCGATCCGCTGCCGATCGTGCAGGGCATGGGGTGGGCGCTCGTCGTCTTCCCGCTGCTGGGGTTCTGGGCCCTCGTCGTCGAGCTGCGGTTCGGCTTCCGCGCCGAAGCGCTCGCGCGCCGGCTGGAGGCGGAGGGCGGGCTACCCGACGACGAGCTGCCCGCGCGCGTGAGCGGCCGGGTCGAGCGCGAAGCGGCCGACGCGATCTTCGCGCGGTACGCGCTCGAGGTGCAGCAGCATCCCGAATCGTGGCAGCGCTGGTTCCGCCTTGCGCTCGCCTACGACGGCAGCCGCGATCGGCGCCGGGCGCGGTGGGCCATGCGCGAGGCGATGCGTCTCGAGCGTGCTGCGCCGCCCGCCATCCCGCCAGGGGCGTCTGCGCGCTAGACGCTCGCGACCTCGACCGGGGTCGGCCGCACGAGCTCGTCGATGGCCTGCTCGACCGTCTCGTGACGGAACGAGAAGCCGTCGGCGAGCAGCTTCGACGGGATCTGCTTCTGGCTCGCGAGCAGCAGCTCGCGACCGGCTTCGCCCATCATGAGGCTGATGAGGCCTTCGGGCAGGGTGAACAGGTGCCAGCGGTGCATCGCCGCGGCGAGGGCGCGCGTGATGCGGTCGCTCGTCGCGGGGGTGGGGCCAGCGAGGTTGACCGGTCCGCGCAGGTTCGACGTGAGCAGGTGGCGGATCGCCGCCGCCTCGTCATAAAGGCTGATCCACGGCCAATGCTGGCCGCCCGAACCGATGCGCGCCGCCGCACCGAGCGCGGTGAGCAGGCGCAAGGGAGTCATCGCGCCCCCGCGGCCGACCACGAGGCCCGTTCGCAGCAGCACCGTGCGCGTCGCCTCGGGCGCGAGGCCCGCGGCCTCCTCCCAGGCGGCGACGACGTCGCTCAGGAAGCCCTCGCCCTTGCTCGCATCCTCGGTCAAGCGCACCGCGGGGCGGTCGCCGTAATAGCCGACGGCCGACCCGCTCAGGAACACCCGCGGGGGAGTGCTCGCCATCGTCATGCCCTCGGCGAGCGCGCGCGTCGCGCGAACGCGCGAGTCGAGAATCTGCTTCTGATAGCGGCGCGTCCACGGGATCCGCGAGATGGAGGCCCCGGAGAGGTTCACCACGGCGTCCGCCTGCTCGAACACCCGGAAGTCGAGCACGCGGGCGTCAGGGGCCCACGCGAACTCGGTCTCGGAGCGCGGCGCTCGCCGCACGAGCGTGAGCACGGTGTGCCCGTCGGCGCGCAGTTGACGCTGCAGTTCGGTGCCGATCATGCCGGAAGCGCCGGCGATGAGCACGCGCATCGGTGCCGGGGCGGCCACTAGGCGAGCGATGCTTCGAGCGTGATGGCGACGCCCGCGAGCGCCTGCGACACCGGGCAGCCGGTCTTGGCGTCCTCGGCGAAGCCCTGGAACTGCTCGGCCGTGAGGCCCGGAACCTTCGCGCTCACGAGCAGGTGACTGCCCGTGATGCCCTCACCGGGCACGAACGTGACGGCGGCGGTGACCTGCAGGCTCTCGGGGGCGTGTCCGGCCTTGCTGAGCGCGTTCGAGAGCGCCATCGAGTAGCAGGCGGAGTGCGCCGCGCCCAGCAGCTCTTCGGGGTTCGTGCGCCCCGCGACGCCCTCCGAGCGCGCGGCCCACGTGACGGGGAACTCGCCCGCATCCGACGAGTCGAGAGAGGTCGTTCCCGAGCCTTCGAGCAGGGATCCGAACCACAGAGTGGTTGCTTCGCTGGTGACGGCCATGGCAGTGCTCCTGACGACTCGTGCGGGCTGCGGGCCTTCAGCCTACGCGGGTGATGCCGAGCGGCGGATGATTCCGGCGCGCACGAGCAGCACGTAGAACTGGCAGCCCAAGCAGTAGGCGAAGACGGCGTTGAGGAACGCCGCGAGGAAAGCGGCGCTCGCCGCGACCACGAGGGCGCCGGGAACGCCGAGCAGGTGCAGCACGAGCCCCGTCGCCGTCACGAGCAGCCCGACGAGCTGCGCGAAGGTCGGCGGAGCGGGGTGCTCGCGCTCGGTCGGCGGCGCAAGGCGCGGGGCGATCAGACGGCGGTAGAGCAGGCCGTAGGGATGCTTCTGGATGCCCGCGAAGGCTCCCCACGCGAACAGCCCGACGAGCACGGTCAGCAGCAGCGCGGCGGGCTGCAGGGCGCGGGCGGCGAGGTCGGCCCCGAGCGGCGCGGTGAGCCCGAGCAGCACGACGACGAGCAGCAGCACCGAGGTGATCGCGGCCCCGAAGCGCGGACCGCGCGGGTCGATGCCGAACGGCCGCTCGGCGCCGGTCGGTGCCGGCGATGCCCCGCTCACGCGGCCACCAGCCGCGACCGCGCGGCCTCGACCGCGGCGCGCACGTCGGCGGGTGGCACGGCGCCGATCAGGCGCGCGCGCACGTGGCCCTCGTGGTCGAGCACGAGCGTCGTCGGCGTCGAGAACACCGAGTGCCGGCGCGCGATCTCCGGATCGTCGAGCACGTCGACCTCGCGGTGCGCGACGGTGCTGTCGCTCGCCACGAGCTCGCCGGCCACCCGACGCATCGCCGCGCACGCCGAGCAGACCGGGCTCGACAGCTGCACGAGGGTCACCTCGGCGCCCGGAACGACCAGCTCGTGCTCGTCTCCGCCGCAGCCCTTCGCCACGCGAACGCTGCGGGACCGCAGCACGAGGCCGAGCGCCGTCGCAAGGGCGACGAGCGCCACGATCACGACGAGGGCGGGAAGAGCATCCATGATCACCACAATACGAAACCTGCTTCATGCATTCCCGTGTGTGACGCCGCGAGACGACGGCGGGCCCCCGGTAGGGTGACGAACGTGACCGAGCCTGCCGAGATCCAGTTCCGCTCCGATGTGACCGTCGAGCTCGTGCGGGCCAGCGCCCACGACAGCGACGTGCTCTTCGCCGCCCGCGTGTCGACGCAGGGCGAGCAGACGCTCGAGGCCGCGGCGGCGGGCGACGAGGCGACGGCGCGCGATCGCGGACTCATCAACTACCTCATGCGCGACCGCCACGGCTCGCCGTTCGAGCACAACTCGATGACGTTCTACGTGCAGGCGCCCATCTTCGTCTTCCGCGAGTTCATGCGGCACCGCATCGCCTCATACAACGAGGAGAGCGGTCGCTACCGCGAGCTCAACCCGGTGTTCTACGTGCCCGGCCCCGAGCGCAACCTCGTGCAGGTGGGCAAGCCCGGCGCCTACGAGTTCCTGCCCGGCACCCCCGAGCAGACCGCCCTCGTCGACGCGGAGGTGCGCGCCGTGTGCGAGGCGGCCTACGCCTCCTACCAGCGGATGCTCGCCGCAGGTATCGCACGCGAAGTGGCCCGCGCGGTCCTCCCCGTGACGATCTACAGCTCGATGTACGTCACGATGAACGCTCGCTCGCTCATGAACTTCCTCTCGCTGCGCACCAAGCGCGAGGGCACGCACTTCCCGTCGTTCCCGCAGCGCGAGATCGAGATGGTGGCCGAGCTCATGGAGCACCACTTCGCCGAGCTCATGCCCCTCACCTTCGAGGCCTTCAACGCCAACGGCCGCGTCGCGCCCTAGCCGCGCGCCCGCACCGCGGCGACCTGCCCAGCCGGGCGAGTTATCCAAGCGCGCGACCTGACCAGCCGTGACCGGTGGCCCCGTCCCGGTGCCCCTGTCGTGTCCGCTCACCCCGGTGACTCGCAGTGTGCGTGGCGTGTCTGATTCGCACGACGGTGAGTCGCGACAGACTCCGGATTGAACGGACCTCCACGCGCTCCACCCCAACTCTCCTCGACGCGGGGTTACGTGCACATATGGTCGCGTTCCCTCTCGCGTTGCGCCCGGCTGACGGATGCTCGTCGCATGCACTCGTTCACCGCGGCACTGCGAGCACACGGCGGAGTCGCGCGAGCCGCTGACCTCGCCCATGATCAGTCTGGCCAACGCGCGTTGCGACGCGCTCACTCTCGAGGTGAGCTGAGTCGGCTGCGTCGGGGGGTGTACGCGTTGCCTGAACTCGACGCAGACATTCGTCTCGCGGCAGCGGTCGGCGGGCGCATCGCGGGCGTGTCGGCTCTTCGGCACCACGGTCTGTGGGCGCCGCCCGGCGCGAGATCACCCTTGCACGTCGAAGTCGCGGACGACGTCCAGGAACGACCGGCAGAGGCCCAGGGCAGGACCGTGCTCATCCACTGGCTTCCTGCCGGTTCTCGACCCCGCTTCGGCGTCGCACCGCTCGAGGCGGCACTCGCGCGAGCCGCGAACGACCTCCCACTCCCGTTTGCGGTGGCGGTGCTCGACTCTGCGCTTCGAGCCGCCCCGCTGACCCCGGTCGAGCTTCAGTTTCTGGCAGCGGGCTGGCGGCCGCAGGCGAGGGCCGCCGCGGCGCTCGCCGATGAGCGCTCTGAGTCGGGCACGGAGAGCGTGCTGCGAGTGCTGCTGCGCGAGGCGGGAATCCAAGCGACGCCGCAGGCTTCGCTTCCGATCGGCGACTTCGCGCGCGCCGATCTGCTCGTCGGCGATCGCCTCCTCATCGAGTGCGACAGCGAGGCTCACCACGCCGAGCCGGCGAACCGGCGGGCAGATCTCCGGCGGGATGAGTCGCTTATGGCCCTCGGCTTCATCGTTCTGCGACCCGACTACCGCCAGGTGTTCGACGACCCAGCGGGGATCGTCGCGACCGTTGCGGCCATCGTTGCCCGGGGAGACCACCTGTCCGCTCGCCCCGGAGTGTGAGGCCGACCACAGTGAGTCGCACCTTGCAGCCGGCAAGTCGCACGATTCGCCGGGGCGAGCGGACACTCGCCCGCCCACACCCCCCGGTGGCAGGTATCGGGCGGGGATACGTCAGAGAGAGCGACCGCGAGCCGGGCCGCGCGTGAGCGCGATACCCTGAAGCACGTGTCTGCGAACAACCCCTTCGGTCAAGTGCTCGTCGCGCTCGTCACGCCCATGCTGGCGGACGGCGAAGTCGACTGGGCCGGGGTCGAGAAGCACATCGACGACGTGATCGGTGCGGGCGCCGACGGCATCGTCGTGACGGGCACGACGGGGGAGACGAGCACCCTGACCGACGCCGAGAAGATCCGGCTGGTCGAGGTCGGCAAGTCGGTGAGCGCGGGCCGGGCATCCATCATCACGGGCGGCGGCTCGAACGAGACCGCGCACGCGATCGAGCTCTACAAGGCGAGCGCGAAGGCCGGCGCCGACGGCGTCATGATCGTCACGCCGTACTACAACAAGCCGACGCAGGCAGGTGTGCTCACGCACTTCCGCATGGTCGCCGACGCGACCGACCTGCCGGTGATCCTCTACGACATCCCGGGTCGCGCGGGCATCCCGATCATGTACGAGACGATCCTGCGCGCCGCGAAGCACCCGAACATCCTCGCCGTCAAAGACGCAAAGGGCGACCTGAGCGAGGTCAGCCGCGTGCTCAACCAGACCGACCTCATGTACTTCGCGGGCGACGACGCCAACGTGCTGCCGACGCTCGCGATCGGCGGCACGGGGCTCATCGGCGTCACGGCCAACGTCGCCCCGGGGTCGTATCGCACGATCGTCGACGCCGTGAACGCCAACGACCTGGCGACGGCGACGGCCGAGCACCAGCACCTCGAGCCCCTCGTACGCGCGATCATGACCCACGTTCCGGGCACCGTCGCGACCAAGTACGTGCTGCACGGCCTCGGCCGCATCGGCACCCCGCGCGTGCGCTTGCCGCTCGTCGGCCCCGAAGAGCACGAGGCCGCCGTCATCGAAGACGAGCTCGACCTCGTGCAGAGCGTGGCGGGCGTCGACTTCCACAACTTCCGACCCGACCGCAACGCCGCGGCCGGCGGTGCCTTGCCCAAGGTGGCCGGCACCACCCGCTAGACCGAATCAGGGGGCTCGCGCCCCACCGCGCACCACCAGAAGCAGAGGCGACACATGCCCACCGAACTCTTCCGCCCGCCCGTTCTCGATCCCGGCACGCTGCGCATCATCCCGCTCGGTGGCATCGGCGAGATCGGCCGCAACATGACCGTCTTCGAGATCGACGGAAAGCTGCTCATCATCGACTGCGGCGTGCTCTTCCCCGAAGAGACCCAGCCCGGCGTCGACCTGATCCTCCCCGACTTCGAGCCCATCCGCGATCGTCTCGACGACATCATCGCCGTCGTGTTGACGCACGGTCACGAAGACCACATCGGCGCCGTGCCCTACCTGCTGCGCATGCGGCAGGACATCCCGATCCTCGGCTCGAAGCTCACGCTCGCCTTCATCGAGGCGAAGCTCAAGGAGCACCGCATTGAGCCCTACACCCACATGGTGCGGGAGGGGCAGGTCGAGAAGCTCGGACCGTTCACCCTCGAATTCATCGCCGTCAACCACTCGATTCCGGATGCCCTCGCCATCGTCGTGCAGACCGCGGGCGGCACGGTGCTGCACACGGGTGACTTCAAGATGGACCAGTTGCCCTTGGATGACCGCATCACCGACCTGCGTGCGATCGCCCGCTGGGGCGAGCAGGGCGTCGACCTCGTGCTGAGCGACTCGACGAACGCCGATGTTCCCGGGTTCACGGCGCTCGAGCGCGACATCGGGCCGGTGCTCGAGAGCGTGATCGCGCGCGCCCCGCGCCGCGTCATCGTCGCGAGCTTCTCGAGCCACGTGCACCGCGTGCAGCAGGTGCTCGATGCCGCGCACGCGAACGGGCGCAAGGTCGCGCTCATGGGCCGCAGCATGGTGCGCAACATGACGATCGCGGCCGATCTCGGCTTCTTGAAGGTGCCCGACGACATCCTCATCGACCACAAGAAGGCCGCGAACCTGCCCGACGACCAGATCGTCTACATGTCGACCGGCAGTCAGGGCGAGCCCATGGCGGTGCTCGCGCGCATGGCCAACCTCGAGCACCAGATCGAGATCGGCTCGGGCGACACCGTCATCCTCGCCTCGAGCCTCATCCCGGGCAACGAGAACGCTGTCTACCGCGTCATCAACGGCCTCATGAAGCTCGGAGCCAAGGTCGTGCACAAGGGCACGTCTCGCGTTCACGTCTCGGGTCACGCCTCGGCGGGCGAGCTGCTCTACTTCTACAACGTGCTGCACCCGACGAACGTCATGCCCGTGCACGGCGAGCAGCGCCACCTGGTCGCGAACGCCGAACTCGCGATCGCGACGGGCGTGCCCGAGAAGAACGTCATCGTGGGCGAGAACGGCACGGTCGTCGATCTGCGCGGCGGTGTCGCGCGCGTGACGGGCCAGCTCGACATCGGCTTCGTGTACGTCGACGGTTCGACGGTCGGCGAGATCACCGACGCCGATCTGAAAGACCGCCGCATCCTCGCTGAAGAGGGCTTCATCTCGATCTTCGTGGCCATGGATGCTCAGACCGGCAAGGTCGTCGTCGGCCCTGAGATCCACGCGCGCGGGTTCGCTCCCGACGAGGCGATCTTCGACGACGTCAAGCCGCAGATCATCAAGGCGTTGGTGGATGCCGCCTCCAACGGCACCCGCGACACGCACGCGTTCAGCCAGGTTGTGCGCCGCGTCGTCGGCCGCTGGGTCAACACGCAGCACCGCCGGCGTCCGATGATCGTTCCCGTGGTGATCGAGGCCTAGCCGCCTCGATCACCCAATCGGTGCTGGATTGCCGCGCCGCGCGGCGGCGCGGGCCGAGGCCTAGCGTCGAGGGCGTAGCCTCCAGCGCACAGCCTCTCTATGCTGTGCCCATGAAGGCCTACTGGGCGGTTCCCTCGGCGGGGCTCCTGCTCGCCCTTGCGGCGTGTGCTCCTGAGTTCCCGAGCGCCGAGCCCGGCCCGAGCGAGAGCTCGAGTTCGAGCGCACCCACTGAGCCCAGCCCCGACCCCACGCGGCCATCCGCTGACGAGCTCGCGCTCGCGCCCGGGTCCCTCAACCTGCTCGTGATCGGGCAGCCGGCTCCGGCCCCCGACGATCCGAGGGCGATGATCGTGTTCGACCCGGAAGCGTGCGTGGATCCCGATTTCGGGATCGCGCCGGGTGATCCCGCGGCCGGGCTGTGGCGAGCGGTGCCCGACTACGCGGGCTCGGATGGCGCCGGGCTCTTCGGCGTCGCCGTGGGAGAGTCGGGCGAGGTCGGCGCCATCCAGGTGATCGGTCCGTCGACCGTGCCGACGACCGAGGGCATCGTCATCGGTTCGACGGTCACCGAGCTGCTGGCCGCCTACCCGACGATCACCGGTCCGATCGACGCGGTCGTGAGTAGGCTCTACGTCGTCGACGAGGGTGCCGGCCGCCTGGTCTTCGAGGTCTCGTGGAACGACAGCGCGTTCGAGCCCTACTGGCTGCCCGACGAGCTCGACCGCGTCGTCGTCATGACGACGCACCCCACCTCGGTCGCTCCGTTCGCAGTCTGGGCGACCGACGGCGGCGTGGGCTACTGCGGCGTCTGAGCCCGGCGCGCCCGGCGTCGGCGCGTGTCGCCCCCGGCCGCGGTCGCACGGCGCGGGTACCGTAGGCGCATGGCATCGAGCACCCGGTCGTCGTCGCGCCCGCGCGCCGCATCAGCGCGCTCGGGTGGCGCATCGAGCCGCTCGCGCACGCAGCCCACGAAGAAGCTGCCGGCCGCCCCTGAGCCCGAGCAGGGCATCCTGACTCGTCTCTGGATGGGCCTCGCCCACATGACGGGCGCGACGTTCCGCGTGCTCGGCCGCGAGACGCTCGCGAAAGAGGAGCGGCGCGACGGCGTGCCGTTCTTCATCGTCGTGCTCGCGATCGCAGGTGCCGTCGTCGAATGGTTCTTCGCCACCGACCCCGTGGCCGTCGCCCTCAATGCCTGGACCTTCGGCGGCCTCGTCGGCCGCGTCTCGTTCGCGCTGCCCGTCATCATGCTCGTGTTCGCCGGCTGGCTCTTCCGGCACCCGGCGAGCGTGCACGACAACACGCGCATCGGCATCGGCCTGGGCTTGCTCATCGCGAGCGTCAGCGCGCTCTGCCACATCGCACTCGGGGCCCCGCAGCCCGCGCTGCCCCCGCTCGCGCTCGCCCAGGCCGGCGGCATCCTGGGCTGGATCCTCGGCGGGGTGCTGCTGCTCGCGACCGTCTACGTCGCCGTGCCGGCCCTCGTGGTGCTCGCCGCCCTCTCGGTGCTCATCATGACGAAGACCCCGCCGAACCGCATCGGCGATCGCCTGCGCGAGCTCTACAGCTACCTGTTCGGCGCCGAGCTCGCGCCGCGCGAGCCGAAGGCGAAGGCCGAGACCGAGAGCGTCGAGTTCGGGTCGCTCACCGATCTCGGCCTCGACATGGACGACACGAGCTCGATGCCCTGGTGGCGCAAGGGCAAGTCGACGCGCGAGTCGGCGGCGTTCGACAGCCCCGTCGAGCGCGAGCAGGCCACCGAGGTCATCGACGCGGCGCAGCGCGCTGCTGTCACCGAGAGCCTCGACGACGTGCTGACGGCCGCCGAGCGCGCCGTGCGCCGGTTCACGGGCGAGGTGGATGCCGCGCCCGCGGCTCGCGAGCAGGTCGCGCCCGCCGTCCTCCCGGGCTTCGCCACGAGCGCAAGCGAGAAGGGCGCAGCGGGGGAGTTCGCCCCTCCGGCACGGTCGCGCACCGGGACGCCGTACCGGCTGCCGGCGGCCTCGCTGCTCGCTCCGGGCGATCCGCCGAAGTCGAAGTCGGCGGCCAACGACTCGGTCGTCGCGGCGATCACCGAGGTGCTCGCGCAGTTCCAGGTCGACGCGCGCGTCACGGGCTTCAGCCGCGGTCCGAGCGTCACGCGCTACGAGGTCGAGCTCGGCCCGGGCGTCAAGGTCGAGCGCTTTACGGCGCTCACCAAGAACATCTCGTACGCCGTCGCGAGCAACGAGGTCAACATCCTGTCGCCGATTCCCGGCAAGAGCGCGATCGGCGTCGAGATCCCCAACGTCGACCGCGAGATCGTCAGCCTCGGCGATGTGCTGCGCTCGAGCGCGGCCTCCAAGGCCCTGCACCCCATGACGATCGGGGTGGGCAAGGACGTCGAGGGCGGCTACGTCGTCGCCAACCTCGCGAAGATGCCCCACCTGCTCGTCGCCGGTTCGACGGGCTCGGGCAAGTCGAGCTTCGTCAACTCGATGATCACGAGCGTGCTCATGCGGGCGAAGCCCGCCGAGGTGCGCATGGTGCTCGTCGACCCGAAGCGCGTCGAGCTCGCCGCCTACCAGGGCGTGCCGCACCTCATCACCCCCATCATCACGAACCCCAAGAAGGCGGCCGAGGCGCTGCAGTGGGTCGTCAAGGAGATGGACATGCGGTACGACGACCTCGCGTCGTTCGGGTTCCGCCACATCGACGACTTCAACCGCGCGGTGCTCGCGAACGAGATCGAGCTTCCCGAGGGCAGCAAGCGTCAGCTGCAGCCCTACCCGTACCTGCTCGTGGTGGTCGACGAGCTCGCGGACCTCATGATGGTCGCCCCGCGCGATGTCGAAGACTCGATCGTGCGCATCACGCAGCTTGCCCGCGCGTCCGGCATCCACCTCGTGCTTGCCACCCAGCGTCCGAGTGTCGACGTCGTCACGGGCCTCATCAAGGCCAACGTGCCGAGCCGGCTCGCGTTCGCGGTGTCGAGCATGACCGACAGCCGCGTCATCCTCGACCAGCCGGGCGCCGACAAGCTCATCGGCCAGGGCGACGCGCTCTTCCTGCCGATGGGCGCCTCGAAGGCCGTGCGCGTGCAGGGCGCGTGGGTCACCGAGCACGAGATCGCGGCGGTCGTCGAGCACGTGAAGAAGCAGGCGCTGCCCGAGTACCGCGACGACGTCGCGGCCGAGGCGACCAAGCGCGAGATCGACGCCGACATCGGCGACGACCTCGAGGTGCTGCTCGCCGCCGCCGAGCTCGTCATCAGCACCCAGTTCGGCTCGACCTCGATGCTGCAGCGCAAGCTGCGCGTCGGCTTCGCGAAGGCCGGCCGGCTCATGGATCTGCTCGAATCGCGCGAGATCGTCGGCCCCTCCGAAGGCTCGAAGGCGCGCGACGTGCTCGTGAGCCCCGACCAGCTTCCCGAGGTGCTCGCGCGGCTTCGGGGCGAGGATGCTGCGCCCGCGTCGCGCGTCGCGGACGACCCCGTCCCGCGCATGACGGAGGGGTATCCTGAGGTCGAGGGCGGCTCTGATGAGGACGCCTGGCAGTTGACCGACCGCGAGTGACGCCGCTCAGGCCCGCACCGCGACCATCAGCCGGGAGGCCCGCGTGACCGAGTCCGAGGCGAGCGCCCGGTCCTACTCCCTCCGCGGGCGGGTCGTGCGCGCTGGCGAGTCGCCGGCGAGCAGCGGCAACCTGGCGAACATCATCACGGTGGTGCGCATCCTGCTCGCCCCCGTCTTCGTCGTGCTGCTCGTGCTCGACGGCGGGGCCGACGGCCCGCTGCGCATCGCCGCGGCTCTGCTGTTCATCGTCGCCATCGCGACCGACGGCGTTGACGGCATGCTGGCCCGCCGACGCAATCTCGTGACCGACCTCGGCATCCTGCTCGACCCCATCGCCGACAAGCTGCTCACGGGCGCGGCCCTCGTCATGCTCGCGGTGCTCGCCGAGCTGCCGGTCTGGGTCGTCGTCGTGATCCTCGTGCGCGAGTGGGGCATCACGCTGTTCCGGTTCCTCATGCTGCGCGACCGCGTGATTCCTGCCTCGCGGGGCGGCAAGCTCAAGACCGTCGTGCAGTCGGTCGCCATCTCGTCAGCACTGCTGCCGCTCTGGAACCTCTTCGGCGAGTGGGTGCACGTCGTCAACACCGTGCTCATGTCGGCGGCGTTCGTGCTCACGGTCGTCACCGGCATCGACTACCTCGTGCAGGCGTGGCGCCAGAACCGGGCCGCCGCGTCGTGACCGCTGCCGACCGTGCGGCCGGGCTCGTCGACCGGCTCACGACGGTCGGGCGGTCGGTCGCGGTCGCCGAGTCGCTGACCGGCGGTGCCGTGGTGGCCGCGCTCGTGGGAGTGCCGGGCGCGTCGCTCGTCGTGCGCGGCGGCATCGTCGCCTACGACACGGCGCTCAAGGCCAGCCTGCTCGGCGTTCCGGCCGGGCTGCTCGCTCAGCACGGACCCGTGCATCCCGAGGTCGCGGCGGCCATGGCCGAGGGGGTTCGCGGTGCCGCGGCGGTCGGGGGGCATCCCGCCGATTTCGGGGTGGCGACGACGGGCGTCGCCGGACCGGACCCGCAAGGAGCAGCCCCGGTGGGCCTGGTCTATGTCGCGGTCGCGGATGCGGCGGGCACGACGGTGCGCGAGCACCGCTTTGCGGGCGGCCGCGCCGCGATCCGGGCTCAGGCCTGCGATGCGGCGCTCGACCTGCTCGCCGAGGTGCTCGCCGAGCGTGCGTGAGGCGCTGTCGGGAATGACTGGGGTGACAGTCGTGTTACAGACAGCAGACTGACAACCCCTGCTCAGGTGGCGGCGGTTACAGTGAAGCAATCCGGTTCCGGTAGTGTTACCGGCCCGGCGTGATGCTGGCCGTGAGGCGAGTGAAAAGGAGGTCCCCATGGTTCTGGTTCGACAGGAAATCGGTGAGGTCCTCCGCGACGTGCGTCTGCAGAAGGGCCGCACGTTGCGACAGGTGGCGAGCCGCGCGAGTGTGGCGCTCGGGTACCTGAGCGAGGTCGAGCGGGGGCAGAAGGAGGCGTCGAGCGAGATTCTCGCCTCGGTCGCCGAAGCCCTCGACACCCCGATCTCGGTCATCATGCGCGAGGTGGGCGACCGCCTTGCCGTGATCGAGGGTCTCAGCACCGTTCCCGACACGCTGCCCGACGAGCTCGTCGCGCAGTTCGACGCCGACCTGGCGATGCGCTGACGCCTGCGCGTCGATCGACCCGGCTGTCACGGTGACCCGCAGCGAGTTTCTGCGTGCCATCGCTGACGAGTTCGGCGATGCCTACGGTCGCAGCCTGGTGCGCGATCTCGTGCTGTCGCCGCTCGGCGAGCGCACGGCCGATGAGGCGCTGACGGCGGGCGTCGCGCCGCGTGAGGTCTGGCTGGCGTTGTGCGCGGCGATGGATGTTCCGCGCGAGCGCTGGTACGGCGCGGGGCGCCCCGAGCCCAAGCGCGGCTAGCCGCACCGCGACACGCCGCGCGGCGTCGTTCGAACATCTGTTCGCTTCTCGCATAGACTCCTCCCCAGCGGCACTCGAACACGAGTCACTGCACGTGTTGCGCGTCGAACCCGGCGATGTCGGGTCTGGGGCGTACCGTCGGTCTCGTCGGCGACAGCCGTCACGCCTTGTCGTGATCCGTCCGGCCCTGCTCCATCGGCCGGACGAGGAGCGACAGAAGACAGGCACACCGCGCACGAGATTGAAGGAGTCGCAATGCCCTCTGCAGCAGACCGCGAGAAAGCCCTCGAGACGGCCCTCGCCCAGATCGACCGACAGTTCGGCAAGGGCAGCGTCATGCGCCTGGGCTCCGACGACCGCGCTCCCGTGGCGGTGATCCCGACCGGCTCGATCGCCCTCGACGTCGCTCTCGGCATCGGCGGGCTCCCGCGCGGCCGCATCATCGAGATCTACGGCCCCGAGTCCTCGGGCAAGACGACGCTCACGCTCCACGCCATCGCGAACGTCCAGAAGGCCGGCGGCATCGCGGCCTTCATCGACGCCGAGCACGCCCTCGACCCCGACTACGCGCAGAAGCTCGGCGTGGACATCGACCAGTTGCTCGTCTCCCAGCCCGACACGGGTGAGCAGGCGCTCGAGATCGCCGACATGCTCGTGCGCTCGGGCTCGATCGACCTCGTCGTCATCGACTCGGTCGCGGCGCTCGTGCCGCGCGCCGAGATCGAGGGCGAGATGGGCGACAGCCACGTCGGTCTGCAGGCGCGCCTCATGTCGCAGGCGCTCCGCAAGCTCACGGGCGGGCTCAACAGCACGCAGACCTCGATGATCTTCATCAACCAGCTGCGCGAGAAGATCGGCGTGTTCTTCGGCAGCCCCGAGACCACCGCAGGTGGCAAGGCCCTCAAGTTCTATGCCTCGGTGCGCCTCGATATCCGCCGCATCGAGACCTTGAAAGACGGCACCGAGGCGGTCGGCAACCGCACGCGCGTCAAGGTCGTGAAGAACAAGATGGCCCCGCCGTTCAAGCAGGCCGAGTTCGACATCCTCTACGGCGTCGGCATCTCGCGCGAGGGCAGCCTCATCGACTTCGGCGTCGAGCACGAGATCGTGCGCAAGTCGGGCGCCTGGTACACCTACGAGGGCGACCAGCTCGGCCAGGGCAAAGAGAACGCTCGCAACTTCCTGCTCGAGAACCCGGCTATGGCGGCCGAGATCGAGGCGAAGATCCTCGCCAAGCTCGGCATCGGCGCGAAGCTCGCCGCGGTCGAGCCGGTTGCTCCGGTCGAGAAGGCGCCCAGCAAGGCATCGGCCAAGGCCGCCTCCGTGGCCACCGCTGCCGCTCCTGCCGCACCGAGCACCGAGCAGCCCGAGCTGCGCGCGGCGGCGGGCGCCTGATGCCCGCTTCGCGCGGCCCCGGGCAGAGCGCTGACGGCGTCGACGAGCCGCAGAGCGGTGCGATCGCCCCGGTCACGTTCCTGCCCGGGGCGCGCGAAGCCCAGGCCGAGCGTGATGCGGCCGACGCCGCGGAGTCGGCCGCGAGTCACGAGGCCGACGCTCGTCGCGCCGAGAACGTCACCATGCACGCGCTCACCCGTCGCGGGCAGTCGCGCGCCGAGGTGGCCGACCTGTTGCGTCGACGCGAGATCGATCCGCATGTTGCGGAAGCCGAGCTCGACCGGCTCGAATCCGTCGGTCTCATCGACGACCGGGCGCTGGCGGCCGATCTCGTCGACCGCTTGCGCACGCGCAAGAAGCTCGGCGACTCGGCCCTGCGGTCCGAGCTCATGCGACGCAAGCTCGACCGCTCGGCGATCGACGAGGCTCTCGCCGGTGGTGTAGACGACGACGCGAACGACGACCTCGTGTTCGAGCTCGCTCGTGATCGGGCGCGGCGGCTGGGCGGTCTCGATCGATCCACCGCCGAGCGGCGGCTCGTCGACTTCCTCGCCCGCAAAGGCCATTCGGGCAGCGCGGTGCGCGAAGCCGCTCGGCGAGCCCTCGACGACCGCGACGACGAGCTCGCGGGCGACGCGAGTGGGGCCCCCGCGCGGCTCGCCACCGTGCACCGCGTCGAGTTCCGCTAGCAGCCACCGCGCACCGAGCCGGGGCCTGGTCCGTCGCGCGCCGTAGACTGAGACGACCATGAGCACCGCCGTCACCGAGCCTCTCGCGCCCTCGACCGCCGACCGACGGCGTACCTACGAGGTGCGCACCTTCGGCTGCCAGATGAACGTGCACGACTCCGAGCGCTTGAGCGGTTCGCTCGAG
This sequence comes from Microcella humidisoli, assembly GCF_024362325.1. Lineage (NCBI taxonomy): Bacteria > Bacillati > Actinomycetota > Actinomycetes > Micrococcales > Microbacteriaceae > Microcella > Microcella humidisoli. The sequence goes on from NZ_CP101497.1 coordinate 2,131,424, forward strand.
GCCGCGGGCTACGTGCGCGCCCAGAGCGGCCAGGCCGACATCGTCGTCATCAACACCTGCGCTGTGCGCGAGAATGCCGACAACAAGCTCTACGGCACGCTCGGCCACCTGGCGAGCATCAAGCGCGAGCGCGGCGGCGACCTGCAGATCGCCGTCGGAGGGTGCCTCGCGCAGAAAGACACCACGACCATCCTCGAGCGGGCGCCCTACGTCGATGTCGTCTTCGGCACGCACAACATGGGCTCCCTCCCCGTGCTGCTCGAGCGCGCTCGCCACAACGGCGAGGCCCAGCTCGAGATCCTCGAATCGCTCGAGGTGTTCCCCTCCACCCTCCCGACCCGGCGCGAGTCGACATCGAGCGGGTGGGTGAGCATCTCGGTCGGATGCAACAACACCTGCACGTTCTGCATCGTGCCCGCCCTGCGCGGCAAGGAGAAGGATCGCCGCCCGGGCGACATCCTCGCCGAGATCCAGGCGCTCGTCGACGACGGCGCCATCGAGGTCACGCTGCTGGGGCAGAACGTCAACTCCTACGGCGTCGAGTTCGGCGACCGCCTCGCCTTCGGCAAGCTGCTGAGGGCTGCAGGACGCATCGAGGGGCTCGAGCGCCTGCGGTTCACGAGTCCGCATCCCGCAGCGTTCACCGACGATGTCATCGATGCGATGGCCGAAACCCCCGCCGTCATGCCGCAGCTGCACATGCCCTTGCAGTCGGGCTCCGACCGCATCCTCAAGGCCATGCGGCGCTCGTACCGCAGCGACCGCTTCCTGGGCATCCTCGATCGCGTGCGCGACCGCATCCCGCACGCCGCCATCTCGACCGACATCATCGTCGGCTTCCCCGGCGAGACCGAGGAGGACTTCGCCGACACGCTTCGCGTCGTCGAGCAGGCGCGGTTCGCGAGCGCGTTCACGTTCCAGTACTCGATCCGCCCCGGCACGCCCGCGGCGACCATGTCCGACCAGGTTCCGAAGGCCATCGTGCAAGAACGATACGAGCGGCTCACCGCCCTTCAAGACGCCATCAGCGCGGCCGAGAACCAGCGCCAGGTCGGGCGCGAGGTCGAGGTGCTCATCACCGCGGGCGAGGGCAAGAAAGATGCGGAGACCGAGCGCATCTCGGGTCGTGCCGCCGACAGCAGGCTCGTGCACCTCGCCGTGCCCGACGGCAGCGAGCGGCCGCGCCCGGGCGACATCGTGACGACGACCATCACGCACGCGGCGTCGTTTCACCTCATCGCCGACCACGATGCACCGCTCCGTATCCGTCGCACTCGGGCGGGCGATGCGTGGGACCGTGCGCAGGCGGAGAGCTGCGCGGTGCCCGCTCCGGCGGCGGCGGACGGCGGGCGGGCGGTCTTGCTCGGCCTCCCGACCTTGCGCACGCGGGCCGCCGAGGGCGCGCCCGCGGCTCGGTGACGTCGGGCATCCCGACCATGACCGCGACCTCGCCGTGATCGTCGCGCTCGTCGGCGCGACCGGCACCGGCAAGAGCGCGCTCTCGCTCGCGCTCGCGCAGCACTGGGCCGCGCGGGGGATCGCCGCCGAGGTCGTCAACGCTGACGCGATGCAGCTCTACCGCGGGATGGACATCGGCACCGCGAAGCTGCCCGCCGCCGAGCGCACGGCAGTGCCGCACCACCTCATCGACGTGCTCGACGTGACGGACGAGGCGAGCGTCGCCCGCTACCAGCACGATGCGCGCGCGGCGATCGAGGGCATTCTCGCCCGCGGAGCGGTGCCGATCCTCGTCGGGGGTTCGGGACTGTACCTGGCGGCCGTGCTCACCGACTTCCGGTTCCCCGGCACCGACCCGGAGCGGCGCGCGCACTGGGAGTCCGAGCTCGCGCAGCGGGGGCCCGGTGCGCTCCATGCGGTGCTGGTCGAGCGCGATCCCGTGGCGGCTGCCGCCATTGGGCCGCACAACGGCCGCCGCATCGTGCGGGCGCTCGAGGTCGGCGACCTCACCGGAGAGCCGTTCAGCGCGGGCCTCGCCGCGCGCGAGCGGCCCTGGCGCCCCTACCGCCAGTTCGGGCTCGACCTCGACCGCGCGACCCTCGTCGCCCGGCTCGACGAGCGCGTGCGCGGCATGTGGCGCGACGGACTGCTCGACGAGGTGCGGGGGCTCCTGCCGCTCGGGCTCGAGCGCGGCGTCACGGCGAGCCGTGCCATCGGCTACGCGCAGGCGATCGCGCAGCTGCACGGCGAGCTCGACGAGGCCGAGGCGATCGCGCAGACGCAGTCGCTCACGCGCCGCTACGCCCGCCGGCAGGTCGGCTGGTTCCGTCGCGACGCCTCGATCGAGACCCTGGATGCCGCTGCCGACGATCTCGCGGCCCAGGTCGACCACCGGGTCGCCGATCTGCTCGCGGCTAGCATGGGCGGGTGACGACGCTGCGATTCACCAAGGGCCACGGCACCGGCAACGACTTCGTGCTGGTCTCCGACCCCGAGGGCGAGATCGATCTCTCGCCGGTGCAGCGGGCGGGCCTCGCCGACCGCCGGTTCGGCGTCGGGGGAGACGGTGTCATTCGCGCCGTGCGCTCGCACCGCATCCCGGAGGGGCGAGAGCTGCTGGAGGACGCGCCGGATGCCGAGTGGTTCATGGACTACTCGAACGCCGACGGCAGCCTTTCCGAGATGTGCGGCAACGGCATCCGCGTGTTCGTGCGATTCCTCGTCGAGCAGGGCCACATCGAGCTCGCGCCTGGAGCATCGGTCGCGATCGGCACACGGGCGGGTGTGATCGACGTGCACCGCATCGCCGAGGGATTCGCGGCCGACCTGGGCCGGTGGCGCCTCGACGGCGGCGAGCCGCTCGTGCGGGCGCGCGACCTTCCCGTCGCCCGCCCCGGTCTCGGCATCAACGTCGGCAACCCGCACGTCGTCGTCGCGCTCGCGAGTGACGACGAGCTCGAGGCGCTCGACCTCTCGACCGCGCCCGTGCTCGATCCGCCGCCCGCCGCGGGGGCCAACGTCGAGTTCGTCGTCCCCGCCGATCCGCTCGTCGTGGACGGCATCGGGCGCATCAGGATGCGGGTGCACGAGCGGGGGAGCGGCGAGACGCTCTCGTGCGGCACGGGAGCAGTCGCCGCGGCACTCGCCGTGCGCTATTGGGCGGGTTCCGCGGCCCCGAACGAATGGCGCGTGACGGTGCCGGGCGGCGTGCTCGGAGTGCGCATGTTCGCGGCAGAAGACGGCGAGCGCGTCGCGCTCTCCGGCCCCGCTGAGCTCGTCTTCGAGGGTGAGCTCACGCTCTAGACCCGCGGCGCTCCGACCGTCGTGATCGGCCCGGTCAGTCCCGAGCGGTTGCGCACGCGCAGCACGCGAAACCCCTTGTTGGTGGCCGCGCGCGACACGGCGAGCTCGCCCTGGTAGCGCGCCTCCATCCAGCGCTGCAGCGAATCGCTGCCGAGGTTGCGCGCCACGACGAGCCAGGCATCGGCGCTCTCGCGCAGCCGCGGCAGCCAGCGGTCGAGCATGCCGTGCAGCTCGTTCTTGCCGACCCTGATGGGCGGGTTCGACCAGATCGTCATGAACCGCACGTCGTCGGGAACCTCGTCCGGCGTCGCCGCCCGTACGTTGTCGAGCCCGAGCGCGGCGGCATTGCGGCGCGTCAGCTCGAGCGCGCGCTCGTTGACATCGACGGCCCAGACGGTCGCGTGCGGCGACTCCAGCGCGAGCGTGAGCGCGATCGGCCCCCACCCGCATCCGAGATCGAGCAGGTCGCCGCTCGGCGGGGGAGGGGGAACGTGCGAGAGCAGCACCTGGGTTCCGACATCGAGCCCGCCCGGGCTGAACACGCCCCCCGCCGTCTGCAGCTCGACCGGGCGCCCCGCGAGGGTGACCGTGAGCGGCTTGGCCACGAACGCCCCGCTCGGCTGGGCGGTGAAGTAGTGGTCGGCGGCCATGCGCAGAATCTACCGAAGTCGGGCGGAGTACAGTGAACCTCCTATGACCGACCACGACCCTCTCGACCCGATCGACGCTCCGAGCGATGGTGCCGGCCCCGATGCGGGGGCGGATGCGGTGGCGCGCGTCCTCGCGAACGCCGAGTCGCGCGCGCGCTCGGTGACGCTGCACGGCGCGGCGGCCCTGCAGGAGGACGCGAGCTACTCCTCCGATCGCGACGGCGAGCAGTTCGACCGGGAAGACCGCGCCGCGCTGCGCCGTGTGCGGGGTCTCTCGACCGAGCTCGAGGACGTCACCGAGGTCGAGTACCGCCAGCTGCGGCTCGAGAACGTCGTGCTCATCGGCATCTACGCGCAGGGTGACCTCGACGACGCCGAGAACTCGCTGCGCGAGCTCGCGGCCCTCGCCGAGACGGCGGGAGCCGTGGTGCTCGACGGGCTGCTGCAGCGGCGCCCGCATCCCGACCCCAGCACGTTCCTCGGCAAGGGCAAGGCCGCCGAGCTCGCCCTCGTCGTGAAGGAGCTCGGGGCCGACACCGTCATCGCCGACACCGAGCTCGCGCCGAGCCAGCGCCGAGCGCTCGAAGACGTCGTCAAGGTGAAGGTCATCGACCGCACTGCGGTCATCCTCGACATCTTCAGCCAGCACGCCAAGAGCCGCGAGGGCAAGGCGCAGGTCGAGCTCGCGCAGCTCGAGTACCTGCTGCCGCGGCTGCGCGGCTGGGGCGAATCGATGTCGCGCCAGGCCGGTGGCCAGGTGGGCGCGGGAGGTGCGGGCATGGGAAGCCGCGGACCGGGTGAGACGAAGATCGAGCTCGACCGCCGCCGCATCAACACGCGCATGGCGAAGTTGCGGCGCCAGATCAAGGGCTTCGCGCCCGCGCGGGCCGCGAAGCGCGCCAACCGCGACCGTTACGCCGTGCCGAGTGTCGCGATCGCCGGCTACACCAACGCAGGCAAGTCGAGCCTGCTCAACCGCATCACGCGCGCGGGCGTGCTCGTCGAGAACGCGCTGTTCGCCACGCTCGACCCGACCGTGCGCAAGTCGACGACGCCGGACGGCCGTCCGTACACGATCGCCGACACCGTGGGCTTCGTGCGCAACCTGCCGCACCAGCTCGTCGAAGCCTTCCGATCGACGCTCGAGGAGGTCGCCGAGTCCGACGTGATCCTGCACGTCGTCGATGGCGCGCATCCCGACCCTGCGGCGCAGTTGGCGACCGTCCGCGACGTCATCGGCGACGTCGGGGCGCGCGAGCTGCCCGAGCTCATCGCCGTCAACAAGAGCGATCTGCTCGGTGACGACGCGCGGCTGCTGCTGCGCGGGCTCGTGCCCGATGCCGTGTTCGTCTCGGCGAAGACGGGCGAGGGCATCGACGAGCTGCAGCGGCGCATCGCCGAGCTGCTGCCGAACCCCGAGGTCGAGCTGACCGTCATCCTGCCGTACGACCGCGGCGACCTCGTGTCACTGCTGCACGAGCGCGGGCGCATCATCGAGACGAGCTACGTCGAGTCGGGGACGCGCGTGCACGCGTTCGCGACGCCCGAGGTCGCGACGCTCGTCGAGCCGTTCGCGGTCGCCGAAGCGCTGTAACCGGCCGGCGTCCACGGGGCGCTCGCGACAGGATGGGCGGCCTCAGACCGAGCGCAGCACCGCCACGACCTTGCCGAGCACGGTGGCGTGGTCGCCGAGGATCGGCTCGTAGGCCGAGTTCTGCGGCAGCAGCCAGGTGTGGCCGTCGCGCTGCTTGAAGACCTTGACGGTCGCCTCGTTGTCGAGCATGGCGGCGACGATCTCGCCGTTCTCCGCCGTGTTCTGCTGCCGCACGACGACCCAGTCGCCGTCGCAGATCGCGGCGTCGATCATCGAGTCGCCGACGACCGTCAACATGAAGAGCTCGCCCTTCCCGACGAGCTGCCGGGGGAGCGGCACGACCTCTTCGACCATCTGATCGGCGGTGATCGGGATGCCCGCGGCGATCCGCCCGACGAGCGGCACCATGGCGGCGTCGCCGACCGAGGGGCCGGGCAGCGCGTCGGAGTCGACCGCGTGCGCCGGGTCGGGCTCGAGGTCGATGAGCACTTCGAGGGCCCGCGGCCGGTTCGGGTCGCGACGCAGGTAGCCGCTCAACTCGAGCTGCCCGAGCTGGTGCGAGACGCTCGAGAGGGAGGCGAGGCCGACGGCCTCCGCGATCTCCCGCATGCTCGGCGGATACCCGCGCCGGGCGACCGAGGCCTGGATCACGCCGAGGATCTCGCGCTGCTTGTCACTCAGGGTCGTGCGCCGGCGAGTGCCGCCCACGGCCTCGGGCGCGCCCTCGATCGGCGAGTCCTTCTGATCCTCAGCCATGTCGGCTCCGTTCTGACCAATGTCGGTGGTCGGGTGTGGAGTACTCCCGAACCCTCGAAACTCTATCCACGAGCGAGGCCCATTTCAAACATCTGTTCGAGTGTGTCGCGGTTCTGGAGCGGAAATCGGTTCGAGGGCTTGAAACTGTGTTCGATCGAAGGTATGTTCGGAACACAGGTTCGCATCCGATTCTCCCGGCCGAGAATCGGATGCATCCCCCCCGGCGGCCCCCCGGCGCCGGGGGGACCTGTACCACCAGCACCGCAGCCCCACCTCGAGAAGGGTCGACACCATGAGCGCCATCACCTACGGCACCGCCGTCCGCACCGCTCCCGTCGTCACGACCCGCCTGCGGCTCACGCGTCGCGGTCGTGCGGTCATCGCGGCGCTCGTCTCGCTGCCGCTCGTGATCGCCCTCGTCTCGATGACCCTCAACGGCGGGGGCGCCACGGCGACCTCGGGCGACGTCGTCGTCGCGACCGTCACGGTCGAGGCGGGCGAGTCGCTCTGGTCGGTCGCTGCCGCGATCGCGCCCGAGGCTTCGACGGCCGACGTCGTCGCCGACCTGATCGCCGTGAACGACCTGTCGAGCGCCGAGCTGCTGCCCGGCCAGGTGCTCATCGTGCCTGCGCGCTACGCCGACTGAGCGGCCCAGGATGGCCGCCCCGGCGGCGACTACGATGAGCGGGTGACGAGCCTCGCCGACCTGCCGATCCGTGACGACTTGCGGGGCCAGACACCGTATGGCGCGCCGCAGAAGGCGGTGCGCATCGCGCTCAACGTCAACGAGAACACCCACCCGGTTCCGGTCGAGATCATCGCGCACGTCGCGGCCGCGGTCGAGCGAGAGCTCCACGCGGTCAACCGGTACCCCGACCGCGAGTTCACGCTGCTGCGCGAGCACCTCGCCGCCTATCTGAGCAGCAGTGGTGGAGGCGCGGCCGCCCCCGTGCTGCCCGAGCAGGTGTGGGCCGCGAACGGCTCGAACGAGGTCATCCAGCACATCCTGCAGGCCTTCGGCGGGCCGGGTCGCCGCGTGCTCGGGTTCCCGCCGACCTACTCGATGCACTCGATCATCGCGGCCAGCACGGGAACCGAGTGGGTCGCGGGCGACCGCGACGCCGGCTTCGCCCTCAGCCCCGAGACCGCGGTCGCGGCCGTGCGGCGAACCGACCCCGACATCGTCTTCCTGTGCGCGCCCAACAATCCCACGGGCACCCCGCTCGGGCTCGACACGATCGCGGCGGTCTACGAAGCGAGTCGCGGCATCGTCATGGTCGACGAGGCCTACGCCGAGTTCATGCCGGAGGGGCAGCCCGACGCGCTGAGCCTGCTGCCCGGCCGCGAGCGCCTCGTCGTCTCGCGAACGATGAGCAAGGCCTTCGCGTTCGCGGGCGCCCGTCTGGGCTACCTCGCCGCCGACCCTGCTGTCATCGACGCGCTGCGGCTCGTGCGCCTGCCCTACCACCTCTCGGGTCTCACGCAGGCCGCCGCGGTCGCGGCGCTCGAGCACGCGCCGACGATGCTGCGCACGGTCGGCGCGATCCGCGAGCAGCGTGATCGACTGCTCGTCGAGCTCACCCGACTCGGGTACGACCCGCACGACAGTTGGGCGAACTTCGTGCTCTTCGGCGGTGTGGCCGACCCGCACGCGACATTCGAGCACCTGCTCGCGCATGACATCCTCATCCGCGACGTGGGGCTGCCGAACCACTTGCGGGTGACGGCGGGCACCCCCGCTGAGACCACGGAGTTCCTCGACGTGCTCGCTAGGATGAACCAGTGAGCACCCCCCGCATCGCCGAGCTCCGGCGCGAGACCAGCGAGTCGTCGATCGAGTTGCGCCTCGACCTCGACGGCACGGGACGTTCATCGATCTCGACGACCGTGCCGTTCTTCGACCACATGCTCACGGCCTTCGCCAAGCACGCCCTCGTCGACCTCGACATCGCGGCGAGCGGCGACACCGACATCGACGTGCACCACACGGTGGAGGACACGGGCATCGTCCTCGGCACGGCGATCGCGCGCGCGCTCGGCGACAAGGCTGGCATCGCGCGATTCGGTGACGCCCTCGTGCCGCTCGACGAGGCGCTCGCTCAAGCCGTCGTCGACGTGAGCGGCCGGCCCTACCTCGTGCACTCGGGCGAGCCCGCCGGTTTCGAGCACCACCTCATCGGCGGCCACTTCACCGGATCGATGGTGCGCCACGTCTTCGAGGCCATCACGATGCACGCGGGCCTCACCGTGCACCTCACGGTGCTTGCCGGTCGCGACCCGCACCACATCGCCGAAGCCGAGTTCAAGGCCTTCGCACGCGCATTCCGCACCGCCGTGCAGCCGGATCCGCGCGTGCACGGCGTGCCCTCGACGAAGGGCGCGCTCTGAGCATGAGCGCTCCCCTCGTGGTCGTGCTCGACTACGGCTCGGGCAATGTGCACTCGGCGGCCAAGGCCGTCGAGGCCGCGGGCGCGCGCGTCGAGCTGACGGCCGATCGTGAGCGCGTGATGGCCGCCGACGGGCTCCTCGTGCCCGGCGTGGGCGCTTTCAGCGCGGTGATGGATGCTCTGCGCGCCGTCCGCGGCGACGAACTCATCGATCGCCGGCTCGCGGGCGGGCGTCCGGTGCTCGGCATCTGCGTCGGGCAGCAGGTCATGTTCGAGCGCGGAGACGAGCGCGGGGTCGTGACCGAGGGGCTTGCGCAGTGGCCCGGCACCGTGTCGGCACTGCGGGCGCCGACGGTGCCCCACATGGGCTGGAACACGGTCGACGCGCCCGAGGGCTCCCGGCTCTTCGACGGCCTGCACGACGAGCGCTTCTACTTCGTGCACTCCTACGCCGCGCACGAGTGGACGCTCGACCCGCACCCGGCCATCCCGGCCCCGATGGTGACCTGGGCCGAGCACGGTGAGCGCTTCATCGCCGCGGTCGAGAACGGCCCCTTGACGGCGACGCAGTTCCACCCCGAGAAGTCGGGAGCGGCCGGGCTGCGGCTGCTGGCCAACTGGCTTCGAACGCTCTGAGAACCGGCTGAGGGCGAGGGTGCCCGCAGAACGGAGTACGATTCTGTGTTTGGCCGCGCCGCACGCGCTGCCGCCCCCTGACCCGATCAGAAAGCCTTCGATGAGCGAGTTCTCGACAATCCCCGCCCTCACGCTGCTGCCGGCGGTGGATGTCGCCGGAGGCAAGGCCGTGCGTCTGACGCAGGGCGAGGCCGGCACCGAGACGAGCTACGGCGACCCGATCGACGCGGCGCACGAGTGGGCCGACCAGGGTGCGGAGTGGATCCACCTCGTCGACCTCGACGCGGCGTTCGGCCGCGGCAGCAACCGCTCGATCATCAAGAAGGTCGTCAAGACGACCCCGCGCAACGTCAACATCGAGCTCTCGGGCGGCATCCGCGACGACGCGACCCTCGAGGCCGCGCTCGCGACGGGCGCCAAGCGCATCAACCTCGGCACCGCCGCGCTCGAGAACCCCGAGTGGGCGGCCCACGTCATCGCCGAGTACGGCGAGGCGATCGCGGTCGGGCTCGACGTGCGCGGCACGACCCTCGCGGCTCGTGGCTGGACGGAGGAGGGCGGCGACCTGTGGGCCGTGCTCGAGCGGCTCGAGGCGGCGGGCTGCGCGCGCTACGTCGTTACCGACGTCACGAAAGACGGCACGCTGAAGGGCCCGAACCTCGACCTGCTGCGCTCGGTCATGGAGCGCACCCACCGTCCGGTCATCGCCTCGGGCGGTGTCTCGAGCCTCGACGATATCGCCGCGCTGCGCGAGCTCGTCCCGCTCGGCCTCGAGGGTGCCATCGTGGGCAAGGCGCTCTACGCGGGCGCGTTCACCCTGCCCGAAGCACTGGATGTCGCGGGCCGCTGACTCGGCCGGCCAGCCTTGGGAGGGGCGGCACTTCGCGCCGAACCCCAGCGCGGCCGACGACGGCTCCGCTCCCGCCGCCTATCTCGAGGCGATCGCGCGATTGCGCGCGGGGGAGTGCTCGCTCGTCGAGGTCGTCGACGTCGTGCGCGGCTGCCGATTCCTCATTCCGCTCGTCGCCGTGGCGGGCGAGACGGGCCTGACCGACGACGGCCTGCTCGTCGACAAGACGCAGGAGCTGTCGATCATCACGGTCGCCGGTCCCGATGGCCGCCCCGTGCTGCCCGTCTTCTCCTCCGTCGACGCCATGCGCCACTGGCGACCGGATGCGCGTCCCGTGCCCGCCGACGCCGTGCGCGTCGCCCTGGCCGCAGCCTCGGAGCGCACCGATCGCATCGTGATCGACGCGCGCTCGACCGAGTCGCTCCTCGTGGTGCCGCGGCCGGCCGTGTGGGCGATCGCGCAGGGCGTGCCGTGGCTGCCCGCCGTCGACGACCCCGCGGTGCTCGAGGCGGTCGCGCGGCCCGCGGCGCAGCATCCCGAGATCTGGGCGGTCTCACTCGTGGCGGGCGACCCGCAGGGGCGAGGAGAGGCGGCCGAAGTGGTCGTGCGCCTGGGCGTCGAGCAGAGTGCGACGCCGGAGCGGGTGCGGGAGGTCATCGCGGCACTCAGCGCGCAGTGGGCGCAGGATGCGACCGTCGCTGAGCGCATCGACTCGCTCTCGGTCCAGCCGGTCGCGGCTGCGCGCCCGGAGTCGGTCTAGACCCCGGACTGGCTAGTTGACCGGCCCGGTGAGCTTCTCGCCCGGGCCCTGACCGGGCGCGTCCGGGAACGGCGAGGCCTCGCGGAAGGCGAGCTGCACCGAGCGCAGGCCGTCGCGCAGCACTCGAGCGTGGTGGTCGCCGAGCTCGGGAGCGGCGGCCGTGATGAGTCCCGCGAGAGCCGTGATGAGCTTGCGCGCCTCAGCGAGGTCGATCTCCTCCTCGCCGTGCTCCGACAGGCCGCACTTGACCGCCGCGGCGCTCAGCAAGTGCACGGCGACGGTGTTGATGATCTCGACGGCCGGAACCTCGGCGATGTCGCGCGAGGGCTCGGTGTCGGTGGGGTTCTCGCTCATGAGACCTTTCACCTGCTATCGTTATGCGGGCTCCGGGGCCAGATCCCCGGTACGAAAGTGGAGAATCCTCCCACCCGCGCTTGACCGACTACCAGGTTACCGGGTCGAATCACCCCGTTCGACGGCTGCGAAGCCGCGCGAAGTCCGTGGGTGGTGCTGGCCGTGCGCCAGGGATGCTCTCTCCTCTTCCGTGAAGAATCACCACTGATCCGTCCGGATCATGACAGAGGAGAATCGCATCAGCGAACCGAGAACGAACGACCGTATCCGCGTCCCCGAGGTCCGTCTTGTGGGCCCCGCTGGTGAGCAGGTCGGAGTCGTCAAGATCGAGGTTGCCCTGCGCCTGGCGCAGGAGGCCGACCTCGATCTCGTCGAGGTCGCCCCCAACTCGAAGCCGCCCGTGGTCAAGATCATGGACTACGGCAAGTTCAAGTACGAGGCGGCGCAGAAGGCCAAGGAGGCCCGTCGCAACCAGGCGAACACCATCCTCAAGGAGGTGCGCTTCCGCCTGAAGATCGACAAGCACGACTACGAGACCAAGCGCAAGCGCGCCGAAGGCTTCCTGCAGGCCGGCGACAAGGTCAAGGCCATGATCCTGTTCCGCGGGCGCGAGCAGTCGCGCCCCGAGCAGGGCGTCCGCCTGCTGCAGCGTTTCGCCGAAGACGTCGCCGAGTTCGGCACTGTCGAGTCGACGCCCATGATCGACGGCCGCAACATGGTCATGATCATCGGCCCGCTGCGCAACAAGGCCGATGCGAAGGCGGAGCAGCTCGCGCAGCGCGCGGCCTCGAAGGCGGCGCGCAAGGAGGGTGAGGCGGCTCCGAAGGCCGACGCGCCTGCCGAGCGCGAGCCCGTCGCGGCTCCGGCCGCCGAGGCGCCCGTCGCCCCGGTCGAGACCGTTGTCGAGACCGTTGTCGAGGCGGTTGCCGCGTCTGCTGCTGAGGCGCCGGAGGAGGCACCCGCTGGGGCGGAGAAGCCCGCTGCCGCCAAGAAGCCGGTTGCCGCCAAGCCTGCCGCTGCTTCAGCCAAGCCTGCCGCTGCCGCCAAGCCCGCCGCTGCCGCCAAGCCGGCCGCCGCTGCGAAGCCGGCCGCCGCTGCCGCCAAGCCGGCCGCGGCTGCCAAGCCCGCCGCCGCCAAGCCCGCCGCCGCGAAGCCCGCTGCCGCGCCCAAGCCCGCCGCGTCCGCGTAACCCGCGCCGCGCATCCAACCGAGAAGAAACGAGGAAGCAATGCCCAAGCAGAAGACGCACTCCGGTGCCAAGAAGCGCTTCAAGCTGACCGGCACCGGCAAGGTCATGAAGCAGGGTGCAGGCATGCGCCACAACCTGGAGAAGAAGTCCAGCGAGACCACCCGTCGCCTCAACCGCGAGGTCGTCCTCGCGCCGCAGGACGCCAAGGTGATCAAGAAGCTCATCGGCAAGAAGTAAGACCCGAGAAACGATCTGAAGGACTAACGAAATGGCAAGAGTCAAGCGGGCCGTCAACGCCCACAAGAAGCGTCGGGTCATCCTCGAGCGGGCCGAGGGCTACCGCGGCCAGCGGTCGCGTCTCTACCGCAAGGCCAAGGAGCAGGTCACCCACTCCCTCGTCTACGCGTACCGCGACCGCCGGGCGAAGAAGGGCGAGTTCCGCCGCCTCTGGATCCAGCGCATCAACGCCGCCGCGCGTGCCAACGGCATGACCTACAACCGCCTCATCCAGGGCCTCGGCCTGGCCGGCGTCGAGGTCGACCGTCGCATGCTCGCCGAGCTGGCCGTCAACGAGCCCGCCGCGTTCACGGCCCTCGTGAAGGTCGCCAAGGAGGCCCTCCCGGCCGACACCTCGGCGCCCAAGGCCGACGCGGCCTGATCCGCGCCACTCGCAGCACCGTCGACGCGGCGCGCTCCTCTGGGGGCGCGCCGCGTCTGCGCGTTCACCCGGTGTTAAGCCCGGTCTCGCTAGCATGACGCCTGTGATCGACAACCCGCGCTCGCCCCGCGTGCGCGCGGCGGCGAAGCTCGCGAAGAAGAACCAGCGCGCTGAGACCGGGCTGTTCCTCATCGAGGGCCCGCAAGCGGTCGCCGAGGCCCTGCAGTTCCGCCCCGACCTCGTCACCGAGGTCTTCGCGACCGCTGCGGCCCTCGATCGGCATCCGGCGATCGCCCGCGCGGCGACGGCGGCGGGCCTGCGCATCGAGACGGTGACGGATGCCGTGCTCGAGACGATCGCCGACACCGTGACCCCGCAGGGGGTCGTGGCCGTGTGCCGACAGTTCCCGATGGCGCTCGACGAGCTGCTCGCCGCGCGGCCGCGCCTCGTGGCCGTGCTCGAGGAGGTGCGGGATCCGGGCAACGCGGGCACGATCATCCGCGTCGCCGATGCCGCGGGAGCCGACGCGGTCATCCTCACCGGCTCGAGCGTCGACGTCTTCAACCCCAAGGTCGTGCGGGCCACGACGGGGTCGCTCTTCCACCTGCCCGTCGTGGTCGGCGTACCGCTCGCCGCGACCCTCGAGCGCCTGCGCGGCCTCGGCACGCGCATCCTCGCCGCCGACGTCTCGGGCGACGACCTGCTCGACGTGCGCTCCGACGGCCACCTCGACGGGCCCACGGCGTGGCTCTTCGGCAACGAGGCCCGCGGGCTCACCGACGAGCAGCTCGCGCTCGCCGACCGTGCCGTGATCGTGCCGATCTACGGCCGGGCCGAATCCCTCAACCTCGCGACGGCCGCCGCGGTCTGCCTCTACGAGAGCGCCTTCGCGCAGCGCGCGAGCGCGGCCGCGCACCCGCACTAAACTCGTGTCTCGTGCCGTCCAGCCCTGAAAGCCCCGACTCCGCCGCGAACACTGCCGCCGCGATCACCGAGACCGCGGTCGAGTCCGCCGTCGATGCCGCGCTTGCGGCGATCGCCGCCGCCGCCGATACCGCTGCGCTCAAGGCCGCCAAGACCGCCCACGCTGGCGAGGCCTCGCCGCTCGCAGGGCTCAACGCTCTGCTGCGCGATGTTCCGGCCGACCAGAAGGCCGCGCTCGGCAAGCTCGTCGGGCAGGCCCGCGCGCGCGTCGGTCAGGCCGTCGCGGCCCGTGAGGCCGAGCTCGCGGTGGCCGAAGAGCAGGCGCGGCTCGCCGCGGAGGCGATCGACGTGACGGCGATCGCGCCGCTCGGGCTCACGGGCGCTCGCCATCCGCTCACGACGCTCATGGAGCAGATGAGCGACATCTTCATCGCCATGGGATGGGAGGTCGCCGAGGGCCCGGAGCTCGAGAACGAGTGGTTCAACTTCGACGCCCTCAACATGGACGCCGACCACCCGGCCCGCGGCACGCAAGACACCTTCTTCATCGAGCCGGAGGACCGCCACCTGCTGCTGCGCACGCAGACGAGCCCCGTGCAGGTGCGCTCGCTGCTCGACCGTGGCGTGCCGCTCTACGTCGTCTCGCCCGGCCGCGTGTTCCGCAAGGACGAGCTCGACGCGACGCACACGCCCGTCTTCCACCAGCTCGAGGGCATCGCCATCGACAAGGGCCTCACGATGGCGCACCTGCGCGGCACGCTCGAGCACCTCGCCCGTGCGGTCATCGGCGAGGGCGCGCGCATTCGCTTGCGCCCCAACTACTTCCCGTTCACCGAGCCGAGCGCCGAGCTCGACGTGTGGCACCCCACCTTCAAGGAGGGGCCGCGCTGGATCGAATGGGGCGGATGCGGCATGGTCAACCCCAACGTGCTGCGCGCCGCCGGCATCGATCCCGAGGTCTACCAGGGCTTCGCCTTCGGCATGGGTATCGAGCGCACGCTCATGTTCCGCAACGGCGTGAGCGACATGCGCGACATGGTCGAGGGCGATGTTCGCTTCTCGCAGCAGTTCGGAATGGTGGTCTGATGCGCATCCCGCTCTCGTGGCTTCGCGAGCACGTCGACCTGCCCGCCACGGGCGATGCCATGGCCGACGCCGAGGCGCTGCACGCCGCCCTCGTCAAGGTCGGCCTCGAGGAGGAGACGATCCACGGGGTCGCCCTCACCGGCCCGATCGTCGTCGGCCAGGTGCTCGAGTTCGTCGAGGAGCCGCAGGCGAACGGCAAGACCATCCGCTGGTGCCAGGTGCTCACAGGCCCGGGGGAGACCCGGGGCATTGTGTGCGGCGCCCGCAACTTCGCGGTCGGCGACAAGGTCGTCGTGACGCTTCCGGGGGCCGTGCTGCCCGGACCGTTCCCGATCGCGGCACGGAAGACCTACGGGCATGTCTCGGACGGCATGATCGCGAGCGCCCGCGAGCTGGGCCTCGGCGATGAGCACGACGGCATCCTGCGCCTCGCGACGCTCGGCCTCGACCCCGAGGTCGGCACCGACGCGATCGCCCTGCTCGGCCTCGATGACCTCGCCGTCGAGGTCAACGTCACGCCCGACCGCGGCTACGCGCTGTCGATCCGCGGCATCGCCCGCGAGTACGCGCACTCGACGGGGGCGGCGTTCCGCGACCCCGCGACGGCGCTCGACCCGGCACCCGCGGAGGGCTTCCGCGTCGCCATCGACGACCGCGAGCCGATCCGCGGTCGCCGCGGCTGCGATGTCTTCGTCACGCGCGTCGTGCGCGGCATCGATCGATCGCGTCCGACGCCCGCGTGGATGGTCTCGCGCCTCGAGCTCGCCGGCATCCGCTCGATCTCGCTCGTCGTCGACATCACCAACTACGTCATGCTCGAGCTCGGCCAGCCGATCCACGCCTACGACTTCGCCGCCTTGCGCGGCGGCATCATCGTGCGCCGCGCCGTCGCGGGTGAGACGCTCACGACGCTCGACGGCCAGACCCGCACGCTGCACCCGGAGGACCTGCTCATCACCGACGACTCCGGCGCCATCGGCCTTGCGGGCGTCATGGGCGGGGCGACCACCGAGATCGGTGACGCCACCGTCGACGTCCTCGTCGAGGCCGCCCACTTCGAGGCCGTCTCGATCGCGCGCACGGCTCGTCGTCACAAGCTGCCGAGCGAGGCCTCCCGCCGCTTCGCCCGCGGCGTCGACCCGCTCGTCGCCGAGCCCGCCGCGCAGCGCGTCGTCGACCTGCTCGTCGAGCTCGCCGGCGGCACCGCCGATGCCCTCGGCTCGCGCTGGATCGACGCTGCCGCTCCGGCGCCCATCCACCTCGCCGAGGGCTTCGTCGACGCCCTCATCGGCGTCGACTTCTCGCTCGACGAGATCACCGACTCGCTGACGGCGATCGGATGCTCGCTCGAGGTGCAGACCGATGGCTGGCAGGTCACCCGGCCGAGCTGGCGCCCCGACCTCATCGATGCCCCGTCGCTGGCGGAAGAGGTCGCGCGCATCGTCGGCTACGACCGCATCCCGGCGGTGTTGCCGGTCGCTCCGCCCGGGCGCGGACTCACGCGCTCGCAGCGCGTGCGTCGTGCCACCGCGAACGCGCTCGCGGCCGCGGGCCTCACCGAGGTGCTCGCCTACCCCTTCGTCTCGGCCGACGACATCGCCCTGACCGACGGGGATGCGCCGAGCGTCCAGCTCGCCAACCCCTTCGACAGCGACACGGGCCGTCTGCGGCGCAGCCTCATCCCGGGGCTTGCGCGCATCGCGCACCGCAACATCGCGCGGGGGCTCACCGACCTCGCGCTGTTCGAGATCGGCGCGGTGTACCTGCCTGCGGCGGGTGCGCAGTACGGGGTCGACGCGGTGCCGGGCATCCAGCAGCGGCCGGAGGGCCCGGTGCTCGACGCGCTCGAGCACAGCATCCCGCCCCAGCCCTGGCACCTCGCCGCCCTGTTCGTGGGCGATCGTCGCGGCCGCGGCATCGGCCAGGCCGCCGAAGCGGCCGGCATCGCCGACGCACTGGATGCGGCGCACGCGGTCGCCGCCGTCGCGGGCGCCGTGCTGCGCGTCGAGACCGGCGCGCACCCCGCGCTGCACCCCGGGCGCACGGCCGCGCTGCTCGTCGGCGAAACCCTCGTCGGGCACGCGGGCGAGCTGCTGCCCGCCGCGGCACTCGAGCGCGACCTGCCGCGCCGCGTCGGGGTGCTCGAGCTCGACCTCGAGGCGCTCATCGCCCTCGGCTCGAGCCAGGTCGAGGCGGGCACGATCGCCGCCTACCCGGCCGCGACGCAAGACCTCTCGGTCGTCGTCGCCGAGTCGGTGCCCGCGGGCGCCGTGCGCGCCGCGGTCATCGAGGGCGCGGGACCCCTGCTCGAGTCGGCGACGCTCGTCGACGACTACCGCGGCACGGGGCTCGAGGCGGGCACGAAGTCGGTGACCCTCGCGCTGCGCTTCCGCGCCGCCGATCGCACGCTCACGGCCGCCGAGGCGACCGAGGCGAAGCTGGCCGGCCTCGCGCTCGCGAGCGAGCGGCTCGGCGCCACGCTGCGCGCCTGAGCCGCTCGCTCACCGAGCGGGGCGTCGGCTACTTGCGGCCGCCGCCGAGCAGACCGCCGAGCGCGCCCGCGATGAGGTCCTGACCCTGGGGGCTCGCGATGAGGCCGCCGAGCAGGTCGCCCAGCGGGTTCGCGGGGGCCTCGGGCTCGGCCTTCGCGGCGGGCTGCTCCTGCTTGCTCGCGAACTGGTTGGCCACGAACGCCAGCACGATGGGGGCAACGATCGGCAGCACCTGCGCCACGATCGCGCCGATGTCGACGCCGTCGGCCTTGGCCGGCGCCTTCTTCGCCGCGGCGACGGCCACATCGGCCTTCTTCGCGCCGAAGACGTTCGCCACGATCTTCTCGCCGTCGGCCTCATCGACATCGGCGAGCGAGCGCGGAGCCTTGCCCTTGTGCTTGCCGAGGGCCTTCTCGATCGACTTCGCGCCGCCCTCGTCCTTCGCGTTCGCGGCGAGCCCGCCCACGATCGCGGGCACGGCCACGGCCACGGCGGCCTCGGCGATGCTGCGGTCGACGCCGAGCTTCTCGGCGATATCGCCGACGGGGATCATGCTGATGAGGCCGCTGAGGTCGTCCATTCCTGCTCCTTCGATGCCGGGTACGCGCGCACGCGATCCGTCGCGTCGCTGGCTCATCGTATTGTCTGGAAGAGTGAAGGGCATGACCTATTCCGTGGCGGTCGCCGGAGCCAGCGGGTACGCGGGCGGCGAGGTGCTGCGCCTCATGGCCCAGCACCCCGAGCTCGAGGTTCGCACGGTCACGGCCCACAGCAATGCGGGGCAGCCGCTCATCGACGTGCACCCGCACCTGCGCTCGCTCGCGCACCTGGAGTTTGTCGAGACGACGCCAGAGCGCCTCGCGGGCCACGACGTCGTCGTGCTCGCCCTGCCGCACGGCGCCTCGGGTGCCATCGCCGCCGAGCTGCCGCCCGAGACGCTCGTGCTCGACTGCGGCGCCGACCACCGGCTGACGAGCGCGGCCGACTGGGCGCGGTACTACGGCGGCGAGCACCACGGCGCGTGGGCCTACGGGCTGCCCGAGCTGATCCACGCCGACGGCGCGCGGCAGCGCGAGGTGCTGGCAGGCGCGCGGCGCATCGCGGTGCCCGGGTGCAATGTCACCGCGGTGACCCTCGGGCTCGCGCCGGGCATCCGCAGCGGCGTCATCGAGGCGCACGACGTCTCGGCCGTGCTCGCCGTCGGCCCGAGCGGCGCGGGCCGCTCCCTGCGCACCGATCTGCTCGCGAGCGAGCTGCTCGGCTCGGCGTCCGCGTACGGCGTCGGGGGAGTGCACCGGCACATCCCCGAGATCCTGCAGAACCTCCGCGTCGCGGGCGCCGCCGATCCGACCATCTCGTTCACGCCCGTGCTCGTGCCGATGGCCCGTGGCATCCTCGCCACCGTCACGGCGCGGCTCGCCCCGGGCGCGGATGCCGCGAGCGCGCGCGAGGCGTGGGAGTCGGCGTACGCCGCCGAACCCTTCGTGCACGTGCTGCCCGCGGGCCGCTTCCCGGCCACCGCGTCGACAGTCGGGGCGAACACGGCCCTCATGGGGCTCGCGGTCGACGACGACGCGCAGCGCGTCGTGGCGGTCGTCGCGCTCGACAACCTCGTCAAGGGCACCGCGGGCGCCGCCATCCAGTCGCTCAACCTCGCGCTCGGCGTGCCCGAGACGCTCGGCCTTCCCGTGAACGGAGTCGCCCCGTGACCGTCACCGCTCCCGCCGGCTTCGACGCGGCCGGAGTCGCCGCCGGGCTCAAAGCGAGCGGAGCCGCCGATCTCGCCCTCGTCGTGAACCGCGGCCCGCGCCGCGCGGCCGCTGCGGTGTTCACGAGCAATCGCGCGAAGGCCAACCCCATCCTGTGGTCGCAGCAGGTGATCGCCGACGGCGAGGTCGCCGCGATCGTGCTCAACTCCGGGGGAGCGAACTGCTTCACGGGGGCCGAGGGCTTCCAGACCACGCACGCGACCGCGGAGGCCGTCGCCGAGGCCCTGCAGGTGAGCGCAGGCGACGTGCTCGTGTGCTCGACCGGCCTCATCGGCGTGCAGCTCGACCGCGACGCGCTGCTCGCGGGCGTGACCGCCGCGGCCGCCGGCCTCGGCGCGCACGGCGACGCCGCGGCCCGCGCCATCATGACCACCGACTCGGTGCCGAAGACGGTTGTGATCGAGGGCCCCGGCTACTCCATCGGCGGCATGGCGAAGGGCGCCGGGATGCTCGCTCCGGGTCTCGCCACGATGCTCGTGGTGCTCACCACCGACGCCGACCTGCCCGCCGCCGAGCTCGACCGGGCGCTCCGCGCCGCCACGCGCGTGAGCTTCGACCGGCTCGACTCCGACGGCTGCATGTCGACCAACGATCAGGTGACGCTCATGGCGAGCGGAGCATCCGGCGTCACCCCCGATCTCGAGGCCTTCACCCTGCTGCTCATCGACGCGTGCATGGCGCTCGCCCTGCAGCTGCAGGCCGACGCCGAGGGGGCGAGCCACGACATCCAGATCCACGTGCGTGGCGCCGCGACGGAGGACGACGCGGTCGAGGTCGGCCGCTCGATCGCCCGCAACAACCTGTTCAAGGCCGCGGTGTTCGGCAACGACCCCAACTGGGGCCGCGTCCTCGCCGCGATCGGCACGACGAGCGCTCCCTTCGACCCCTACGCGGTCGACGTCACGATGAACGGCGTGCGCGTGTGCCACGCCGGCGCGCCCGATCGGCCGCGCGACGAGGTCGACCTGAGCCCTCGCCTGCTCACCCTCGAGGTCGAGCTGCACGCGGGTGATGCCGCGGCCATGATCCTGACCAACGACCTCACGCACGACTACGTGCACGAGAACAGCGCCTACGCGAGCTAGGGCACGATGAGCGAGCTGAGAGACCCCGCGACCGTCGCCGACGACCACGCCCAGGCGGCGGTCAAGGCGGCCACCCTCATCGAGTCGCTGCCGTGGCTGCAGCGGTTCCGCGACCGCATCGTCGTCATCAAGTTCGGCGGCAACGCCATGGTGAGCGACGAGCTGCAGCGCGCCTTCGCGCAAGACATGGTCTACCTGCGCACGGTCGGCCTGCGACCCGTCGTCGTGCACGGCGGCGGCCCGCAGATCTCGGCGATGCTCGAGAAGTTCGGCATCGAGAGCGAGTTCCGCGGCGGCTACCGGGTGACGAGCCCCGAGGCCATGGAGGTCGTGCGCATGGTGCTCACGGGCCAGATCAGCCGCTCGCTCGTCAGCCTCATCAACGAGCACGGGCCGTTCGCCGCTGCGATCTCGGGGGAGGACGCGGGGCTCTTCCGCGGCCGCCGCCGCGGCGTCGTGGTCGACGGGGTCGAGGTCGACCTCGGGCTCGTGGGCGATGTCGTGGGGGTCGACCCCGCCGCGGTGCTCGCGCAGCTCGACGCGGGGCGCATCCCCGTCGTCTCGTCGATCGCGCCCGACGGCGACACGCCGGGTCAGAGCCTCAACGTCAATGCCGACTCGGCCGCCGCGGCGCTCGCCGTCGCGCTCGCCGCCGAGAAGCTCGTCATCCTCACCGATGTCGCGGGGCTCTACCGCGACTGGCCCGACACCTCCTCGCTCGTCTCGTCGATCGACGCCGACGAGCTGCGGGCGCTGCTGCCGCGCCTCGAGTCGGGCATGATCCCGAAGATGGCCGCGTGCCTCGAGGCCGTCGACGGCGGTGTCGGCAAGGCGGCGATCATCGACGGGCGCGTGCCGCACTCGATCCTGCTCGAGATCTTCACGCAAGACGGCATCGGCACCGAGGTCACCGCCGCGGACGGCGCCGCACGATGACGGGTCCGCTGGTGTCAGGAACGGAGACGGATGCCGTGCGCGCGCGGTTCGCGCACGTCGCCATGCGCTCGGCCCCGGCCCCGATGGCCGTGTTCGATCACGGGCGCGGGGCGCTCGTATGGGATGTCGACGGGCGGGAGTACCTCGACTTCCTCGCCGGCATCGCGGTCAACTCCCTCGGCCATGCGCACCCCGTGATCGTCGAGGCGCTCGCCGCCCAGGCAGGGCGCCTCGTGCACGTCAGCAACTACTTCACGACGCCGCAGGCCGTCGCCTTCGCCGAACGGCTCGTCCGCCTCACGGGGTTCGGAGCGACCGGGCGGGTGTATCCCGCCAACTCGGGCGCCGAGGCGATCGAGGCGGCGCTCAAGCTCGCGCGCCGCACGGCGCGGCCGCGCATCCTCGCCTTCGAGCAGGGCTTCCACGGCCGCACGATGGGCGCCCTCGCCCTCACGGGAAAGCCGGCGCTGCGCACTCCCTTCGAGCCCATGGTGCCGGGCGTCGAGCACCTGCCCACCGACCTCGCCGCGCTCGAGGCGGCGATGGGGCCGGATGTCGCGGCGCTCGTGCTCGAACCCATCAAGGGCGAGGCCGGCGTCGTGCCCCTGCCGCCGGGGTTCCTCGCCGAGGCCCGGCGGCTCACGCGGGCGAGCGGAACCCTGCTCATCGTCGACGAGATCCAGACCGGAGCGGGCCGCACGGGCGACTGGTTCGCGTTCCAGCACGAGCTCTCGGGCGACGATCTGCCCGACGCTGTCGTCGTCGCGAAGGGCATCGGCGGGGGAGTGCCCGTGGGGGCGCTCGTCACGCGCGGCGCCGCGAGCGAGCTGTTCACGCTCGGCCAGCACGGCTCGACCTTCGGCGGCAATCCGCTCGCGACGGGGGTCGCCGATGCTGTGCTCGCCGAGATCGAGCGGAGTGACCTCGTCGGTAACGCGGCTCGGCGCGGCGAGCGGCTCAGAGCGGGCATCCTGAGCCTGGGCTCGCCGCTCGTCGCCGAGGTGCGCGGCCGCGGGCTGCTGCTCGGCGTCGGGCTCACCGCCCCGGTCGCCCCGCGCGTCGTCGCCGAGGCCCTCCACCGCGGGCTCATCATCAACGCGGCGAACGACGAGAGCATCCGCCTCGCGCCGCCGCTCATCATCGGCGATGCTGAGATCGACCGGTTCCTGACCCTGTTCGCTGCGAGCCTCACGGCCGCCCAGCTGGAAGTCGTCTCCCCATGACCGCACACGCCCCCGCCGCCCGCCACTTCCTGCGCGACGACGACATCACGCCCGCCGAGCAGGCGCAGATCCTCGATCTCGCCGCGCAGATCAAGGCCGACCGCTGGGCGCGCACGCCGCTCGCCGGCCCGCAGACGGTCGCCGTCATCTTCGACAAGTCGTCGACCCGCACGCGCGTGAGCTTCGCGGTCGGTATCGCCGACCTCGGCGGGGTGCCGCTCATCATCTCCACGGCGAGCAGCCAGCTCGGCGGGAAGGAGACCCCGAGCGACACCGCCCGCGTGCTCGAGCGCATGGTCGCCGCGATCGTCTGGCGCACCTACGCGCAGGCAGGGCTCGAGGAGATGGCGGCCGGCACGACGGTGCCCGTCGTCAACGCGCTCAGCGACGACTTCCACCCCTGCCAGCTGCTCGCCGACCTCCTGACGATCCGCGAGCACCGCGGCGAGCTCGCGGGGCTCACGGTCGCGTTCCTCGGCGACGGGGCGAGCAACATGGCGCAGTCGTACCTGCTCGCGGGCGCGACCGCGGGCATGCACGTGCGCGTGGCCGCTCCCGCGTCGTTCGCCCCGACCGCCGCGGTCGTCGCCGATGCCGAGCGCCGCGCGGCCGAGACCGGCGGCTCGATCATGGTCACGACCGACCCGGTCGCCGCCGTGACGGGTGCCGACGTCGTCGTCACCGACACGTGGGTCTCGATGGGCAAGGAGGACGAGAAGGCGCACCGCGTCGCGACCTTCGGCGCCTACCGGGTCGACCCCGCGATGATGGCGCACGCGACGCCCGACGCGCTCTTCCTGCACTGCCTGCCGGCCGATCGGGGCTACGAGGTGACGGCCGACGTCATCGACGGTCCGCAATCCGTCATCTGGGACGAGGCCGAGAACCGCCTGCACGCGCAGAAGGCCCTGCTCGTGTGGCTGCTCGAGCAGTCCGGCGGCGCGCGATGAGCGGCGCCACGAACGAGGGCTCGCTCTGGGGCGGCCGCTTCAGCGACGGCCCGTCGCCCGAGCTGCAGCGGCTGAGCCGCTCGACCCAGTTCGACTGGCAGCTCGGCGGCTACGACATCCGGGGTTCGCGTGCGCACGCTCGCGCTCTCGCCGCGGCTGGCTACCTCACCGACGACGAGCTGGTGCGGATGCTCGAAGGACTCGACGACATCGAGGCCCGCTGGGCAGACGGTCGCCTGCAGCCCCGGCCGGAGGATGAGGACGTGCACGGTGCCCTCGAAGCGGCCCTCGTGGACGCGGTCGGCGCCGAGCTGGGCGGCCGCCTGCGCGCGGGCCGCAGCCGCAACGACCAGATCGCGACCCTGATCAGGCTGTACCTGCGCGACCACGGTGCCGTGATCGCGCGCGAGGTGCGGTCGCTCATCGAGGCGCTCGCCGCGCAGGCGGACGCGCATCCCGATGCCGTCATGCCCGGCCGCACGCACCTGCAGCACGCGCAGCCGGTGCTGCTGGCGCACCACCTGCTGGCGCACGCCTGGCCGCTCGTGCGCGACCTCGAGCGCCTGCGCGACTGGGCAGCCCGCTCCGATCGCTCGCCCTACGGCGCCGGCGCGCTCGCCGGATCGAGCCTGGGCCTCGACCCCGCCCTCGTGGCGGCCGAGCTCGGCTTCAGCGGGCCGACCGAGAACTCGATCGACGCGACGGCGAGCCGCGACCTCGTCGCCGAGTTCGCCTACATCGCGGCGCAGCTCGGCGTCGACCTGTCGCGACTGGCGGAGGAGATCATCCTCTGGAATACGCGCGAGTTCGGCTACGTGACGCTGCACGACGGCTACTCGACGGGATCGTCGATCATGCCGCAGAAGAAGAACCCCGACATCGCCGAGCTCGCGCGCGGCAAGGCCGGCCGGCTCATCGGCGACCTCACCGGGCTGCTGTCGACTCTCAAGGGCCTGCCGCTCGCCTACAACCGCGACCTGCAGGAGGACAAAGAGCCGGTCTTCGACGCGGTGGAGACGCTCGAGGTGCTGCTGCCGGCGTTCACGGGCATGGTGGCGACCCTGCGCTTCGACACCGAGCGCATGGCGGCCCTCGCGCCGCAGGGCTTCTCGCTCGCGACCGATGTCGCCGACTGGCTCGTGCGGCAGGGCGTGCCGTTCCGCGAGGCGCACGAGATCTCGGGCGCGCTCGTCGCGCACTGCGAGCGGCACGGCCTCGAGCTGCACGAGCCGAGCGACGACGAGTGCGCGGCGATCGACGCGCGCCTCACGGGCGACGTGCGCACCGTGCTGACGGTCGAGGGCTCGATCGCGTCGCGCTCGGGTGCGGGCGGCACAGCGCCGTCGGCGGTCGCGGCCCAGCGCGTCCACCTCGCCGAGCGGCTCGCCGCCCTCGCGTAGCGCCGTGCGCCTGCTCGACGACGACCCAGTCGCGGTTGCGCCGCTCCTGCTCGGGGCGGTGCTGCACGGCCGCGATGTGAGCGTGCGGCTCACCGAGGTCGAGGCGTACCGCGGGGTCGGCGCCGACCCCGGCTCGCACGCCTTCCGCGGCCCGACCCCGCGCACCGAGCCCATGTTCGGCCCCGCGGGCACGGTCTATGTGTACCTCAGCTTTGGGCTGCACCGCTGCCTCAACCTCGTGTGCGGTGCCGCCGGCGAGGCCGGCGCGGTGCTGCTGCGCGCGGGCGAGGTCGTCGCGGGTGCCGAGCTCGCCGCCCGGCGCCGTGCGGCCGCGGCACCCCGCCGCGCGGGCGCCTGCGCATCCCGCATCATCGCGCCCCGCGACCTCGCCCGGGGGCCGGCGCGCCTGGCGACGGCGCTCGGAGTCGAGCTGTCCGACGGCGGCGGGATGCTCGCCGCAGGCCCGCCGCCCCCCGAGGGCTTCGCCCTCGAGCCCGGCCCGCCGCTGCCGCCCGAGCGCATCGCCACGGGCCCCCGCGTGGGGGTGAGCGGTCTCGGCGGCACCGTCGAGTTCCCCTGGCGATTCTGGCTCGCGGGGGATCCCACGGTGTCGGTCTACCGCCCGGCGGCCCGCGGAGGCACGACTACGCCAGCACGATGAGCGCGGCGCACACGCCCGCCCAGAGCGTGCTCACTAGCGTGCCGATGATGAATCGCTCGGTCGCCGCACCGGCGTCGAGGTCGCGGAACCGGCCGAGGCCCTTGATGGCTATGAGCGCGCCGACGAGCTCCCAGCGGCCGAGCAGCACGGCAGCGACGACCACGGCGCGCTCGAGGTAGCCGATCGTCGTGCCGCCGCGCAGCACCTCCCGCGTCGGCTGCGTGGTGCGCGCGGTGGCGGGCGCGGCGCCCGCGACGGGCACGATGATGCCGCCGTGCTCGCCCGAGGGGGCGCCGTCCCGCGTCGCCGCGGCGAGCACGAGGGTGACGACCGGCCCGCCCGCGATGATCGCGACAGCGACGAGGCAGAGGGGCAGGATGCTCGCCGCGAGCCCCACGGGCCGTGCATCGAAGCCGAGCGCGAGCGCGAGGGCCCCGACGCCCACGACGATGATCGCGGGCACGACCAGCCGCGGACGTCCCGTCGCGGGCGCGAGCAGCGCGAGGGCGGTCACGAGCACGAGAAGCAGGGCGACCCCGATCCACCCGGGGGCGGTGATGACGGAGACGATCGAGGGGGCGAACGGCATCAGGCGGGTGCTCCTTCGGGGGTCATGGCCTCCACGGTAGCGCCGAGGTCGGCGAGCAGTGCGACGAGTGCACGGCGGGCCTCCCCATCGACCCGCAGTCCGGCGGCTCGGGCTCGCTTGCTCGTCGCCTGCGGCGTCACGCCGAGTCGTTCGGCCGCCTCGGCCTGGGTGAGCCCCGTCTCGATGAGATCGTGCAGTTGCCAGCCGGCGGGACTCCAGCGCGCTCGGTGCGTCAGCAGCAGGTCGATGAGCGCCCCGAGGTGCTCGGCGCGGGCTCCCGCGCCCCCGGCGCCGACCGCTGCGAAGCGCCCGGGCCGGCGCGAGGCCTGCTCGATCCCCGCTCGGGCCGAGGCGAAGGCCGGTCCACTCGCTTCGCGCACGCTCGTGGGCAGGGGCATCCGCACGGCGCCGATGCCCAGGCCGACCCGCCAGTGCGGGGAGCGCAGCAGATGCAGGGCGGTCTCCAAGGCGACCGCGGCGTCGCTGGTCAGTGCTTGCAGCTCGTCGCCCGCGGTGCGCTCGGGGAGGAGCGGATAGTGGTCGCCGAAACGGTCGACGAGCTCGACGAGCGCGCCCGCGACGCGATCCGCGTCGCCGCTGCTGCCGATCTGGTCGGCGATGATCACGAACACGGAGCCTCCTCGCAACCTCCGAGGGGTGATTCCCTCAGCATCAAGCCTACAGGGGTGATTCTTCCGGAATCCACCTCCTGCCGCTGATACGCTGACGCGGTGACCGCCGCCCCCGACCCCGACCGCACCGTGACTCTCACGCCACCGCAGAACGATCCGAGTTTCGAGACTGTGTGGGACGAGATCGTCTGGCGCGGTCTCGTGCACGTCTCGACCGACCCCGACTCCCTGCGCACCGCGCTCGGGGGCGAGTCGATCACCTACTACTGCGGCTTCGACCCGACCGCAGCGAGTCTGCACCTCGGCAACCTCGTGCAGCTGTTGCTCATGCGGCGCCTGCAGCTCGCCGGCCACCGACCGCTCGCGCTCGTGGGCGGCTCGACGGGGCTCATCGGCGACCCCCGCCCGTCCGCCGAGCGCACGCTCAACGATCGCGAGACGGTCGCCGAGTGGGTGGGGCGCCTGCAGAGCCAGGTCAGCCGGTTCCTGAGCGCCGAGGGGCCGAACGGCGTCACGCTCGTCAACAACCTCGACTGGACAGCGGGCCTGAGCGCCATCGACTTCCTGCGCGAGATCGGCAAGCACTACCGCGTCGGCACGATGCTCAAGAAAGACGCGGTGGCCTCACGTCTCAACTCGGAGGCCGGCATCTCGTACACCGAGTTCAGCTACCAGATCCTGCAGGGCTACGACTTCCTCGAACTGCACCGGCAGCACGGGTGCGTCCTGCAGACCGGCGGCAGCGACCAGTGGGGCAATCTCACGAGCGGCACCGATCTCATCCACCGGGTCGAGGGCCGGAGCGTGCACGCCATCGGCACCCCGCTCATCGCCAACAGCGACGGGACGAAGTTCGGCAAGAGCGAGGGCAACGCGATCTGGCTCGATGCCGAGATGTGCAGCCCCTACGCGATGTACCAGTTCTGGCTCAACACCGACGATGGCGACGTCATCGATCGCCTCAAGGTCTTCACGTTCCTCGGGCGGGCCGAGATCGAGCAGTACGCCGAACTCGTGCGCGACGAGCCGTTCCGCCGAGCGGCGCAGAAGCGGCTCGCTCTCGAGGTGACGGGCATCGTGCACGGTGCCGACGCGGTCGCGGCGGCGATCGCGGCGTCCGCGGCGCTCTTCGGCGAGGGTGACCTGTCGGCACTGGATGCTCCGACGCTTGCCGCCGTGATCGCCGAGCTGCCCTCCGCCGAACTGGGGGAGTCCGACACGGTGGTGCATGCCCTGGTCGCCACGGGGCTGTGCTCGAGCGCCAGCGAGGCCCGACGCGCGATCGCGCAGGGCGGTGTCGCCCTCAACAACGTCAAGGTGTCGAGCGACGAGGCGACCCTCGCCGGCGCCGCGCTCGCGGGCGGCGCGGCCGTGCTGCGACGTGGCAAGAAGACGCTCGCGGGGCTCGTTCTGCGCTGATGGGCGGCGGCCCGGATGCCCGGAAACGAGCGCGACACGCCCGGGATTCGCCCAAATTTGCCCCGCACCCGTACGAACCGTAATCTTCTAACTCGTCACCCCAAAGGTGCGGCAAGCCGAAGAGCGAGCCGGCCTCAAGCGGGACCAGATCCTCCAAGACAGAGCAGCCACTTGCTGGTGCGCTCATCGCCAAGTAGGATTGCGAATCCGCCCGGCACGATCCTTCGGATCAGGCCACGGGCAGTCGGACTCGGTTCGCCGAGATCGCCGATTTGCGCCGGGAAGCCGGGGCGGATACATTAGGGAAGTTGCCCAGTTGCGACAGCCGAGAGGCTGGAGGTCTGGAGCGTCCGATCCTTGAGAACTCAACAGCGTGCACTAAGTCAATGCCAAATAACCTCGTCGGCTGACCTCGGTCAGTCGTCAGAGATTCCTTTGGATTGAAACAAGAATGTCAGTAGATATTCGAACTTCAGTCAGACAAACTCGTCACCGCTCAGACCTCGGTCCGGTGG
This sequence comes from Microcella humidisoli, assembly GCF_024362325.1. Taxonomy (NCBI): domain Bacteria; kingdom Bacillati; phylum Actinomycetota; class Actinomycetes; order Micrococcales; family Microbacteriaceae; genus Microcella; species Microcella humidisoli. Next base: position 2,160,200 of record NZ_CP101497.1, read on the forward strand.
TGACACTAGATGTGCCGGCAGCCCTCGGGCAGCCGTGCAATCAAACATTTACGGAGAGTTTGATCCTGGCTCAGGACGAACGCTGGCGGCGTGCTTAACACATGCAAGTCGAACGATGAAGCCGGAGCTTGCTCTGGTGGATTAGTGGCGAACGGGTGAGTAACACGTGAGTAACCTGCCCTTGACTCTGGGATAAGCGTTGGAAACGACGTCTAATACCGGATACGAGCTGGGACCGCATGGTCACCAGCTGGAAAGAACTTCGGTCAAGGATGGACTCGCGGCCTATCAGTTAGTTGGTGAGGTAACGGCTCACCAAGACGACGACGGGTAGCCGGCCTGAGAGGGTGACCGGCCACACTGGGACTGAGACACGGCCCAGACTCCTACGGGAGGCAGCAGTGGGGAATATTGCACAATGGGCGCAAGCCTGATGCAGCAACGCCGCGTGAGGGACGACGGCCTTCGGGTTGTAAACCTCTTTTAGCAGGGAAGAAGCGAAAGTGACGGTACCTGCAGAAAAAGCACCGGCTAACTACGTGCCAGCAGCCGCGGTAATACGTAGGGTGCAAGCGTTGTCCGGAATTATTGGGCGTAAAGAGCTCGTAGGCGGTTTGTCGCGTCTGCTGTGAAAACCCGAGGCTCAACCTCGGGCCTGCAGTGGGTACGGGCAGACTAGAGTGCGGTAGGGGAGATTGGAATTCCTGGTGTAGCGGTGGAATGCGCAGATATCAGGAGGAACACCGATGGCGAAGGCAGATCTCTGGGCCGTAACTGACGCTGAGGAGCGAAAGCGTGGGGAGCGAACAGGATTAGATACCCTGGTAGTCCACGCCGTAAACGTTGGGAACTAGATGTAGGGACCATTCCACGGTTTCTGTGTCGCAGCTAACGCATTAAGTTCCCCGCCTGGGGAGTACGGTCGCAAGACTAAAACTCAAAGGAATTGACGGGGGCCCGCACAAGCGGCGGAGCATGCGGATTAATTCGATGCAACGCGAAGAACCTTACCAAGGCTTGACATATAGAGGAAACGGCTGGAAACAGTCGCCCCGCAAGGTCTCTATACAGGTGGTGCATGGTTGTCGTCAGCTCGTGTCGTGAGATGTTGGGTTAAGTCCCGCAACGAGCGCAACCCTCGTCCTATGTTGCCAGCACGTAATGGTGGGAACTCATGGGAGACTGCCGGGGTCAACTCGGAGGAAGGTGGGGATGACGTCAAATCATCATGCCCCTTATGTCTTGGGCTTCACGCATGCTACAATGGCCGGTACAAAGGGCTGCAATACCGTAAGGTGGAGCGAATCCCAAAAAGCCGGTCTCAGTTCGGATTGAGGTCTGCAACTCGACCTCATGAAGTTGGAGTCGCTAGTAATCGTGGATCAGCAACGCCACGGTGAATACGTTCCCGGGCCTTGTACACACCGCCCGTCAAGTCATGAAAGTCGGTAACACCCGAAGCCAGTGGCCCAACCGCAAGGAGGGAGCTGTCGAAGGTGGGATCGGTGATTAGGACTAAGTCGTAACAAGGTAGCCGTACCGGAAGGTGCGGCTGGATCACCTCCTTTCTAAGGAGCATCTGCTGTCTCGCTCCGGCGAGTGCAGCCAGAAGCCAGATCTGAGACGCCTGTTCTCAGCTGGTAGCTCATGGGTGGAACATTGACTTTGGTGGTCGGCGAACGCCGGCGGCTCAGTACTCCCCTCGGGGATGGAAACGCTGCCGACAGGAGCCGGCCACATGCACGCTGTTGGGTCCTGAGGGACCGGGCCTCGAGTCGAAGGACTCGGGAAACGATTCCTCGGACCGCGGTCTGACCGACTAGAAAGCGCCCGCGCTCTGGAGACAGAGCAGGGGCCGTCGGCAGGAGCGGTACCGACCGTATGTTGAGAACTACACAGTGGACGCGAGCATCTTAGAACTGAGGTCGCAAGACCTCGGATCTACGATCAAAAGTCTCGAAAGAGACATAGATCATTGGTCGCAGCGAAGGGCTTTCGAGCTCGGCGCTGCCGATCGATTCAAACTCATGTAGTCAAGTTTCTAAGAGCAAACGGTGGATGCCTTGGCATCTGGAGCCGAAGAAGGACGTAGCAATCTGCGATAAGCCTCGGGGAGCTGATAAGCGAGCTTTGAGCCGAGGATTTCCGAATGGGGAAACCCCGCTGGGCGTACTTGTGCGACCTAGTGACTCCCGCCTGAATATATAGGGCGGGTAGAGGGAACGTGGGGAAGTGAAACATCTCAGTACCCACAGGAAGAGAAAACAACCGTGATTCCGTTAGTAGTGGCGAGCGAAACCGGAAGAGGCTAAACCGAGCATGTGTGATAGCCGGCAGGCGTTGCATGTTCGGGGTTGCGGGACTCACCAGCAGATCTGCCGATCTGCAAGGGTTACAGCGCGATATAGACGAATGGTCTTGAAAGGCCAGTCACAGAGGGTGCCAACCCCGTAGTCGAAATGTCGTAATGGCCCGGAGAGTATCCCAAGTAGCACGGGGCCCGAGAAATCCCGTGTGAATCTGTCAGGACCACCTGATAAGCCTAAATACTCCCAGATGACCGATAGCGGACAAGTACCGTGAGGGAAAGGTGAAAAGTACCCCGGGAGGGGAGTGAAATAGTACCTGAAACCGTTTGCTTACAAACCGTCGGAGCAGCCCTAGTAGCTGTGACGGCGTGCCTTTTGAAGAATGAGCCTGCGAGTTAGCGATATGTGGCGAGGTTAACCCGAGAGGGGTAGCCGTAGCGAAAGCGAGTCTGAATAGGGCGATTCAGTCGCATGTCCTAGACCCGAAGCGAAGTGATCTATCCATGGCCAGGTTGAAGCGACGGTAAGACGTCGTGGAGGACCGAACCCACTTAGGTTGAAAACTGAGGGGATGAGCTGTGGATAGGGGTGAAAGGCCAATCAAACTTCGTGATAGCTGGTTCTCTCCGAAATGCATTTAGGTGCAGCGTTGCGTGTTTCTTGCCGGAGGTAGAGCTACTGGATGGCCGATGGGCCCCAAAAGGTTACTGACGTCAGCCAAACTCCGAATGCCGGTAAGTGAGAGCGCAGCAGTGAGACGGTGGGGGATAAGCTTCATCGTCGAGAGGGAAACAACCCAGACTACCGACTAAGGTCCCTAAGCGTGTGCTAAGTGGGAAAGGATGTGGAGTTGCACAGACAACCAGGAGGTTGGCTTAGAAGCAGCCACCCTTGAAAGAGTGCGTAATAGCTCACTGGTCAAGTGATTCCGCGCCGACAATGTAACGGGGCTCAAGCACACCACCGAAGTCGTAGGATTCGCATATTTGGTAGGCCTTCGTGGTCCAGCCGTGCGGATCGGTAGGAGAGCGTCGTGTGGCCAGCGAAGCGGCGGTGTGAACCAGCCGTGGAGGCCACACGAGTGAGAATGCAGGCATGAGTAGCGAAAGACGGGTGAGAAACCCGTCCTCCGAAAGACCAAGGGTTCCAGGGCCAGGTTAATCCGCCCTGGGTAAGTCGGGACCTAAGGCGAGGCCGACAGGCGTAGTCGATGGACAACGGGTTGATATTCCCGTACTGACGAAAAACCGCCCAAGTCAATCCAGTAATGCTAAGAGTCCGAATACCGGTGACCGATCCCTTCGGGGAGGAGCTCCGGGGCTAGCACTCGACCCTATGCTGGTGCGGCTAGCGTATTAACAGGTGTGACGCAGGAAGGTAGCTGAGCCGGGCGATGGTAGTCCCGGTGTAAGGACGTAGGGCGAGAGATAGGCAAATCCGTCTCTCACATAGCCTGAGATCCGATGCGTACCCCTCACGGGGGAAATCAGTGATCCTATGCTGCCGAGAAAAGCATCGACGCGAGGTTTTAGTCACCCGTACCCCAAACCGACTCAGGTGGTCAGGTAGAGAATACCAAGGAGATCGAGAGAATCGTGGTTAAGGAACTCGGCAAAATGCCCCCGTAACTTCGGGAGAAGGGGGGCCGGATGTGTGAAGGGACTTGCTCCCGGAGCATTGAAGGCCGCAGAGACCAGTGGGAAGCGACTGTTTACTAAAAACACAGGTCCGTGCTAAGTCGCAAGACGATGTATACGGACTGACGCCTGCCCGGTGCTGGAAGGTTAAGAGGAGCGGTTAGCGCAAGCGAAGCTGCGAATTTAAGCCCCAGTAAACGGCGGTGGTAACTATAACCATCCTAAGGTAGCGAAATTCCTTGTCGGGTAAGTTCCGACCTGCACGAATGGCGTAACGACTTCCCAGCTGTCTCAACCGCGAACTCGGCGAAATTGCACTACGAGTAAAGATGCTCGTTACGCGCAGCAGGACGGAAAGACCCCGTGACCTTTACTACAGCTTGGTATTGGTGTTCGGTGTGGCTTGTGTAGGATAGGTGGGAGACTGTGAAGCTGGCACGCTAGTGTCGGTGGAGTCGTTGTTGAAATACCACTCTGGTCACTCTGGATATCTAACTTCGGACCGTAATCCGGTTCAGGGACAGTGCCTGGTGGGTAGTTTAACTGGGGCGGTTGCCTCCCAAAAAGTAACGGAGGCGCCCAAAGGTTCCCTCAACCTGGTTGGCAATCAGGTGTCGAGTGTAAGTGCACAAGGGAGCTTGACTGTGAGACTGACAGGTCGAGCAGGGACGAAAGTCGGGACTAGTGATCCGGCAGTGGCTTGTGGAAGCGCTGTCGCTCAACGGATAAAAGGTACCTCGGGGATAACAGGCTGATCTTGCCCAAGAGTCCATATCGACGGCATGGTTTGGCACCTCGATGTCGGCTCGTCGCATCCTGGGGCTGGAGTAGGTCCCAAGGGTTGGGCTGTTCGCCCATTAAAGCGGTACGCGAGCTGGGTTTAGAACGTCGTGAGACAGTTCGGTCCCTATCCGCTGCGCGCGTAGGAAGTTTGAGAGGATCTGACCCTAGTACGAGAGGACCGGGTTGGACGAACCTCTGGTGTGTCAGTTGTTCCGCCAGGAGCACCGCTGATTAGCTACGTTCGGGATGGATAACCGCTGAAAGCATCTAAGCGGGAAGCCGGCCTCAAGATGAGACTTCCATGCCTTCGGGCGAGAGGCTCCCAGCCAGATTACTGGGTTGATAGGCAGGATGTGGAAGAGGGGACTAAAGACCCTTGCAGCTGACCTGTACTAATAAGCCGATAACTTGACAACACCTCTTCTGAGGAATGAGATTTGTGTTGCTCGCGTCCACTTTGTGGTTCTCGATTTACGGTCGAGAACTACGCACAGACTCAACACTGTGAGAACAGTGCTTGGCTTGTCTGTCCGTAAACGATTGATAAATCAATAGTGTTTCGGCGGCCATAGCGAAGGGGAAACGCCCGGTTACATTCCGAACCCGGAAGCTAAGACCTTCTGCGCCGATGGTACTGCGAGGGCGACCTCGTGGGAGAGTAGGACACCGCCGGACTTCTTTGTGAGATGGCCACCCAGCAATGGGTGGCCATTTCGCGTTAACGCAGTACTTTCTTGAGCACGAGGAGTCACCATGGCCGAACGGCCCGATCGCCCCCCGCGCGACGACCGCGCCCCGCGCAGCGGAGGGTCGCAGCGCGACGGCGCGCCCCGCCGGGATGGTGCTCCGAAGCGGGATGGTGCGCCGAAGCGTGATGGTGCGCCTCGGCGGGATGGTGCTCCGAAGCGGGATGGTGCGCCGAAGCGTGATGGTGCGCCGAAGCGTGATGGTGCGCCGAAGCGGGATGGTGCTCCCCGGCGTGACGGTGCGCCGAAGCGTGACGGCGGCGCGAAGCGCGAGGGCACGGGGTACCGCGGTCCCCGCCCCGACGGCGCGGGTCGCCCCGAGCGACCCAACCGGCCCGAGGGCGACAACGATCGTCCGCGCCACGATGACCCGGTCATCCCGGAGACCGTGACGGGCGCCGAGCTCGACCGCATCGCCCGCAACGAGTTGAAGACACTCGCGAAGGAGAACGCCGATCGGGTGGCGCAGCATCTCGTGATGGCGGGCACGCTCATCGACGAGGATCCCGCGCTCGCACACCGGCACGCGCAGGCCGCTGCTCGTCGTGCGGGGCGCATCGCCCTCACGCGCGAGACGCTCGCGATCACGGCGTATGCGACCGGAGACTTCGCACTCGCCCTGCGTGAGCTGCGCACCTACCGCCGAATCTCGGGCTCCAACGAGCAGCTGCCCCTCATGGTCGACTGCGAGCGCGGACTCGGGCGACCCGAGAAGGCCCTCGAGCTCGGACGCTCGGTCGACCGCCGCACGTTGAGCGTGCCGACGCGCGTCGAGCTCGCGATCGCGATGTCGGGCGCGCGGCTCGACCTCGGGCAGACCGAGGCGGCGCTCACCGAGCTCGAGATCCCGCAGCTCGACCCCTCGACGGCGTTCAGCTACAGCCCCGCGCTCTTCGATGCCTACGCCATCGTGCTCGACGAGCTCGGGCGCACCGACGATGCCGAGACCTGGGCGCGTCGTGCCGACGTGGCGGCCGAGGCGCTCGCCTCGGCCGGAGCTGACGACGGCGACGAGACGATCGAGATCATCGAACTCGACGATGAGGACGGCAACGCGGGCGGCGACAGTGGTCGATAGCTCGTCGAACCCGACCCCCCTCACGGGGCGTGATGCGCTGCTGCTCGACCTCGACGGCGTCGTCTACGCCGGACCGGGCGCGATCCCGCACGCCGTCGAGAGCATCACGCGAGCAGCTCGCGCGCTGCGCGTCGGCTACATCACCAACAACGCGTCGCGCACCGACGAGTCGGTCGCGGCGCACCTGCGCGAGTTCGGTCTCGCGGTGGAGGCCGCCGACGTCGTCACGAGCCCGCAGGCCGCGGTCCGCATCCTGGCGACGCTCGTCGACCCCGGCGCGCTCGTGCTCGTCGTGGGCGGTGACGGGCTCGTGAGCGAGGTCGAGGCAGCCGGCTTCCGCGTGACGCGCTCGGCGGAGGACCAGCCCGCGGCGGTCATCCAGGGATTCGCCCCGCATGTCGGGTGGGAGCACCTGGCTGAAGCGTCGTTCGCGCTGCACACGGGTATTCCGTGGGTCGCGACGAACACCGACTGGACGATCCCGGTCGCGCGCGGCATCGCGCCCGGCAACGGCACGCTCGTCTCGGCCGTGCATCTCGCCGTCGGCCGCCTGCCGGTCTTCGCCGGCAAACCCGAGACGGCGATCTTCGAGGTGGCGCGCGAGCGCTTCGGCGCCGAGAACCCCCTCGTGGTCGGCGATCGCCTCGACACCGACATCATGGGCGGCAAGCGCGCGGGGCTCGCGACGGCGCTCGTGCTGACGGGCATCGACCGAGCCAAGCAGGTGCTCGCCGCGCCGCCCACGATGCAGCCCGACTACATCCTCGGCGACCTGCGCGAGCTCTTCGAGCCGTACCCGACCATCACGATCGAGACGGATGCCGACGGCGTGCGCACGGCAGAAGTCGGGCAGGCGGTCGTGCGCATGAAGCAGCATGTTGTGCGCGTCGCGCGCGCGGGCGCCGATCCGCTCGACCTGCTGCGCGCGGCGGCCGCGGTGATCTACGCCTCGGGGCTGCAGATCTACGGCCTCGATGTCGACGAGCAGCTCATGCAGCTCGCGGTATCGTCGTGAGCATGACCGACGGCGAGTTCGCTCCCGAGCCCGACGAGGCGCTGCTCTCGCGGCTCGCGCTCATCGACGAGCGTCCGCTCGAGAGCCGCGCCGCGGCCTACCGGCAGCTGCACGACGAGCTGCGGCAGCAGCTCGAGGCCGCCGACGGCGACAGCGCCCGCCCCGCGTGATGCCGCTCGCGCCCGAGCCGGGGAATCCCGCGCCGAGCGCGCGGGAGGAGCGCGCGGGTGCTGCGCCGCTGCGGCGCCTCGACCTCGAGCTCGTGGAGCGCGGCCTTGCACGCTCGCGCACCGCAGCCCGCGCGGCCATCGAGGCCGGGCGCGTGAGTGTCGGGGGGCGCGCGATCGTGAAGCCCGCGCATCCCGTGGCCGAGACCGCGGCGATCGATGTCGACGGCGACGACCGCTACGTCAGCCGCGCGGCGCTCAAGCTCGTCGCCGCCCTCGACGCGAGCGGCATCGATGCGCGGGGGATGCTCGCGCTCGATCTCGGCGCCTCGACGGGCGGCTTCACCCAGGTGCTGCTCGAGCGCGGCGCCCGGCAGGTCATCGCGCTCGATGTCGGGCACGGACAGCTCGCGCCCGAGCTGCGCGCCGATCCCCGCGTGGTGGTCGTCGAAGGCGAGAACGCGCGCACGCTCAGCGCCGAGCGGCTCAGCGCCGTCAGCGGGATTGCCGAGCGCCCCGACCTCGTCGTGGGTGACCTCAGCTTCATCTCCCTCACGCTCGTGCTGCCGGCGATCGTGGCCACCGTCGGCGCCGGGGTGCCGGTCGTGCTGCTGATCAAGCCGCAGTTCGAGGCGGGTCGGCAGGGTATCCGCGAAGGCATCGTGCGCGATGCCGCCGTGCGCGAGGACGCGATCATGGCGGTGCTGTGGGCGGCGGGCGATGTCGGGCTGCACGCGAGCGATCTGCTCTCCTCCCCGATCGTGGGCACGGGGGGCAACCACGAGTATCTCGTCGTCTTCCGGCCGGGTGTCGGGGTGCATCCGACAGAATGGAGGGCGCGCGCCGCCGAGCTGGCGCTCGCGCACGTTCCCGACAGCAGGCAGAAGGGGTCATCGTGACCGACCGCCGCATTCTCGTGGTCGCCCACACCGGGCGGCCCGAGTCGTTGAGCGCCGCCGTCGATGTCGTGCGCTTGCTGCGGTCGGCGGGGGTGCTGCCCGTGGTCGACGCCGAGTCGCGCGACGACCTTGTCGAGGCGACCGGCGAGGGCGAGCTGCTCGTGCTCGGGCAGACCGCCGAGGTGGGTGAGCTCGAGCTCGTGATCGTGCTCGGCGGCGACGGCACCATTCTGCGCGCGGCCGAGCTCGCCCGTGGCGGGTCGGCGCCCCTGCTCGGCATCAATCTCGGGCACGTGGGCTTCCTCGCCGAGAGCGAGCGCGACGACCTCGCCTCGGCGGTCGGCCGGGCCCTCGAGCGCGACTACCTCGTCGAAGAGCGCATGACCCTCGCCGTGCGGGTCAAGCTCGGCGCCGAGGTCATCTACGAGACGTGGGCGCTCAACGAGGCGACGGTCGAGAAGGCGAGCCGCGAGCGCATGCTCGAGGTCGTGATCGAGGTCGACGGCCGCCCGCTGTCGAGCTTCGGCTGCGACGGCGTCGTCATGTCGACACCGACCGGATCGACCGCCTACGCCTTCTCGGCGGGCGGCCCGATCGTGTGGCCGAGCCTCGACGCTCTGCTGCTCGTGCCGCTCAGCGCGCACGCCCTCTTCGCGCGCCCGCTCGTCGTCGGCCCCAACAGCTCGCTCGCGGTCGAGGTGCTCGACCGCACGCAGGGTGTCGGCGTGCTGTGGTGCGACGGCCGTCGCGCCGTCGACCTGCCGCGCGGTGCACGCGTCGTCGCGCGCCGATCGCCGACGCCCGTGCGGCTCGCCCGCCTGCATCCCGGCCCGTTCACCGACCGGCTGGTCAACAAGTTCGCCCTGCCGGTGCACGGCTGGCGGGGCCCCATCGACGAGGAGGGCCGCGGCGCGTGATCGAGGAGATCTCCATCCGTCATCTCGGGGTCATCGGCGAGGCGCGCCTGCCGCTCGGGCCGGGCTTCACCGCGCTCACGGGTGAGACGGGCGCGGGCAAGACCATGGTCGTCACGGCGCTCGGCCTGCTGCTCGGCGACCGCGCCGACACCGGGGCGATCCGCTCGGGCTCGGGCCAGGCGCTCGTCGAAGGCCACTGGCACGTCGACGAGCACGGCGCGGTGGCCGAGCGCGTGCGCGACGCCGGAGGAGACCTCGATGGCGGTGCGCTCATCCTCAGCCGCTCGATTTCGCAGGAGGGCCGCTCGCGCGCGGTCGTCGGCGGGCGTTCGACGCCCGTCGGCGTGCTCAACGAGATCGGCCAGCAGCTCGTCGTTGTGCACGGGCAGAGCGACCAGATCCGCCTCAAGTCGGCGACGGCGCAGCGCGAGGCGCTCGACCGCTTCGCCGGCCCCGAGCTCGCGAGCGTGCTCGGCGACTACCAGGAGGTCTTCCGGCGCTGGAACGACGCCCAGGCCGAGCTCGACGTGCTCGTCGCCGAGCGCGACCGCCGCGCGCGTGAGGCGGAGGACTTGCGCCTCGCGATGACCGAGATCGAGGCTGCCGCCCCGCGTCGGGGGGAGGACGTCGAGCTCGCCGAGCGCGCCGACCGCCTCACCAACATCGAAGACCTGCGGCTCGCCGCCGCACAGGCCCATGAACTCATCTCGAGCGAGAGCCTCGATGAGGCGCGGGATGCCCTCTCGCTGCTCGACAGCGCGCGACGCACGATCGACCGCGTGTCGGGGCACGACCCCGAGCTCGTGCCGATCGCCGAGGCCATCGCCAATGCGGGTTTCGTCGTGGGCGAGCTCGCCACGCAGCTCTCGTCCTACCTCGCCTCGCTCGACAGCGACGGTGGGCGCGAGCTCGAGACCGTGCAAGAGCGGCGGGCCGAGCTCGCCGTGCTCATGCGCAAGTACGGCCCCTCGCTCGACGAGGTCATCGACTACCTCGACTCGGGCAGCGGTCGGCTCATGGAGCTCGACCACGACACCGACCGCATCGAGTCGCTGCGCGCTGAGGTCGACGCCGATCGAGCCCGCGTCATGATGCTCGCCGACCGGCTGAGCGACCTGCGGCGCGTGGCGGGCATCCGTCTGTCGGAGCGCGTGACGGGCGAGCTCGCCGCGCTCGCGATGGGCTCGGCGCGCATCACGGTCGAGGTCACCCATCGCGAGGAGTACACGGCGAGCGGCCGTGATGTCGTCGCCATCCTGCTGCAGCCGCACCCGGGCGCCGAGCCGCGCCCGCTCGGCCGTGGTGCGTCGGGCGGCGAGCTCTCGCGGGTCATGCTCGCGCTCGAGGTCGTCATCGCGGCGACCGACCCCGTGCCGACGTTCATCTTCGACGAGGTGGATGCCGGCGTCGGCGGTGCGAGCGCCATCGAGATCGGGCGGCGCCTGGCGCGCCTCGCGCAGACCGCTCAGGTCATCGTCGTCACGCACCTCGCGCAGGTCGCCGCGTTCGCGACGAACCACTTGCGCGTCGTGAAAGACAGCGACGGGCACGTGACCGCATCGAGCGTGCAGCAGCTGCAGGGCGATGAGCGCATCGCCGAGATGGCGCGGCTGCTGAGCGGCCTGCCCGACAGCGAGTCGGGCCTGACGCACGCGCGCGAGCTCATCGAGACGGCGCGCGAGCTCGTCGGCTGACCGGGAACGCGCGCCCCGATCGGCTGAGGCGACCGCGGACGAGCGCCGCGTCGGCGACGCGTGCCTGAGGCTCGTCGCCGGGGCGCTCAGTCGCCGATCGGGATGCTGGTCTGCTGCGCGGAGCCGTCGCGCTCCTCGAACCGCACCGCCAGGGTCACCGCCCCCGAGCCGACGCCGTCGGGCACGCCGAGCACGTGCGTCGTGGGTCCGAAGTCGGCGGTGCACACCCGCCCGGCCGGCAGCGGCCCGAAGACGAGCGACAGCTGGGCCTCATCGACGAGGGTGAGGGAGGTGGCCGGCGGCGGGCAGCTCGAGCTTCCCCACGTGATGACCCGCAACGATTGCCGCTCGGGCCCCCAGAACGCGAGCGGCTCGCCGCTCTCGAGCGCGTCGGGCGGCAGCGTGATGTCATCCGGCGCACCGCGCAGCGTCTGCACGGCGATCGTCGCCGGTTCAGTCCAGGGCCAGAGCTCTGCCGTGCTCAGGGTGGGGTCGGCGGCGCCGAAGGCGTCGAGAAAACGCGTGATCTCAGCGGTGTACGGGCCATCACCCTGCCCCCACCCCTCGGGGGTGGGGAGCATGTGGGTACGCGGCGCGAGGTCGTCGGTGCAGGCATACGCGGCTCCTTGCCGCAGCTCGATACCGACGGTTGCGTCGTCGAGCACCGTGACCGCGGTGGCGATGAAGGGGCACGCCGAGCTGCCGTAGCTCACGATCGTGATCGTCGCGCGATCGTCGGCGAGCCAGCCGATCGGCTCGCCGCGCCATCCCTCGTCCCAGAAAGGCTCGGCGATCGGCGCATCGGCGGGGAACCCCTGCTGCTCGGTGAGCGCAACCGAGACGGGCGCGCCGCTGAGGCCCGCGCATCCACCCAGCACGACGGCCACGATCGCGACCGCGGCGATGCCGGATGCCCGGCGCAGCATCCTCAGACCCGATCGGGGCGCGCGCACGCTCATGGCCGCCACTGTACGCTCACGGCGTTGCGCGCGTCGAGACCGAGCGGGCCTCGCGTCGGATACGATAGAACCCCGTGGCGGACACTTCAGATTCTGGTTCAACCGGTCGTATCACCAAGCACATCTTCGTGACCGGAGGTGTCGTCTCGTCTCTGGGCAAGGGCCTCACCGCCGCGAGCCTCGGCAACCTGCTGACCGCGCGCGGGTTGCGCGTCGTCATGCAGAAGCTCGACCCGTACCTCAACGTCGACCCGGGCACCATGAACCCGTTCCAGCACGGCGAGGTCTTCGTGACCGACGACGGCGCCGAGACCGACCTCGACATCGGGCACTACGAGCGCTTTCTCGACATCAACCTCGACCAGGCCGCCAACGTCACGACCGGACAGATCTACTCGCAGGTGATCGCGCGCGAGCGCCGCGGCGAGTACCTCGGCGACACCGTGCAGGTGATTCCGCACATCACTGACGAGATCAAGCGCCGCATGCGGCTGCAGGCGCAAGACGAGCAGCAGCCCGACGTGATCATCACCGAGATCGGCGGCACGGTCGGCGACATCGAGTCGCAGCCGTTCATCGAGGCCGCGCGCCAGGTGCGCCACGAGCTCAGCCGCCGCAACGTCTTCTTCGTGCACGTGAGCCTCGTGCCGTTCATGGGCGCGAGCGGCGAGCAGAAGACCAAGCCGACGCAGCACTCGGTCGCGGCGCTGCGGTCGATCGGTATTCAGCCCGACGCCCTCGTGCTGCGCAGCGACCGGCCCGTCTCGAGCGCTAACCGCCGCAAGATCGCGCTCATGTGCGACGTCGACGAGGCCGCCGTCGTCAACGCGGTGGATGTTCCCTCGATCTACGACATCCCCTCGATGCTGCACAGCCAGGGCCTCGACAGCTACATCATGGACCAGCTCGACCTGCACGCCGGCGAGGTGCAGTGGGATCGTTGGAAAGACCTGCTCACGGCCGTGCACGAGCCCAAGCGCGAGGTCACGATCGGCCTCGTGGGCAAGTACATCGACCTGCCCGACGCCTACCTGAGCGTGACCGAGGCCCTGCGCGCCGGCGGCTTCGCCCACCAGGCGAAGGTGCTCATCCGCTGGATCGCGAGCGACGAGTGCGAGACGCCCGAGGGCGCGGCCAAGAACCTGGCCGACCTCGACGGCATCTGCGTGCCGGGCGGCTTCGGCGTGCGCGGTATCGAGGGCAAGCTCGGCGCTCTGCGCTTCGCGCGCGAGAACCGCATCCCCGTGCTCGGCCTGTGCCTCGGGCTGCAGTGCATGGTCATCGAGTACGCGCGCGACGTCGCGGGCCTGCCCACAGCATCCAGCACCGAGTTCGACCCGGAGACCGAGTTCCCCGTCATCGCGACGATGGCCGAGCAGGTCGACATCATCGCCGGGGGCGACCTCGGCGGCACGATGCGCCTCGGGCTGTACGAAGCGTCGCTCGCGCCCGGATCGATCGTCGAAGAGCTCTACGGCGCGCCCGTCTCGCACGAGCGCCACCGACACCGGTACGAGGTGAACAACGCCTACCGCGAGCAGATCGCGGCGGCCGGCCTCGTCTTCTCGGGCACGAGCCCCGACGGCACGCTCGTCGAATACGTCGAGCTGCCGCGCGACGTGCACCCGTTCTACGTGGCCACGCAGGCGCACCCCGAGCTGCGGTCGCGGCCGACGAACGCGCACCCGCTGTTCCGCGGGCTCGTGGATGCGGCGATCGAGCGCCAGCGCGCCTCGAAGCTGTTCGACGACGAGACCGGCGAGGTCGAGATGGTCGCCGCTGCGGTTTCCGGCACTGAGGCGGGCTCGCCCGAGTGAGCGAGGCGGCTGCGGGGCTCGACGACGCTGACCGTCTCGCCGACGAGGCCTTCGGGGTCGAGGTGCTGCAGAGCGACGTGGCCTTTGCGGGCGTCGTGTGGGACATCCGGCGCGAGCGCTTCGCCTACGGCGAGAGCGCCCTCACGCGCGAGTTCATGGAGCACCCCGGTGCGGTGGCCGTGCTGGCCGTGGACGCCGATGATCGTGTGCTCAGCATCCAGCAGTACCGGCACCCCATCCAGATGCGCAACTGGGAGCTGCCCGCGGGCCTGCTCGACGTCGAGGGCGAGCCGCCGCTCGAGGCCGCCCAGCGCGAGCTGGCCGAAGAGGCCGACCTCGTCGCCGCCGACTGGCAGCCGCTCATCACCCTGCACACCTCGCCGGGCGGGTCGGATGAGGTGATCCACGTCTTCCGCGCGACGGGGCTGTCGGCGTCGCCCGCGCCCTTCGACCGCGGGGCGGAGGAGGCCGACATCGTGCTGCGCTGGGTCGCGCTCGACGAGGCGGTGGATGCCGTGCTCGCCGGTCGCGTGCACAACGGCATCTTCATGGCCGCCGTGCTGGCCGAGCACGCGCGGCGCTCGCGGGGCTGAGCCGTGGCGGCACTCGAGCGCGCAGCGCCCACGGTGCTCGAGCGCGAGGTCGACCGGTACCTCCGGCACATCGCGCTCGAGCGCGGTCGCTCGGTCAACACGGTCGCTGCCTATCGCCGCGACCTCGCGCGGTACCTCGATCATCTCGCCGCGCGCGGCATCGAGGAGGTGCAGGCGATCGGGGAGGCCGACGTGGCGGCGTTCGTCGCCGCTGTGCGCGAGCCCGGGCCGTCGGTCGAAGGAGAGCGCGCCACCGGAGTGAGCGCCTCGAGCGCCGCGCGCATGCTGTCGAGCGTGCGCGGGTGGCACCGGTTCCTCGCCGAGGAGGGGATCGTCGACCGCGACGTCGCCGCGCAGCAGCGCCCGCCGAAGCAGCCGAAGCGCCTGCCGAAGGCGATCACGATCGACGAGGTCGAGCGCCTGCTCGACGCGTGCGCCGGTGACGACCCGATCGCGCTGCGCGATCGAGCCCTGCTCGAGCTGCTCTACGCCACGGGCGCGCGGGTGAGCGAGGCCGTCGATCTGGCCGTTGACGATGTCATGAGCGGCGACGGCGCGGCCGCGGGCGACACCGCGAGCGTGCGGGTCGGCGACGCCGTGCGGCTGTTCGGCAAGGGCCGCAAGCAGCGCATCGTGCCGCTCGGGCGGTTCGCGCGCGAAGCGCTCGAGGCCTACCTCGTCCGGGCTCGGCCGATGCTCGCGACCCAGGGTGCCGCGACACCCGCGCTCTTCCTCGGGGCCCGCGGGGCGCGGCTCTCGCGGCAGAGCGTCTGGCTGATCATTCGGGATGCCGCCGCGCGCGCATCCCTCACCGCCGACCTCTCACCGCACACCCTGCGGCACTCGTTCGCGACCCACCTGCTCGAAGGCGGCGCCGACGTGCGCGTCGTGCAAGAGTTGCTGGGCCACGCGAGCGTCGCGACGACCCAGCTCTACACGCTCGTGACGGCGGATGCCGTGCGCGAGGCCTGGGCGACCGCCCACCCCCGCGCGCTCTGACGCGGGACGGCGCGGATCACTCGGCCGTCGCCGTCTGCGCCGAGATCTCACCCGTCGGGGACCAGGAGATGAGAATCGTGCGGCCCTCGCGCTCGAACTCGAGCAGCATGCCGCGGCTGCCGATGTCGGCGAACGCGACGCAGCGGCTCTCGCGCTGCACGCCGTCGGCGACGACGGCGAGGCAGGCGACGCGCTCGAGCGCATCGGGAGCCCCACCACTCTCGCCCTGCTCGAGGGGGCGCATGGGCACCGCGGTGTAGGCGGCGACCCACTCGGTCTGCGACGTCACCGTGGGCCCGCCGACCTCGGACGTGTCATTCACCAGCGTCGGCACCGGAAAGATGTGGCGCAGCTGCTCGACGGCCAGGCCCGTCTGCTCGACGAGCAGTTGCTCGGTGAGGTAGCGCAGGTCGTCAGCGGTCTCGGGAAGGTCGAGGAAGACGCCCTCGATTCCCGGATCCATGGCACGCCGCTGCGCTTCGGTGATGAGCACGTCGAGCTGCGCGCGGCCGCGCGGACCCCGGTCGACGTCGTATTGGCCCCCGATCCCGTAGAGCGTCATCGAGGCACCGGCGGCGTCGAACTCGCCGCGATCGAGGCACTGCCGGTCGGCGATGACCGGCGACTGGGCCGCGCGGTCGAACTCGGCGATCGCGAGGCAGATCTGATCGCGCTCGGGCTGCCCGGGGTCATCCCGCATCGAGCCGTACGCGAGCACGGTGCCGTACTCGATCGTTCCGAGCACGCGAGGGCCGGCCGAGACGCTCTGGCCTTGCCGCAGCAGCAGCGTCAGGTACTCGCGCTCTTCGGTCGAGTCCTCGCGCTCGAAGACCGCGAGCGAGCTCGAAGTCGTCAGTGCGGGGGCGAGCAGGGGAGGCAGCGCGATGCCCGCGACGAGCGCGAGGCCGAGCAGACCGGCTGCGGCGACGACGAGGAGGCGTCGGGGTGTGCGGGGAGCGTCGTCCGACACCTGCTGCTCGGCCTCCGGGGCCTGACCATCGACGACCGGGCCTGCAGCCGCCGCGGAACGCCGGTCGGTGTCGAGCGGACGCGTGTCGAGGGGACGCGTGACGAGCGGCGTGACCACCTCGGGCGATGAGGCCGCACGGAGGCCGGCAGTACGCCGGTCGAGCTCTGCCGCCGCCCGCCGCGCCCGCTCGGTCTCGCTCGCGTCGCCCAGGCGCCCGTAGGCCCAGCGGGCGAGCTGGGCGTCGTCGACGGTCGAGAGATCCTCGCTCATGTCGTCAGTCAACCACGCGGGGTCACGAACCGGGGGACTCCTCGACCCGCGATGTCACGAGTCGGGGGTCTCCTCGATGCGCACGGCATCGCTCGGGCTCCACTCGACGAGCACCGTGCTGCCGGCCGTGCGGGCTTGCGCAATGAGCCCCTCGCGCTCGAAGGCCTCGGCCACCGCGCACGTCACGCTGCCGTCGGTCGCTGCGCTGTCGATGCCGCCGCGCGCGACGAGATGCACGCAGTAGGTCCAGCGGCCCGAGCCCGCGGCGGCGACGAGCGCCCCGACGGCGTCCCAGCGGTCGGTGCGGGCGAGCAGGCGCAGGACGAGCCGGTCGTCCGGGTACTGCGCCCGCAGCAGCGCGGCGTACTCGCGATCGTCGGCGCTCGGGTCGGCGCTCGCGTCGGCGCCGGGGTCACCGTTCAGCAGTCGCGCCGCGGCGGCGGAGCGCGGTGGGTCGACAGCGTCGCTGCGCGCGGGCAGCACCGACAGGTCGGGCGGTCCGCTCGGGCCCCAGCGCACCACGATCGTGCGCAGCGCACCGTCGAGGGGGGCGAGCACCCCCTCACGCGCGAAGTCGTCGCGCTCGACGCACCGTGGTGGCCCGAGGGCGTGCGCATCGTCCAGCAGCACGCACACCTCATTGCGGGGCTGCTCGGCGCCCGAGCCGACGATGAAGCGGTAGGCGATGACGGCGGCGCCGTCCCGCTCGGCGATCACGCGCGGGTCGACGCTGAGCCGCAGGCCCTCACGCCGCAACTGCTCACCGAGGGCGACCTCCGCGGGCGTCGCAGCGCGGGCGAAGACGTCGAGCGACGAGGCCGTGTCGGGGTCGCTCGCGAGCAGGGGTGCGACGCTCGTGGCCGCGATGACGAGGGCGGCGATCCCGCTCACGACGAGGGCCGCACGGGGTCGCCGACGGCCGAGCGTCCCGGGCGCGACCGGTGCGGGGGCGCCGGGTGCTCGGTCTCCGCGCTGCAGCAGCGGAGCATCCGGACTCACGTCGCCACTGCGCGTCGGCAGGTCGGCCGTGCGACGGGCGAGCTCGGCGGCCGCGGCCGCGGCGCGCGCCTGCTCGGCGGGGGAGTCGGCTCGCGCGAACGCCAAGCGCTCGAGCTCGCCGTCGAAGAGATTGCGAACGACGTGGTCGAGCGCGGCGCGGTCGACGGCGACAGGGTCGAGCGCGGCGCGGTCGATGGCGGCAGGGTCGAGCGCGGCGCGGTCGATGGCGGCATGGTCGAGCGCGGCGCGGTCGACGGCGGCGCGGTCGTGCGCGGCATCGTCGTCGGGCGAGGTCGGCACGGGCCCAGTCAACACCCGCCGTCGCTCACATGCGAGGGAGTCAGCCGGCGTCGCGTGCCACGAGCCGCACGATTCCTTCGGCGCTCACTCGCACATCGACGATCTGGTCGCCGTCGACGAAGCTCAATTGCAGTCCGTCGCGCTCGGCGAACGATTGCGGCGCGCACACGGCGTCGAAGGGTGGCTCTTCGCGCTCGGCCATGAGGCACAGGCGCTGGCCGTCGTCGATGTCGGCCGCGGTCGCCTGGTACATCAGCACGCGCGTCGTCGTGGTCTCGCCGACGACGACGGGGCCCGCCGTGAGCTCGTCACCCGTCTGCGCGATCTCCTCGAACACGACGATGCGGCGCACGAGCTGCTCGGTGACGATGAGATCCAGGATGCTCGGTGCGGCCGCCTCGGGCGCGTCGAGGGAGGCGGCGGGTTCGGTATCGGGCGGCCACCGCACCTGCACGACCCCGTCGAGGGTCGCGAACGTGGCACGCAGCCCGGAGTCGGCAAACTGCTCGGCGTCGACGCACAGCCAGTCGAGCACGACCCGCTCGCGAATGATGGCGGTGCAGACGCTCGCGATGACGGTCGCGCCGTCGAAGGAGGGGCTCTCCGACGTGAAGCCCACGACGTCGAGGGGGTCGAAGCGATCGATGATGCGGGCTCCGCTGGGGGTGCGGAACGAGGCGCGCACGAGATCGATCGTGTGCTGCTGCTCGAGCGCGCTCGGCGCCTGCTCGAGCAGGGTGAGGGCGGCGGGCTCACCGCCCGGCGCCCGCACGATCGAGTCGACGGCTGCTCCGCCAGCCACGAGCACGAGGAGGGCGGCGACGGCCGCGATCGGGCGGCGATACCACGGGCGCACGCGGCTCGGCGCGTCGCCCGTCGAGGCGGAGGCGGTCGGGGAACCGTCGGCTGTGTCGCTCGCTGCGCCGCGTGCTGCGTCGTGTGCTGCGTTGCGTCGCCGTTCGAGCGCGGCGGCCTCGGCCGCGCGTCGTCGTGCGAGCTCATCGGCCGCCGCCGCGGCGCGCAGCTCGTCGAGCGGCGTCCCGGTGCGGCCGTAGGCACGCCGCGCGAGTTCGGCGTCGCTGAGCTCGCGCTCGAGCCCAAGCGCCGGCTCGCGCGAGGCGCCCGGCTGCGCACCGTCGATCATGGCCTCGAGTCAAGCACGCCGCGGTGGGAGTGCGGCGCGAGCACCCTACTCAGCCGTTTCCGACTCAGCGGTACGAGTCGAGCGTGATCGCGATGGCCTCGTCGATCGGGGTGGCGCGAACGCCGAGCTCGGTGCTGATCGCGCTGCTGTCGACGACGAAATCCTCCTCGAACTCGTAGGCCATCTCGACGACCTCGCGAATGGTGCGGTCGCGCAGGCCGAGCAGGCGGAAGATCCAGGTCGGCGTACCCGCGATCTTGCCGGTCGTCCCCGCCAGGCGGAAGGCCGTGTGCACCATCTGCCGCGAGGTCTGCGGCTGCGGGTCGTTGGGTAGGTGCCAGATGCGCCCGATCGCGCGCGGGTCGGTGCCGAGCACGGCAAGACCTTCGCCGATGTCGGGGATGAACGTGTACGAGTGCACGCGATCGGGCGAGCCGTAGAGTCGCGCCGTGCCGCCCGCGAGCACCGCGGGAAAGACGAGGTCGCCCATCGGCGAGGCCATGCCGCCCCCGGGGCCGTAGTAGTCCGAGGCGCGCCCGGTCGTCACGCGCACGCGTCCGCTCTCGTGCGCGAGCCGCAACTGCTCGGCCATGCCGTTGCGCAGGCGCCCCTTGCGGGTGTGGGCGTTGAGCGGCGACTGCTCGGTGAGCGGTGCGCCATCGGGCCGGCCGTAGCCGTACACGTTCTCCATGCTCACGAGCAGTGCCTCGTTCGCCTCCGCGGCCGCGAGCACGCCGTTCTGCAGGGCCGGGAAGAGCTCGATCCACTCGTGGTACTCGGGGTTGAGGCACTGGTAGACGACGGATGCTCCGGCCGCGGCCTGGCGAGCGAACGCGGCGTCGCGCGCATCGCCCGCGAGCACCTCGACTCCAGCGGGGGCCTCGCCACCGGGATACCGGCCCGAGCGGTTGACCATGCGCACCGGCAGGTCTCGGCGGCGCAGGGATTCCATGGTCGCGCGCGCGACCGGTCCGGTTCCGAAGATGACGTGGAGGTCGGTCATGGGGGAGTCCCTATCGTTGTACGGCGTACAGAGTTGCGAACAGTCGATACTGTACAGTGTGCAGTAATCGATCTCAAGCACGCCGAACTAGGAGGAGCCCATGGCGGCACCCGGCCCCGCTCGTCGGCTCAGCGAGCGCATCGTGCTCGATGCGGCCTTCGGGGTGGTGCGCGATCACGGCTTCACGGCTCTGTCGATCCGCCGCGTCGCGGCGGTGCTCGGCGTCACGCCCAACGCGCTGTACACCTACGTGCCTGATCGTGCGGGACTGCTGCGCGGCATGGTCGAGCGAGTCATGAGTGCTGTCGATCTCGGCACCCTGGCGATCGCCACGCTCTCGCCCGCGGAGCGCCTCGTGGAGTTCGCGGTCGCCATGCGGCGCACGCTGCTCGGGCATCCGGGAGGCGCCGCCCTCATCATGACCGGCCCTATCGATGGGCCCCACGCCTTGCTGCTCAACGAGGCGCTGCTGCGCACGCTCACCGAGACCGGGCTGACGCTCGACGACGCCGCGCGCGGTGCGTACGCGCTGCAGGTGCACGTGCTCGGTACCGTCATGCTCGAAGCCGCCGACGGCGGAGACGGCGACCCCGCGCGCGAAGAGGCGCTCGCCATCGAGCGCCGTGCCGCGCTCGAGCGTGTCGACGCGAGCGGCGTGCCCCTCACCGCGCAGACGGCCGACATCGTCGCGCGCTACAACACGACGGCCCAGTTCCGCTGGAGCGTGCGACGGCTCGTTGACGGGATGCTCGTCGCGGGCTGACCCGCGCGGGCGCTCGTGCCCGCTCGCGCTCGGAGCGCCGCCCGGCGCGAGCCCGCCCGGTCACTAGACTGGACCGTTATGAGCGGCGACAACGACAGCGGAGCGGAGCTCGCGGGCTTCGACGAGCTCATGCCCGGCCCGACCGGTCGACCGCTGCGCGATTTTCCCGAGCCGACGAAGCTGAGCAGCCACGGCCCGGCCCGCATCATCGCCCTGTGCAACCAGAAGGGTGGCGTCGGCAAGACGACGACCACGATCAGCCTCGGGGCGGCGCTCGCCGACTACGGCCGCAAAGTGCTCGTCATCGACTTCGATCCCCAGGGCGCGCTCTCGGCGGGACTCGGCATGCAGAGCCACGATGTGCCGACCGTCTACGACTTGCTGCTGGGGCGCGAGAAGGATGCGCGGAAGGCCGTGCAGGCCACCGCGACGAAGAACCTGCACCTCATTCCCGCGAACATCGACCTGAGCGCGGCCGAGGTGCACCTCGTCAACGAGGTCGCGCGCGAGCAGATCCTCGCCCGCGTGCTCGCCCCCATCCGCGACGACTACGACGTCATCCTCATCGACTGCCAGCCGAGCCTCGGCCTGCTGACCGTCAACGCGCTCACCGCGGCGCACGGCGTGCTGATTCCGCTCGAGTGCGAGTACTTCGCGCTCCGCGGCGTCGCCCTGCTCGTCGAGACGATCGACAAGGTGCGCGACCGCCTGAACCCCGCCGTGCAGCTCGACGGCATCCTCGCGACCATGTACGACGCCCGCACCCTGCACAGCCGCGAGGTGCTCGAGCGCGTCGTCGAGGTCTTCGGCGAGAAGGTGCTCGAGACGGTCATCGGTCGCACGGTCAAGTTCCCCGACGCCTCGGTCGCCGGTGCGCCCATCACGAGCTTCGCGCCCGACCACCCCGCCGCGGCCGCCT
The DNA here is from genome assembly GCF_024362325.1 of Microcella humidisoli. Lineage (NCBI taxonomy): Bacteria > Bacillati > Actinomycetota > Actinomycetes > Micrococcales > Microbacteriaceae > Microcella > Microcella humidisoli. Next base: position 2,182,181 of record NZ_CP101497.1, read on the forward strand.
ATCGCCAGCTGGCCCGAGAGCTGATCGCGCGTGGCCAGGTCGCCTGAGTCGGCGGCCGGTTCGGCGGGGGCGGCGGGCGCTGCGGGCGCGGCGACGATCGAGGCGGATGCTCCTGCCGCCGGTTTCCGCGTCACCCTCGACGACTTCGACGGCCCCTTCGATCTGCTGCTGAGCCTCATCACCAAGCGCGAGCTCGACATCACCGAGGTGAGCCTCTCGGTCGTGACCGACGAGTTCCTGTCGTACTTGCGGGCGATGGAGAACGACGGCACGGTCGACGCCCTCGACCAGGCGAGCGAGTTCCTCGTCGTCGCCGTCACGCTGCTCGATCTGAAGATCGCGAGCCTGCTGCCGCAGGGCGAGCTTGTCGACGCGGAAGACGTCGCGCTGCTCGAAGCCCGCGACCTGCTCTTCGCTCGCCTGCTGCAGTACCGCGCGTTCAAGGAGGTCTCGGCCTGGTTCGCGCGAAGCATGGCGGAGGAGGGCGATCGGCACGTGCGCTCGGTGCGCCTCGAAGACCAGTACCGCGAGACGACGCCGGAGCTGAAGTGGACGCTGAGCCTCGACGACTTCGCGGCCCTTGCGCTGCTCGCGCTCACGCCGAAAGAGATCCCGGTCGTCGGGCTCGACCACCTGCACGCGCCGCTCGTGTCGATCCGCGAGCAGGCCGCGCACGTCGTCGCCCTGCTGCGGCGGGAAGAAACCGTGACCTTCCGCCAGCTCATCGCCGGTGCCGATGCGAAGGGCGTCATCGTCGCGCGCTTCCTCGCCCTGCTCGAGCTGTACCGGCACGCGGCCGTCGGTTTCGAGCAGCTCGAACCGCTCGGCGAGCTGACGGTGCGGTGGACGGCCGAGAACTGGACGGACGAGAACCTCGTGAACCTGGGGAACGACTATGGCCAGTGAGGCCCCGATGACGGACGAGCACGCGACCGATGAGCACGCGACCGATGAGCAGGTGACGGACGCGGAGCCGGGTGCAGGCGTGGTGGCGGCCGACGAAGCACCCGCGCGGGGCATCCCGAACGGGGTCGACGTCGCCCGCGCGCTCGAAGCGATCTTCATGGTCGTCGACGAGCCGCAGAGCGTCGTGGGTCTCGCGAGCGCCGTCGGGCGGCCCGTGAAGGAGGTGCGGGCGGCGATCGCCGAGCTCGTGGCCGACTACGACGGGCTGAGCCTCGACGGACGGCCGGCAGGGCCGCGGCGCGGCTTCGAGCTGCGCGAAGTCGGCGGCGGCTGGCGCATCTACGTGCGCAGCGAGCTCGACGAGGTCGTGCGCGACTTCGTGCACACGCAGAACCCCTCGAAGCTCTCGCAGGCGGCGCTCGAGACCCTCGCGGTCATCGCCTACAAGCAGCCCATCAGCCGCGGCGCGATCGCGTCGATCCGTGCCGTCAACGTCGACTCGGTCGTGCGCACGCTGCTCGGCCGCGGACTCATTACCGAGGCGTTCACCGACAGCGAGACGGGCGCGATCCACTACGAGACCACCGATCTGCTGCTCGTGCAGCTCGGCATCAACTCGCTCGACGAGCTGCCGAAGATCTCCCCGTTGCTCGACGACGGCAGCGAAGGGTTCGACGATGTCCGATAGGCACCGTGCCGACAAACGCGCCGACCGCGACCTCGTGCCCGACGTGGTCATCGACTGGTCCAGCGGCGACGCCTCCAGCAATCAGCGCGCGGGCGACTCCGCCACGAGCGAGCGCCTGCAGAAGGTGCTCGCGGCGGCGGGCGTCGCGAGCCGGCGCGTGTGCGAGAACCTCATCGTCGCCGGTCGCGTGACCGTCAACGGCGAGGTCGTCACCGAGTTGGGCTCGCGCGTCGAGCCCGCGACCGATCTCGTCGCGGTCGACGGCGTCGCCATCCAGCTCGACACGACCAAGCGCTACATCATGCTCAACAAGCCGACCGGAGTGGTCAGCTCGATGGCCGACGAGAACGGCCGCCGCGACCTGCGCGAGTTCACGCGCGAGTACGACGAGCGCCTGTTCAACGTCGGCCGCCTCGACGGCGAGACGAGCGGGCTCCTCCTGCTCACCAACGACGGCCCGCTCGCCAACGTGCTCGCGCACCCGCGCTACGGCGTCGAGAAGACCTACATCGCCAAGGTCACCGGCTCGGTTCAGGCCTCGACGCTGCGGAAGCTCAAAGAGGGCATCGAGCTCGACGACGGCCCCATCGCGGTCGACGCCGCGCGCGTGCTCGGCGCGCCCAGCAAGGGCCACTCGATGGTCGAACTCACCCTGCACTCGGGCCGCAACCGCATCGTGCGGCGCATGATGGCGGCGGTCGGGCACCCCGTCGTCGAGCTCGTGCGCCGGCAGTTCGGACCCCTGCACCTCGGCACGCTCGCCTCGGGACAGACGCGTGAGCTGACGGATGCCGAACGCGGCGCCCTGCTCACGATCGCCCGGGAGCACGAGCAGGCTGGCCCTGCGCCCGCGTCCTCGGGCACCACGCCATCCGGGGAGGGCGACGGATGACCGACCGCCGCCTGCAGGAGCAGGTGCACATCATCGGCGCCGGGCTGCTCGGCACGAGCATCGGGCTCGCGCTCTCGGAGAGGGGCGTCGACGTCACGCTCGCCGACACCTCGCCGACGGCCGTGCGGCTCGCGGTGGACTACGGCGCGGGCCGCGCTCCGCGCGCCGACGACCGACCCGGCCTCGTCGTGGTCGCGGTGCCGCCGGATGTCACGGCCGCGACGGTCGCGCGCGCGCTGGCCGAGCATCCCGAGGCCCTCGTCACCGATGTCGCGAGCGTCAAAGGCAGCGTGCTCGCCGAGCTGCGCGCGCTGGGTGCCGACGTCAGCCGCTACCTCGGCACCCACCCCATGGCCGGGCGCGAGCGCGGCGGGCCCATCTCGGCACGCGCCGACCTCTTCCTCGGCCGGCCGTGGGTGCTCGCCGGGCACGACGGCATCAGCTACCGCCGCGCGGGTGCGATCGAAGACCTCATCCTCGACGTCGGCGCCGTGCCGATCGAGATGAGCGTCGACGAGCACGACCGCTCGGTTGCGATGGTCAGCCATGTTCCGCAACTCGTCGCGAGCGCCATGGCCGCCCGGCTGCGCACGGCCTCGAACGGCGCCGTCGGCCTCGCCGGGCAGGGCGTGCGCGACGTCACGCGCATCGCGTCGAGCGACCCCGGGCTGTGGGTGCAGATCCTCTCCGCGAACGCGGCGCCCGTCGCCGAGATTCTGCGCGGCGTGCGCGACGACGTGGATGCCCTGCTCGCCGCCCTCGCCGACCCCGAGGCGCCCGGCTCGCGCCGCGCCCTCGCCGAGCTCATTGCCGCCGGCAACGCGGGAGTCGCCCGCATTCCGGGCAAGCACGGCGACGACCGCCGCTTCGCGCAGCTCGTCGTCATGATCGACGACACCCCCGGCCAGCTCGCCCGGCTGCTGACCGAGATCGGCGAGCTCGACATCAACATGGAAGACCTCCGGCTCGAGCACTCGCCCGGCGCGCCCATCGGCTTCGCCGAAGTCTCGGTGCTGCCCGAGGTCGAGCAGCGCCTCATCGATGAGCTCTCGGCGCGCGGCTGGCGCATCGCGGGCGCGAGCTGAGCATCCACCCCCGGCGCGCCGCCCGCTGCCGCCGACCCGCCCGAACCCGCCCCCACCCCTGACCTGATCCCACACCCCGGAAGGACCCCCATGAGCGACATCGTCGTGGCCGTCGACGGCCCCGCCGGCAGTGGCAAGTCGAGCGTGAGCCGCGAGGCGGCCCGGCGACTGGGCTTCGCGTACCTCGATACCGGTGCGGCCTACCGTGCGCTCGCCTGGCACTGCCTCGACGAGGGCGTCGATGTCGAGGACGCCACGGAGGTCGCTGAGCGGGTCGCCGCGTTCGACTACGCCATCGGCATGCAGCCCGACCACTACTTCGTGCGCGTCGGGGGAGAGGACATCACGCCTGACATCCGCGAGCCGCGCGTCACGGCTGTCGTGAGTGCCGTCGCCCGTGTGCCCGAGGTGCGCGCGGGGCTCACGGCGCTGTTCCGGCGGCTCATCGCCGAGGCCTCCGAACCGGGCGTCATCGTCGAAGGGCGCGACATCACCACCGTCGTCGCGCCGGATGCTGCGGTGCGGGTTCTGCTGACCGCCTCGCCAGAGGCTAGAATGGCGAGAAGGTCGGCAGAGTTGAGCGCTGTGTCGGCCGAGGCGACCGCGCAGCAGCTGGCCTCGCGGGATGCCCAAGATTCCCGTGTGGTCGACTTCATGAACGCCGCTGACGGCGTCACCACTCTCGACTCCACCGATCTCGACTTCGAGCACACGGTGCAGGCGCTCATCGACATCGTGCGCGCGGGGGCCTGAACCAGGGCTCTCGGGCGAAACACACGCCGCCCGCGGGCGGCGGAACAAGTGGGAGGATCCCATGACCGAGAACCCTGTCAACCCTGAGCTGTCTGGCGACGACGACGCCGAGTTCGCGAACGCCGAGGCGGCCGAAGCCGTCGCGGCGCGGCTCGCCGAACTCGACGACGACCTCGCCGACAAGCGCGCCGACGCCCTCATCGCGGGCCTCGCCGCCTACGACCTCGATGACGACGACCTCGAGCTGCTCGAGGGCGCCGAGCTGGGCGAATACGGCATCATCACGATGCCGGCCCTGCCCGTGCTCGCGATCGTCGGCCGCCCCAACGTCGGCAAGAGCGCGCTCGTCAACCGCATCATCGGCCGCCGCGAGGCCGTCGTGGAGGACACCCCCGGCGTCACCCGCGACCGCGTCACGTACAAGGCCGAGTGGAACGACCGCAAGTTCACCCTCGTCGACACCGGCGGCTGGGAGCCCGACGCCTCGGGCATCAACGCCTCCGTCGCCGCGCAGGCCGAAGTGGCCGTCGACCTCGCGGATGCGGTGCTCTTCGTCGTCGACGCCATGACCGGCCCGACCGCGACTGACGAGTTCGTCGTCAAGATGCTGCGCCGCTCGAAGAAGCCCGTCATCCTCGCCGGCAACAAGGTGGATGACGCGCGCCAGGAGCCCGAGGCCGCCGCGCTGTGGGGTCTCGGCCTCGGTCAGCCGTGGCCCGTCTCGGCCCTGCACGGCCGTGGTGTCGCCGACCTGCTCGACCACGTGCTCACCGTGCTGCCCGAGGTCTCGGCCGTGGCGAAGCAGGAGTTCGGCGGGCCTCGTCGCGTCGCCCTGCTCGGTCGCCCGAACGTCGGCAAGTCGAGCCTGCTCAACAAGGCGGCGCGCGAAGAGCGTGTCGTCGTCAACGAGCTCGCCGGCACGACACGCGACCCCATCGACGAGCAGATCGAGCTCGGCGGCAAGGTGTGGCGCTTCGTCGACACGGCCGGAATCCGTCGTCGCGTGCACCTGCAGCAGGGTGCCGACTTCTACGCGTCGCTGCGCACGGCCGCGGCGCTCGAGAAGGCGGAGGTCGCCGTCGTGCTCATCGACGTGACCGAGCCGCTCAGCGAGCAGGACGTGCGCATCATCGACCTCGTGCTCGAATCGGGTCGCGCGCTCGTGCTCGCCTTCAACAAGTGGGACCTGCTCGACGACGAGCGCCGCCGTTACCTCGAGCGCGAGATCGAGCAAGACCTGCACCACGTGGCGTGGGCGCCGCGCGTCAACATCTCGGCGCGCACGGGTCGTCACCTCGAGAAGCTCGTGCCGGCCCTCGAGGTCGCGCTCGAGTCGTGGGATACGCGCATCGCGACCGGCAAGCTCAACGCGTTCGTCGCCGAGCTGACGGCTGCGCATCCGCACCCCGTGCGTGGGGGCAAGCAGCCGCGCATCCTGTTCGCGACGCAGGCCTCGACGCGTCCGCCGACGTTCGTGCTCTTCACCACCGGATTCCTCGACCCGCAGTACCGCCGCTTCATTACGCGGCGGCTGCGCGAGGTCTGGGGTTTCGAGGGCACCCCCATCCAGGTCAATATGCGAGTCAGGGAGAAGAGGCAGCGCTAGCGCTGCCCGCAGAGGCCATTTCTGGCCTCTGCCCCTGACTCGCCGCGGCCCGTCCCGGGCCGCGGGCGGGAGAAAAGTCGGCGAACACGCCGCGGCCCGTCCCGGGCCGCGGGTCACTCCACGACTCTTCGCGCCGCCGAGAACTCGGTCACGACTCCAGGATGCCCCAGCGGCGTCGCGAGCACCGAGTCGGGTTCGCGCGCGGCGAGGTCGGGAAACCCGGCGGCGGCGAGCAGCTGATCGTCGAGGTGCAGCAGCTCGGCGTCGACGAGCGGCCACGGCTCGTGCGTGTTGCGTGCGTGGATGGTGCGCCCGAGGTGGCGTTCGTGGAACCCCCAGCGCGCGGTGAGGAAGCGGCTCAGTTCCGTGTCCACCGGGGTCGTGCCCGGCCGGGCATGAATGCGCGTCGTCGGGCGCGCGCCCGTACGACGGCGCCCCCGGTACTCGATCGTGGTGTCGTCGAGGCGTCGTTCGGCGTGCATCCATTGATACGGCAACCCGAAGAGCGCGCGAGCGGCGAGCACCGAGGGCAGCTGCTCGGCGTCGAGCGAGCGGAACACGACCCCGCGATTGCCGGCGTCGTCGATCGAGTAGGTGCGCACGTTGATCTCGATGAAGGTTCCGAGGCCCGGCACGGGCGGCAGCGGCAGGAACGCGTGGTCGCTCAGCACGAAGGGGATCAGCCCCACCCACGCATCGCCGTTCTCATCGACATCGGGCCGCGTTTCCGCGGGCAGGAACGGCGCGACCGCGTCGGGGGAGACGCGCCAGTGCAGGAAGACGAAGTCGCTCCAGCGCTGGCGGATGACCGCACGACCCGGCAGGGGCGGGGCGACCGCGCTCATCATCACGTTCCCATCATCCTCGCTTAGCCTGAACCCACCATGACGCACGATCCGCTCTCGAGCACGCCGCCGCCCCTGCCGACGGGCGCCGCGCGCGACCCTGGCGACGCCTGGGTCGAGGGCGACAACGGGCAGCGCTACTGGGGCCGCTTCGGCGCGGCGGGCCTGCTGGCGTGGCACCCCGAGGCGGGCATCCTGCTGCAGCACCGTGCCGTGTGGTCGCACCATGGCGGCACGTGGGGGCTTCCGGGCGGGGCGCGCAAGCAGGGCGAGTCGGCGGTGGATGCCGCGGTGCGCGAGGCGGGCGAAGAGGCCGGGGTGCCGGCCGACGCCGTAGAGCCGCTGTTCGAGAGCCTGTTCGACCTCGGCTACTGGTCGTACACGACCGTCGCGGTGCGCGTCGTGCGGCTGTTCGCCCCGATCGTCGCGGATGCCGAGAGCGTCGCCCTGCGCTGGGTTGCGATCGACGAGGTGGATGCGCTGCCCCTGCACCCCGGATTCGCCGCGAGCTGGCCGGCCCTCCGCGCGCAGCTGCCCGAGCGCTAGCCCGACGCTGCGCTCGTCGCCTCCGCTCGAGCCCGATCGCTCGACCCCGGGCGCGCCTCACCGGCTAGTCGCCGCCCCCGCCTCCGCCGCCATCCCCGCTTGAACCGCCACCCGAACCGCCGCTTGAACCGCCGCCGTCGAACCCGCCGCCGAGTCCGGTCTGCCCATCGCCGGGCCCACCCGACTCGGTTTCGCGCGACTCGCTCGACCGCGTGTCGCTCGCGATCAGTCCCCCATCGCCGCCGTCACGCTTCGTTCGAGCGGGCGCGGCGTTCGAGCGCCGCGTCGGAATGCCGATCGACAAGAAGACGACCCCCGCGGGGATGAAGGTGAAGCCGACGACCGTCATCTCGTCGATGAAGAGGAACGCCGTGCCGAGCACGATGAAGAGCAGGCCAACGGGGATGAAGACCCGGTGGGGGTTCGAGGCGGGAGGCGGCGTCGGTTCGGTCATGGTCTGAGCTAACTCCGTCAGCATCGGGAGGGCATCCCTCGCAGGAACGATCCGTTCTCCGCCGGTCGGGGGAGGCGTCAGTGCTCAGTCGCCTCCGCCGCCGCCGCCACCTCCGCCGTCGCCACCGGCACCGGCGCCGATGTCGCCGTAGTCGTGGTGCACGATGATCGCCGGGTTGTCGACCCCGGGGTGGGCATCGAGCGGGCGGTGCCGCTCGGGCGGGCGCCGCCGGCGCAGCACGAGGCCGATGACGACCGCCGCGACTCCGACCGAGATGAGCACTCCCGACCCGATGACGAGCTCGGCTTCAGGCAGCAGAGCGATGCCGACGACGATCGCGATCGCGCCGATGATGAGCAGAATGCGGTCAGTGTTCGCACCGACCGTCGCTCGCGCGGTGTGTCGAGTCCCCTGGTTCATGGCGCCATCGAACCACATGTCGACCGATCCTCGCATCAGGCCGCGGTTCAGGGGGTGTCGGGCTCGGCCGCTTCAAGCCGCTTGAGCGTTTCGAGTGCGTCGTCGGCCGCATCGCGGAACGGGTGCAGCACGGTCGAGACGGTGCCGTCGATGAGCGCCTGCCGGTAGAGGTGCGCTTGCCCGTCGGTGTGCACGGTGACGGCGATCGGGCACGTTGCTCCCGCTCGGCGCAGAGCGCCGGTCAGTACGAGGTTCGTGTCGACGTCGGGCACGGTCGAGATGATGAAGCGCACGCCGTGCAGGGGCAGGGTTTCCGGGAACTCCGGGCTGCGGGCATCGCCGAACACGACGTCGACGCGATCGGCGAGCTGAGCATCCTGCAACCGCACCTCGGCGAACGGATCCCACTCGACGAGCAGCACGCGGCATCCTTCGCCGACGAGCTCCCGGATGAGCTGGCTGCCGAAGCGCCCGTGCCCGAACACGATCGCGTCGTAGTGCTCGCCGCTCGCGGGCGCCTCGGTGCGGGTCACTCGCCGCTGCAGCCGATCGAGCCACGGTTCCAGGCGGCTCGCGATGGCTTCGGAGTGGGGGATGAGGTAGCTCGAGCCCGCGATCGTGATGAGGGCGACGAGCGTGATGAGGCCGACGATCTCGTCGTCGACGAGCCCGATGTCGCGTGTGAGGGCGATGAGGATGAGGCTGAATTCGCTGATCTGGGCGATCGCGAGGCCGGCGAGGAAGCCGACGCGGGCGGGGTAGCCCATGAGGCTCATGATGCCGATCATGATGATCGGGCTGCCGACGAGCACGAAGATCGACAGCGCGATGGCGAGCGGCACTTGCGCGCCGATCGCGCCGAAGTCGAGCTCGGCGCCGAGCACGATGAAGAAGAACAGCAGCAGGAAGTCGCGCAGCCCGCTGAGCGAGGCGTGCACCTGCTCGCGGTAGCGCGTGGAGGCGAGGGCGAACCCGGCGAGGAAGGCGCCGACCTCGATCGAGAATCCGAGCACGTCGGTGAGGGCGGCGATGCCGATCGCCCACGCGACACTCCACACGATGAGCAGCTCTTGGCTCGTCGCGACGCGGTCGAGCAGCCAGGGCAGCACCCACCGCATCGCGATGCCGATGCCGACGAGCAGGCCGCCGCCGCCGAGCAGGATGCGCAGCGCTTCCGCACCGACGTCGAGCGTTGCGCCGTCGGCCGCGCCCGAGCCGAGGCTCGTGAGCACGATCATGACGACGATGACGACGATGTCTTGCACGATGAGCAGGCCGAGGGCGACGCGGCCGTGTAGCTCGTCGAGTTGCCGCTGATCGCTCAGCAGCTTGACGACGATGATGGTCGACGAGAATGTGATCGCGACGCCGACGACCGCTGCGGCGACGAGGTCGAGCCCGAACAGCAGGGCGATGCCGAACCCGACGACGGCGGTGACGGCGATCTGGCCGAGTCCGGTCGCGAGGGCGACGGTGCCGACGGACCGCACGAGGGTCACGTCGAGCTTGAGGCCGACGAGGAACAGCAGGATGGCGATGCCGATCTCGGCGAAGAGCTCGAGCGCTTCGGCTTCGTGCACCCAGTCGAGCGCGCTCGGGCCGACGATGATGCCGACGACGATGAACGCGATGATCAGTGGTTGGCGGGCGCGGTGGGCGAGGAACGCGACGGCCGCGGCGAGCACGAGGATGAGCCCCGTGATGCCGAAAGTGTCGAGCTCGATCGCCATGGCCCCACGGTATCGCGAGCGGGCATCAGAGTCGGGCGGTACCGGTGCTCAATGGCCGGCTGCGGGGGCCTCCGCCAGTCAGCCCAGAAGGTCGAGCATGCGTTCGGTGACGAGGGGCGCGATCGCGATGCCCGTGAAGTCGTCGGGATGCACCCAGCGCAGTTCGGCGATCTCGGCACCCGCCCTGATCGCCTCGGCAGTTGCACGCTCGAGCACCGGCACCCGGAACACTTCGGCCTCGACGAGCATGCCCGCCTCGTTGGCGGCGGGGGCGAGGAAGGTGCCGAGCGGGTGGAGAGCATCCAGTGCGATTTCGAGGCCGAGCTCTTCGTGCAGTTCGCGTGCGAGGGTCTGCGCCCCCGTTTCGCCGAGCTCGTACTTGCCGCCGGGTTGCATGAACACGGTCGTTCCGGCCTTGCGCACGAGCAGCAGCCGGCCGTCGTCGTCGACGATGAGGGCCGCCGCCACGCGGATCACCGACGACTCGTCAGACTTCGGGGCCGCACCAGCGCCCCCACGGGGCTCGGGCGCCTCGCCCATCTAGTGGGTGCTCCCGCCGGGAAGGTCGGCGTCGTGGGGCGCCGCAGTGCGGGGTGCGGCTGTGCGGGGTGCTGCGGCGTGATGGTGCGACAGCGTGGTGGTGATGGCGATGCGGATGCCCCGCTCGAGCTCGTCGAGCGTGAACTGCGGGCCGCCGCCGAGCTGGGGCGTGGCGGGCACGTGGATGAATCCAGCCCGCATGCCCGGTCGTGTGGCGGCGATGCCCATGAGCTCGTAGAACACGTGGTTGCAGACGTAGCTGCCCGCGGTCAGGGAGACGTCGCTGGGGATGCCGGCAGCATCCAGCGCATGGGCGATCGCTTTCACGGGCAAGCCGGTGACGCGTGCGGTCGGGCCGCCGTGCTCGATCTCGGCGTCGCGCGGCTCGGCGCCGTCGTTGTCGGGGATGCGGGCGTCGGCGAGGTTGATGGCGATGCGCTCGGGAGTGATGGCGTGGCGTGTTTCGGCGAGTCCGAGGGCGATGACGATGTCGGGGTGGTGGGCGTCGATGGCGGCGGCCATCAGGGGAGCGGCGCGCGCGAACGACACGGGCAGCACCTCGCCGACGAGCCGGCAGTCGGGATGCCCGAGCTCGGTCAGTCGGCGGACGACGTCGCCGCTCGGGTTGACGGGCGCTCCGGCGAACGGTTCGAACCCGGTGACGAGCACGGTGGGAGGGGTCGACGGCGTCATGCGTCCAGCCTGTCACGCCTGCTTGGGGTGTCGGGCATCGAGCCCGCGCGCCGTGTGTTCACGCGCGCCAGACGCGCTCACGCGCTCACGCGCTCACGCAGGCCCCCAGGCGCGCAGGCGCGCAGGTTCTCAGGCGTTCAGGGCGTCGAGTAGCGCCCGACTGCGCGTCGGCATCTCGCGCACGCGCTCGATCTCGTCGCTGCGCCGGTCGCGCACGCGCTCGATCTCAGGGCCGCGCCCGTCGTCGGGCGGCACGAGCAGGTAGCGCGGGCCGTCGCGGCGGATCTCCCAGCCGTTGTTGTGCGCGAGCAGGTGGTGATGTCGGCAGAGCAGGATTCCGTCGGCGACGTCGGTGCGCCCGCCGTCGCGCTGCCAGTGCTCGATGTGGTGGGCTTCGCACCAGGAGGGTGGTCGTTCGCAGCCGGGCCACCGGCATCCGCCGTCGCGGGCGGCGAGCGCGACGCGCTGCGCCCGGCTGAACAGGCGCCGCTCGCGCCCCAGGTTGAGGGGCTGGCCGGCGTTGTCGGGGTGGCCGTCGACGGTGAGTGTGACCGTGCCGGTGCTGCACGCGAGGCGCTCGACTGTGGCGATGGAGACGGCGTCAGGCTGGCCCTCGAGGAATCCGCGGCCCTGCCGGGCGTCGAGCGCCCGCGCCGCGACGATGACGCGCACGCCGATGGGTGCGTCGCCGAGCAGCTGCGAGGTATCGGCGGCGACGCCCTGCCGGAGCAGCTCGGCGATCGTGTCGCTCGCCCGCTGCTCGGGGGTGCGGTCGTCGTCGAGGTCGGACGCGCCGGCGCCGGTGGAGGTGTCGGCAGCGGACGGGGACGGCGCGGCCGATGGGGCGCCGTCGTCGAAGCTCGGCATCGAACGCTTCGGCGAGGTGACGCGGTCGTAGACGTCGCTCACGATCGCGAAGGTCTCGGGATCGAGCACCCAGTGCGCGTAGCCCATGCCGTCAGCACGACGCCCGAGCCGGAACGAGCGCTGCGCCCGCCGAGCCTCCTCGCGCTCGGGCAGGCCGAGCAGGTCGAGGTCGTCGCGCATCGCCCGTGCTTCGCGCGCGGCGCGGTCGGCGTCGAGCTCGGCCACGCGAGGCAGCAACTGCTCGGCCGCGGCGTCGAGCATCTCGGCCGTCAGCGCGGGGGAGGGCGAGCCCAGTCCGAGGCGCACCGCGTCGGCGACGGCCACGCTCACTCGACCCTCGAGTACGGCGATGCCGAGCGCCGAAGTGGGTGTCGAACCGCCTGCCGAACCGCCGGCCGAACCGACTGTCGAACCAGGCTGCGCTTCACCGTCAACCCCGAGAGGGCCGGCATCGGCCCCCGCCATCGCCGCCCCGACCCGCACCGCTGCTCGGGCATCCGCGACGCGCGTGCCGGTCGTGACGCGCACGAGTTCGTCGGGGGTGCGATGACCCGTGCGCTGCGCGAGCCCCTCCGACCCCAGCTCGGGAGCCGATCGGCGCGCGATCTCTCCCGCCAGCAGCGACACGTGCAGTTGCGCGAGGCGCACCTCGTCAGCCGCGACGCGCGTGAGCGCGAGCAACGCGTCGTCGCCCAGGGAACGATAGAGGTCGAGCTCGCGGGGGACGCGCGTGAGAGCATCCACCGCCGCGGACAGCGCCCCGCCGACTGCGTGCCCTGCGGCGTCGTGCCCGGCAGTGTCGTGCCCTGCTGCGTCATGCCCTGCAGCGTCGTGCCCGGCGGCATCGTGCGGGGCGGCATCGTGCGGGGCGTCCGCGACGTCGAGTGGCGTCACGAGCATCGTCATCACGCGCCACCCCTTCCGCCGCTCGGCTCGATCTGGATGGTTCGAACATACATTCGACGACCGACATCGGGGGCGGAGCATCCACAGGGGAAGAATCAGGCGCGGGGTGGCTCCGGCGGCGACGCAACATCCGGCGACGAAGGCGGCGACGCGACATCGGGCGACGAAGGCGGCGACGCGACGTCAGGGGCAGGCGGCGCGGCAGCAGCGGCGTCGGCCGCAGCAGCGTCGGCCGCACCCGGCCCAGCAGGAGGCACCCCCGGCCCGTCACCCGGCGCCCGCTGCGACCCGGCGAGCGAGAAGAACACGACCCCGACGCCCAAGAACGTGATGCCGAGCGCGATGTTGTCGGGCATGACGATCGTGAACACGACGCCGACGGCGAAGAAGGTGATGCCGGTGGCCATCCAGGCTCCGCGCGCGCCCGCCGATCCGCTGCGGTCGGGCGTCGATTCCGACGGGGGATGCTCACTCACGCTCCCCACGATATCCACTGCCCCGGCACGGCGGGCGTAGCATCACGCCCATGACCGAGACCCTCACCCCGCGCCGCACCCGCCTCGTGCTGCTGGTCGTGAGCCTCTCGCTCATGACGGTCGTCTCGGCCGTGAGCGGACTCAACGTCGCCCTGCCGAGCCTCGCCCGCGCGACGGGCGCGAGCCAGACCGAGCTCACCTGGATCGTCGACGCCTACACCGTCATCTTCGCCGGCCTGCTGCTCGCCTCGGGGGCGATCGGCGACCGGGTGGGCCGCAAGGGCGTCCTCTTGGTGGGCCTCGCGATCTTCGGCGTCGCGGCGGGCGCCGCCGCCTTCGCCGAGGACCCCGAGACCCTCATCGCCCTGCGCGCCGTCATGGGCATCGGCGCCGCCGCGATCATGCCGACGACGCTCTCGGTCATCACGACCACATTCCCCGAGAGCGAGCGCGGCAAAGCCGTGGGCGTGTGGGTCGGCGTCGCCGGCGGGGGAGCCGCGATCGGTGTTTTCGTCGCCGCCGTGCTGCTGCAGTGGTTCGAGTGGCCGTCGTTCTTCTGGCTCAACGTGAGCCTCGCGGCCATCGGCTTCGTGGGCACAGCGCTGGTGGTTCCCCAGGGGCGAGACGAGCATCCACCCCGCTTCGACGGCCTGGGCGCGGTGCTGAGCCTGCTCGCGGTCGGCGGCATCGTGTTCGGCATCATCGAGATCCCAGAACGGGGCTGGGATGACCCGCTCGCGCTCGGTGCCCTCGCCGTCGGGCTGGCCGCGCTCGTGGCGTTCGTGCTGTGGGAGTGGCGCTCGCCGGCCCCGCTGCTCGACCCGCGGCTGTTCCGCGTGCGCGGGTTCAGCATGGGCAGCCTGTCGCTCTCGGTGCAGTTCTTCGCCGCGTTCGGCTTCTTCTTCGCGGCCCTGCAGTACCTGCAGTTCGTGGCCGGACTGAGCCCGCTGTGGGCGGCGGCGTGCCTGCTGCCGATGCCGTTCATCCTCATCCCGCTCGCGCGCGTCTCGCCGCGCCTGGCCGAGCGCTTCGGATACCGCCGCGTGGCCCCCGTCGGCCTCCTCCTCATCGCCGCCGCGTTCGTCGTCTTCGCCCAACTCGAGGTCGAGCTGAACTACGCCGTCTTCGGCACCGGCATCGTGCTCTTCGCCATCGGCATGGCCCTCTCGGGCGCTCCGTCGACGACCGCGATCACCCAGTCCCTGCCCGCTTCGAAGCAGGGCGTAGCCTCTGCGGTCAACGACACCGCCCGCGAGTTCGGCAGCGCTCTCGGCATCGCCGTGCTCGGCAGCATCCTCACGGCCACCTACAAATCCGGCGTGCAGGATGCGATCGCGGGCCTCCCGCCCACGATCGCCTCGGCCATCGAATCCTCGATCGCCTTCACCCAATCCCCGCGGGTCGCCGACTTCGGAGCCGCCGCCACCCCCATCATCGCCGCCGCGAAAGAGTCCTTCCTCTCCGGCGTGACAACGGCCCTCCTGACGGCGGCGTGCGTGCTCACCGTAACGGCGCTGCTGACGGCGACTTTTGGTCCGCGTCGCCCGTCTCCGGATGCCCCGCCGCCCCCTCCCGCGAGTGTCACGCCCCCGCCCCCAACGCGCTAGACTCTCTCTTCGTGCCCACGGGCACAGCCACGGGCTGTGGCGCAGCTTGGTAGCGCACTTGACTGGGGGTCAAGGGGTCGCAGGTTCAAATCCTGTCAGCCCGACGAAACGAAAAAAGAGGGAGCCTTTGGCTCCCTCTTTTTTCGTTTCCCCGGGCGTGAATCGGGTGAGCACCTGCGAGCAGGTGGGCCCCCGGCGCGAGGGGCCCCAGTCGCGGCTCCGCCGCGTCTGGGGGAGCACCAGGGACAAATCCCAACCTGCCACGCGGAACCGGCGCCGAGCACCGCTCGGCGCCGCGAGCAGAGCTACGAGCCGAGATACTCCCGCATCGCGCGAACTGCTTCGACCATGCCGTACCGAGTCTCGAGAACATCAAGCGTCCCTTCGCGTGTCAGCTGCGGCCCCAACCGCCCCGATCGGGCCACGATCTCATCCACTGCGGCGATGGCCCCGCGTGGGCTGAGATCGACGGTGTTGCGCGCGAACTCTGCAGCCCCTAGAACTTCGATCCCGGCTGGCAAGAGCTCGGCAGGAAAGTGCCGGAGATTCTCGGTGACGATCACTTCGGCGCCGCCAACGACGGCCGCCGCGACGACGTGCTCGTCGTCGGGGTCAGGCAGACCAAACGTGCCGTCGAGACCTTCCCAACCGAGAATGACCGAGTCAGAGAAGTGCTCGCGCATCTGTGCAATGAGTGCGTGAGCACGTTGTTCAGCTTCGCGTTCGTCGACACCGCGCTTCATGAGCTTCAATGCCTCGTGATACTCGAGTTCTTCAAGAATCGCCTCGCTCCACACAGCTCGGTATGCACCCTGGATGTGTAGCGAGAGCAAGAAGTCGCGCTGCAAGCTTGGCCACACCACATTGGTGTCGAGCAACGCAACAAACACTTGCTCAGAATGTCAGATCGAGCCTTTGTCCGCTCGTCGCTTGGCAATCGCACGCCGTGTTTCTCGAAGTTGCGCGAGTACTTCCTCAATCGGCGCATCGTCGTCAACGTCGACGCGCATCGCCTCGAGTGCCGCGTATTGCTCGTCGCGTCGAGCCTTCTGAAACTCCAATACGTCGTGCAGTGAGAGTCGACGGTGAGAGTTCACTTTTGTGAACGAGATGCGCCCTTCATCGAGAAACTTAATGAGCGTGGGGCGGCTGATCCCGAGCAGTTCGGCGGCCTGGCTCGTCGTTAGCGTGGTCGACCGGGGCGCGATCGTCACTGCCATGCCGCGACTCATCGCGTCGGTAACATGCACCAACAGGCGGTACATCTCTTCGGGCAACTCGATCTGCTCGCCTGCATCGGGCCCGGCCAGAAGGAATCGGCGAGCGACCGCCCCTCGGCCCGCCGCCTCATGCGCAGCGATGAAATCGTGTACTCGGGCGAGTTGCTCACTGTTCGTGGGCTCGTACGTAGTGCTATCTAGTGTGTTTGCAGACATCACGATCACTTCCTATCCTAGACGCTATCTTCGCACATTGTTACGTTTTTTGCGTTTACTGCACACTCTACGGTAAGAGTCGCCTCCGACATGCAGCCCAGATCATCGCTCAGCACGCCTTGGTCCCCATCTCGCCTGCCTCGACGCTCACCTGGGGGCGCATCACTAGCTGCACGCCACGTGTGCCGACCTGCTGCCAAGGGCGGGACCGAAGACAGCTCCAACCAAAAAACAGTCCGCGCCCCTGTCCTCCCTCTACCCCCGCCTTCGTCGCCCTGATGTAATGACCCCCAACCGAAGGCAGGTCAACCAGTGCGCTACATGATCCTCATCCACTCGAACGAGACCGCCGAGGCGGCTTGGGCCGACGGACTCCAGCAGTCCCTCTACGACACTCACGATGCGATCATCGAAGAGCTCATCGCGAAGGAGGAGTTCGTCGACACCAACGAGCTCGACACCGAGAACGTCACGGTGATCGGCCACCACAACGGCCAGCCCATCACGACGCGCGGCCCGTTCACCGAGGGCACGGAGTTCGTCGGCGGCTACTACATCGTCGACGTCGCGAGCCACGAGCGCGCGGTCGAGATCGCCGGCCGTTTCGCCGAGGCGAAGCATTCGCCGATCGAGGTCCGCCGCCTGATGCACACGGAACAGGCAAGCTGATGCGCTACCTCCTGCTCATCGTGAGCGACCCCGCCGCCCCCGCCTACGTGCCCGAAGAAGACAACATCGAGGAGTGGGTGGCCGACCTCGAGCGCCGCGGAGCCGCCATCGTCGGCGACCGCCTGCGCCCGCCTTCCGACGCCACGACGGTGACGGTGCGCGACGGCAAGACGATCCTCACCGACGGCCCTTTCACTGAGTCGAAGGAGTGGATCGCCGGCTTCGACCTCATCGAGGTCGACAACCTCGACGAGGCGATCGAGCTCGCGGCCGCGCACCCCATGGCCCGCTTCGGCCTCGTCGAGGTGCGCCCGCTCTGGCCGCTCGAACTGGGCGCCTAGGCAGAGCAGCACCGAAACGATCAGGCGATGGATGCCCGCACCCGGCCCTGAGAAGGCTCCGACCGCGACGACCAAGGTGAGCACCACGCTCGCCGAGGTCGTCGCTTCGGAGCGCCTGCGCATCGTCGCCACCCTCATCCGCACGACCGGCGACTGGGATCTCGCCGAGGACTCCTTCCACGACGCCGTTACCCGCGCGCTGACGACCTGGCCCGAGCGCGGAATCCCCGACAACCCGGGCGCCTGGCTCACGACGGTCGCGAAGAACGCGGCGATCGACGCCATCCGCAAAGCCACGACCGAGCGCAAAGCCACCGAGCGCCACGCGCACGAACTCACCGACACCCCCGAGGAGGAGACGATGCCCGACACCACGATCGACGACGACCGCCTCCGCCTCATCTTCACCTGCTGCCACCCCGCCCTCGCGATGGAGAGCCGCGTCGCCCTCACCCTCCGCACCGTGCTGGGCCTGAGCGTCGCCGAGACCGCGCACGTCTTCCTGGTGAGCGAGCAGACCCTGCAGAAGCGCCTGGTGCGCACGCGCGCGAAGATCCGCAGCGCGAACATCCCATACCGCGTGCCGCCGCCGCACCTGCTGCCCGAGCGCACCGCGGGCGTGCTGGCCGTGCTCTACCTGCTCTTCACCGAGGGCTACTCGTCCGGCAGCGGATCAGACCTCATCCGCCCCGCCCTCGCCGACGAGGCGATCCGCCTCACGCGTCTCGTGGCGCAGCTCATGCCGCAGCAGCCCGAGGTGCTGGCCCTGCTCGCCCTCGAGCTCTTCCAGCACTCGCGTGCGGCCACGCGCCTCGACGCCGCCGGAGACCTCGTCCTCCTCGAAGACCAAGACCGCTCCCAGTGGAACGCCGCCGCGATCAACGAAGGCTCCCGGATGCTCGCCTCAGTCGAGCGCACCCTCCACCATCTCGGCGCCCCGCCCGGCCCCTACCTGCTGCAGGCCAAGATCGCCGCCGAGCACGCGACGGCCCCGACGGCCGCGGCGACGAACTTCGCCCGCATCGCCACCCTCTACGCCCACCTCAGCCAGGCGTCCCCATCGCCCATCGTCGATCTCAACCGAGCGATCGCCGTGGCCTTTTCCGACGGCCCGGATGCTGGCCTCACCCTCCTCGACGCCCTCAACCTCGACGCGCAGCTGGGGGAGTACCACCTCCTCCACGCCACCCGCGCCGACCTGCTCCGCCGCGCGGGCCGCCCCGCGGATGCTCTGCCGCACTACCGTCGAGCCCTCGAGCTCGCCCCGAGCGACCCCGAGCGGCGCTACCTGAAAGGACGGCTCACAGACGACGGCAAGCTACACCAGGGTTCTGCCATTCAATGAAGGTCGACGGCGAAGGTTCCGCCAACATGTTGTGGAGACTCAGACAAGCCCCCGCGATTAGTCTGCGCGAAGAGAGCCGACCAATTGCGCATGATTGAGTGGCCACCATGGAGAAACTGCGGGAAATGGCGTGGTCGGCTCACACAATCGGTCCTTTTTGATCGGCATCATTTTCGGTCCTTGCCCGGAGTAAACCTTTTTCGCCCTGAATGAGCTCTAGGAGTCCGACTGTCGAAGAACATACGGCTCTTCGAAGGCGCGTTCTAACTTTGGTCGCAGGTCCGACAGAAATCGCCGTCCTGCAGCGTTCAGGGGCAGTTCGTCTCCAATTAGAGCAAGTCGAGCGGCAATGATCTTGTGACTCACGCCTCCGGGTATTCCTAGTTCCGTTTTGGCATAGTCATCGACAGCCCTGGCGATAGTCACGCTTCGGTCCAGGGCATTGCCCGGAAGACTCTTGCCCATTTCTGCAAGAAAAGTGTTGACCGTCTCTAGGTAGACAGCTCGATCGATGAGGTCTTCGATTGCCTTGCCACGTGGTAACTGGAATACATGCGCTGTGGGCACGCCAGCTTGAATCAGCTGAGCTCTCTTGAGGTCACCAGAATCATCTCCGTCGACAAGGAATGTGGTGATCAGCGCTACGGAGCTTATTGCGCGTGGCGCTGAGAGATTCGAAAGTCCGAAGGCGACTTGGAAGTCAAGTTGTGAGCCGTCGGTAGCATTTCGTAGCAGCGTCGGCAGGAGGATCATTTCGCTGACGCCTTCTGCCAACACGGCGCGTCTGAAAGCCGAGAATGCAGCAGCCTCGGCGCCCATCGCAAAAAGCAGGTGTGAGAAGCCCGGTTCGTCGCTCGTCCAAAAATTGTTCTGCAGGGTGCTGATTCCAGGATCGTCCGGAATACGAGCGACCACACGAATTCCCGTTCCCAGGTCTAGAGGCAAACATCCCGGTGAGTGCGTTGTGTAAATTACCTTGTGAACCTTCAGTTCCCGAGTTAGGACGCGAATGAGGTCTGCTTGTGCGTCGTAGTGCAGATTGCGCTCTGCCTCGTCGATCATAAGGACTGGTGGAATCTTCAACTCAGTGGCTATCAAGAAGCAAACAAGTCCGAGGAACGCGCGTAGGCCGTCGCTTCGTTCAGCAATCGGCGTGACCGTGAAGTCTGGGCTATCTAGTTCCTGGATGTTGACTTCCAGAAGACCGCCTACGTTCAAAGCGAGCTCAACGGTTAACTTCGATTGAGTCCACATGGGCTGCAGTCGGGTCTTGAGAGTCTCATTCATCCGACGTTCTAGAGTTCGCATGGTCGCAGCGTCATCGCCCGCCGTCGCGCTCCAGACATCCTCAGCCGTGGTTCCTGCGACCGTTAGCAGATTCCTGAGCGGCGCGGGCAATCGGGCCCGAAGTCTATCGTCGCTCAGGTTATAGCTTTCAGCCAGATCACGGTCATCGTCTGTGAATAGCACGAACCTCGGAACACGCGTTGCGAGTAGAGCTCGCATGCTCGCTTCAGGGTCAGGTAGTGCTCCTGAGGCGGCCGCCTGCTGGAGAGCGGGAAGAAACTTCTTGAGAGAGTCACGAAGTTTCGTCAGCTTGGCAGATCGCACTCCAATCCGTTCAACTTGCGAAATCGCTGCGTCGAGTTCCGTGATGACCGATCTGCAATGGTCGACTCGCTCCTTGCCCCAGTCCTCGTCGTCCGGATCGAGTAGCGTCCTCGCATCCCTCAGGGCAGTTGCGAAGTCGTCGACCTTGTGTTCTGTGAGTAAGTCGACTGCGCCTGACAAGGCAGATTCCACCTTGTCCAGCCACTGGATTGCCCTCTCGAAAGGAGCTCGATTCCTAGTAAGGCTGGTAACAAGACCAGTGACATGACCACCGTCAAGTCGGCGGGACAAACGGAACTCCTTGACGTTGCTGGCGTCAATCGGCGAGCTTGGGTCGATATCGAGTTCTCGCAGAGCTTCCAGATCTTCTGCTTCGAGTCGGTACCGAGCTAGCACGATCAGGGCGTCCTCTCGCGGCCGCTCTCGTCGATTCTGATCACGCAACGGGAGCGGCGAATCGCCGTCCTCCGTAAGCCATGACAACCCGCGGAGGACGCTGCTCTTTCCGGATTCGTTTGGTCCGATAAAGGCAATCGTGTGGCCGTCCACGTTGCATGAAGCCCGATGAAGCCGCTTGTATCCATTGAACTCAATCGTTGAAAGCTGCAATTGCTTCGCTCCTTGCGCCTAACCGGACGTATTCTCATGGTGTCACGGTGAAGTGACGCTGATTACTAGCCACGCCGGGCACCTCGCGCTGGCCCAGATGCTTCACGCCGACTCGCACGCAGCGGAACTTTCAGACAAAATACTTGGCTAGTTGAGCTTCAAGCCCTCGGTCGCGTACGTAAACGTACGTCCCCCGAATCCCGCGAGTCATCAGCACCGCATACACATTGCAGATGTACCGCAGCAGATCCTCATCGCTGTACGTCTTGCCCAGCGTCGGGTTGTTTTCCTTGCCCTTCTTGTCGAAGTAGCTGTCGCGGTCGACGATCAGGCGCTGAGCATCCTCGTCCCATTGCAGGTCGTTGCCGATGATGACGCCGGCGTAGTTGAGGTCGTAGCCCTGAACGGTGTGGATCGAGCCGACTTCGTCGATCGAAGTCTTCGACGCGATCCAGTCGGTGGCGGTGGTGTTCCAGCGCAGCTGGCGGCCGTCGAGCTCTATGTCGTAGGCGGTGGGGTCGTTGCGGCTCTTCCACTCCCACGCGTATCCGGCGACGAGGCGCGCGAGCCCGTGCTCGGCGTCGCGCTCGCGAATGGCGTCGTGCATCTCGCCGAGGTCGTCGAAGAACCGCAGGTCGTAGCCCTCGAAGGTGCGGAGTGCGGGAGGCGGAGCATCCGGATCGGGCGGGCCCGGGCGCAGGATGCTGCGTACCCACCCGATGTAGTCTTCGCCGGCTTTGACCCGCAATTGCGAGGTGAGCGGGTAGTGCCGCCGCTCGCCTTTGGCCTCGTCGACGAGCGAGCGCAGCAGTTCGGGCGGCAGGTCGGCCGGGCGCACGCTCTGCTCGGGGTCGACCATGAGGATCTGGTGGCGGCTGCGCGCGCAAATCCAGTCGAGCTGCGTCTTGGTGATGTCGTCGACGCCGAAGAGCTTGGTGGTGATGTCGATGAACTTGCGGTTCTGCACGCCCGACGGCTGGTTGGCGCGCTGGTTGAGGCGGTGGGCTTCGTCGACGATGAGCAGATCCCACGGCTGGTCGTCGGCGCCGACGTCGAACGGAGTGAGCACCTGGCTGGGGCTCAGTCCGGGCGTGCGCTTGAACACACGCTGGATGCTCTTGCGCAGCGACTGCTGCGGCACGACGAGCCCGACCCGGAAGTCGGTGAGCAGCTCGCGGTGCCCTTCGGTGAAGAAGTCGGAGAAGATCGAGTCGGCATCGGGCTCGTCGTCGGGCTTCGACGCGGCGATGTCGGCGAGCAGCTTCATGAGGTAGATCGCGACGACGGTCTTGCCCGTTCCGGGTTCGCCCTGCACGATGAGCAGCTCGCCGGTGTCGGCTCTGAGGTCGTCGAGCAGGCCTTCGACGATGTCTTCGACGGCAATCGCCTGGTCGGTGGTGAGTGCCTTGTAGGGGGAGAGCTTGAAGAGGTCGCTGTTCTCGATCTCGGGGATGCTGCGCGTGAAGACACCCTCGGCGCGCAGCTGCTCGAACACCTGCCGGAACGACTCGCGGTACAGCTCGCGGTCGTAGTACGCCGAGTCGGTGATGCCGTCGTTGCGGTTGAGCACCCGGTACGCGCCGTCACCAGCGAGCAGTCGGATCAGGTGCGATTCGAGGTCGAGGCAGACGGACTTGTTGTAGCGGTCGTCGAGCACGACGCGGATCTCGGAGAGCGCCTGCCGCTTCTCGTCGTTGTCGAGGTGCTGCAGCATGCGTGCTTCGGCGTTGAGCGTCTCGCCGACGTAGACGTCGTCGAGCCCGCCGCTCGGCCGGCCACCGCGGCCGCCGTCGAGCAGGTAGACGACGGGCCAGTTGCGGTGGCGGGGGTCGCCCTTCGCCCAGGTGCGCACCGCGTGCTTGTCGAACGGCACGCGCTGAATCTCAAAGCTGGTCATACTTCTCGCTGCGTCCGCGGGCCTTCTCGGCGGGGTATTTCGCCCGGGTCTGCTCGAGTTTGTCGAGTACGAGCTGCTGCGGGTCGGCGCCGATCTGGTCGGCGAGCAGGATGCAGTACGTGAGTACGTCGGCCAGCTCGTCGCGCAGTCGTTGCGGGTCGGCGTCGGCATTCCACTGGAACAGCTCGAGCAGTTCGGCGGCCTCGATCGAGATGCTCTTGGCGAGGTTCTCGGGAGAGTGGAACTGCGCCCAGTCCCGCTCGGCCACGAACGCGCGGAGGGCGTCGCGGGCGGCGTCGATCATGAGGCTCAGCGTAGTCGGGGAGCGTTTCCCCTTCGTCACGTGATTCCAAGAGCAGCCTCAATGAGTTCGATCGGCGTACCTTGCGCTAGAGGAAGCGATTGCGGCAAGCGTACTTTCCCGACTTCCGATTAGCGTGCGTACCTGTCGTCCTGATGCAAACAGAGCGATCGGACCAACTAGGCGTTGGCTGAAAGGTACTTGCGGGGATCAGATCCAAGTGTTCTGGTCCCCAACTTGCCCGAACCGACTCCGTGAGCTTTGACTACTCCTTGAAAGGTATTCGAGCTTTGGTGGCAGTCACGAGGTTGAAACTTGAGCCCGCGTCATTCGCCTTGGTCGCAGTTTCAGAACGCGAAGCCGAATCTCGGCACAAGTTCGATTCTGATAGGAGTGCAGTGGACGACGTCCTTGATCTGGCAGTTCAGTGGTCAGCGGTGATTCAGGCCGGCTTCGTGGTATTCGCCATCGTCTTCGGTTTCCAGCAAGTGCTACAAGGCAGCAGGGCGAGAGAACTGCAGGCACTACAAGGGGTATTCGCTGGGATGCTGGATCCGACCCACAAAGCAAGTTCACAGAGGGTGCTGGGGCTTCAGCGACATCACTCCAACTGGGATGCGGAAGACATCCAGGCGGCGGAGCAGGAAGTTGAGCTGTTCCAGCAACTTGGTTTCGTAGTCAGGCATCGACTCCTAAGGCGTCGACTCATTCTTCAGATGTATAGCGTGCTCATCATTAACTCGTGGCGTGCACTTGAACTTTTCGTAGTCGACGAAAGAACGAGGCTCGGGGCTCCAGGATTTGCTCGAGATTTCGAGAAGCTTGCCCGCTGGTCAGTTAGGTATCGGCGGCTACGCGGGCTGCCGATCGACGGTCAAGTCCATCGCGAGCCAAGGACGGGGATTGCTCCGCGCGGCTGACGCTGGCACAAACAACTAGCGAGCTCGCCCCGAGTGAACCTGACGGGTTGATGGTTTGAGGCTAGCGGCGAGGCGGCGGTGGGGGCTCGGTTCGACGGGGTGGCGTCGGAGAGCATCCCAGTGATCCATGATCCCCGCATTCCGCGGTCGAAAGCCAACATCGATCACGTTGTGGTGACGCTCGTCGGGGAGTGGGCGATCAACACGAAGCGGCGTGTCGGGCCTGCGAGCTATCGTGTCGGCATGACTCCTCCTTCGAGCCCACCCCGCCCACCGGGCGGGTGTTGTCTCGGAAGGAATCACCATGGAGCACGATCTGATGTGGCCGCTTTACCGCCCGGTGCCGAAGGAGTTCGTCTTCTTCGACGTGGCGGAGGTCATCGAGTTCTTGCAGGACTGCCCGCCTGACGCGCCGATCTGGCTCGTCAACTACCGGCAGCTGAGGAACATCACGCAGCGCCCGATGGATGGCATGGGCGGAGCCCTCGCGCCTGACGGGGTCCATTTCTGGTAGCACCCTCGAGCCGCGGGGTGCCTCCGGTACCCCGCGGCCGTTAGGGTCACGACATGCCCGCCGACCCGACCGACGACTGGACGCCCGTCGGCGTCGTGTTCGAGCGCGACCCCATCGAGATCGACGGGGTGAACCCGTGGGAGCAGTCGTGGATCTCGACCGGCGAAATCGCGTACGTGCGGCATCCCTCGTACCCGACGCAGGTGCACGACATGTCGGTCTACGACATGTGGGTGGAAGGTCGCACTATCCGCTTTGCGGCCGGCGAGCTGTCGAACGGGGTGTGGGGCTTCTACCGCCCGTGGCGCTGAGGCCCGCCCGGGCGGTTGGGCGCCGTGTTCCGCTCAGCGCGGGAAGGGCATCCATTCGCCTTCGCTGACGACCTGCACCTCGCCGTCGACGACGCTGATGGCCGTCTGGTCGTCGATCGCGTAGGCGGGGGTGTCGAGCTTGGCCGCCCAGCCTTCGGAGGCGGCGCGCGAGTTGCCGGGCTCGCCGTCGGGGGCGAGGTGGGGGCAGATCGAGAAGTCGACGAGTCCGAGCGCGGTGTCGTCAACCTCGCCGTCGCCCGCCGGCCGCCACCCGACGAACTCGCGGCCGATCCGCGGCGTCATGACCATGCTGCCCGCGCTCATGCCCACCCACACGGTGTTCGCGAGCTGCGGGAAGAGCGTGTCGAGCCCCGACTCGCGCACCCAGTGGGCGAGGTAGAGGGCGTCGCCGCCGGCGACGAGCAGCACGTCGGTCTCGAGCACGAGGGGCTTCCAGCGCTCATCGTCGATGCTGGGCAGGGCGGTGAGCTCGAGCACGCCGACCGACTTCCAGCCCAGGTCGACCATCGGGTTCTCGGCGCGGCCGCTGATGAACTCCCAGGCCTTCACGCCGGGCCCGACCCACGGATGCCCGTACATCGCGGTCGGAATGCAGAGCGCCGTGCTCTCGCTCACGGGCTTGCCGAGCATGTCGTCGAGCGATCGGCGGATCGTGGGGTTGGTGACTCCGCCCGACGTGAGCAGCAGTTTCATGGCGCCTCCTCGGCGGTGGGCGATGGTCGACGTCGCGACGTCAGCGTATCGAGCGCCGTCACCCCCGGGTCGAGAGAACGGCTGTGGCGGCGATGCGGAGAGTGCCGTCATGGAAGGCGGCCCGCGAGAGTGCGCCGGGCAGTGCCTGCTCGGTGACGAGGCCGGTGAGCACGGTGCCGAGGAACCGCGCGCCCGCGTCGGCGTCGAACAGCAGAGTGCTCGCGTCGTCGTCGTCGGTCTCGGCGTGCAGCGTCGTCACCCAGCCGGCGATCTGGCGAAGCGCAAGCCGTTCGAGGGCGAGGGTAGGCGCGGCCTGTTCGTCGGTGGGGATGGACGAGGGCGCGGCCAGGGCGGAGCGTAGCCGGGCGCGCGCCGACTCGTCGGCGAGCGCATCGCGGAGGGTGCCGCGCAGGAGGTCGACGAGGCGATCGACGGCGGGCCGAGTGGTGTCGTGCAGCGCGCTCTCGAGCTCGTCGGTGGGCTGGATGGCGGCGATCGCTGCCACGACCGCGTCGATGAGGTCTCGTTGGGTGGGGAAGAAGTGCCGCAGTGAGCCCATGCTGACGCCCGCCCGCTGCGCGACCGCGCGCACGCTGAGGGTTGCGGCGGGGTCGTCGGCGAGCATCGCAGCGGCGGCCGACAGGATGCGGTCGCGCGTCGAACCCGGGGTCTGGCGCTCAGGCACGGTGGCCACCTCCGTCTGTATTAGTACAGTGTGCTACTCTCGCTTGCTACTAGCACACTGTACTACTAAGCGAGGGGATGAACACGCATGGCGGGGTCGACGTGGCGGCGGGGTGTGTTCGCGAGCCGGGTAAAGCCGGGCGACGGCAGCGAACTGCCGCCCTACCGGTGGTGGCACACCCCCGTCCGCACGCTGATGACGCTGACACTGGCCGACGGCCAGGGCGGCACCACCACCTACGCGGTCGACATCCGCACGCTCGGCGACCGCTCCGACGGCGAGGTGCGCGCGCGGCTCTACGCGAACGGCAGGCAGACCGCCTGGTCACGGCTGCCGGCGATGTTCCGGGTGCCGGGAGGGGCCATCGACGTGCGCGCGGGCACGTTCGGCGTGAAGCGCTGCCACTTCGTGCCCGATCACGGCACCGAGCGGCGGCTCGACCCGCACCCGCGATCGGCGCACGGTCGTCGCGCCCGGTTCGATCGGCGCCACCCCGTCGCGAGTCGAGTGATCGGAGCGGTGAGCGCCCTCATCGTTTTCGGCGCACTCGCCGTCACCGTGCCGCAGCTCGTCGAGGTCATCAGCGCGGCCCCGGCGATCGCCGAGAGCCTGGGGCAGTTCACCTCGCCGATCCGTCTCTCGCCGCTGCAGAACGTCGTGGTGACCCTCGCGGCCATTGTGGCGAGCTCGGAGCGGGCGCTGCGGCTGCGGGCGACGTGGGTCGACGAGCTGGCCACCTGACGCTCGGGCGTCCTGCCAGCACGAGACACGCGAGGCGCTAGCGCGAGCTGTTCGCCGTGCGGCCCCGCACGATGCCGATGAACTCATCGACCATCGGATGCGCGCCCGCGGCCGGCCACACGAGCGAGATGCTCGTCTCGACCCCGTCGGTCACGGGCCGTGCGACGACGTCTTTGCGCGAGTGCGCGCGGGCCACCGACTGGGGCATGACGGCGACACCGACGTTCGCGGCGACGAGTTCGACGGCGTCGGATCCGCTGCCGCCGTGCAGGTCGACGGTCAGCACAACCACGTCGTCGAGCCCGCCCAGCTCGGCGAGGGTCACGCTGTCGAGTCCGGCGACGAGCGATCCTTTCGGGGCGACGACGACGGGCGCTTCGCGGTAGAGCGGGATGGCGTGCCAGGTCTCGTCGGCCGCCACGTCACGCAGCAGCGCCATGTGGGCGGCGCCCTCCGTGAGCGCCGTGAGCGCAGCATCCTGATTCATCGGGATCAGGTCGAGGCGGCCGCGCGGGCGGCGGTCGCGCCAGACGCGTTCCCATTTGCCCGGGGTCACGCCGGGTACGAAGGCGACGCGCAGCGGGTCGGCGTAGGGGGCGGCCATGCGCTCAGGCTACCGGCGCGGCCCGGCGGGCCGCCCGGCAGTACGCTCGACACCATGACCGACACCCCGCGCGAAGACCGCCGCCAGCAGCCGAAGCCGAAGAAGGAGCAGCTGCTGAGCCCCGCGACGGCGGCGAAGAAGCTCGGGCTGTACCTGCCCGCGACGCCGGAAGAGTTTCAGGCGACGCCGATCACGCGCACGCAGCTGCAGGCGCTGAACGACAGCCCGCCCGCGTGGCTGACGACGCTGCGCAAGGAGGGCCCGCACCCGCGCGACGAGGTGTCGCGCCGGCTGGGCGTGTCGAATTCGGCGCTCGCCCGTGCGGGCGTGAGCGACCACATGACGACGGCCGAGGTTCGCGCGCTGCTCGACAACCGGCCCGAGTGGCTCGTGGTGGAGCGCGAGAAGCACGCGCCCGGCACCGGCATCATTCCGGGTACGGCGGTCGGCGAGCGGCCCGCCCGCGCCGAGGTCGCGGCGACCGACGACGACGAGTTCGACGGCGAGACGGTCTAGTCGGCGGCGGCGTCGCGAGCCGCCGCTGAGCGTCGGCGCTGCAGCGCCCCGACGATCGTCGTCAACACCATTGCGATGACGGCCGCGGCCAGAACCGCTTCGATGCGGCGGATGCCGAGCTGCACCGCCGTGAGGTCCGTCGTGCTGGTGAGCAGCACGGCCGGGGTCAAGAACATGGCGAACATCGCGTAGGTGCCCTGTCGGAGGTAGGCGACGGCGAGCACTCCGCAGAGCAGGGCGGCGACGAGCGGCCACGGCGCCGGCGCGAACGAGACGAGGGTGGCGAGCACGGCGCCGAGGATGGTGCCGACGACGCGCTCGACGGAGCGCGACGTGCGCGCCTCGCCGCCGACGGTCACGATCATGCACAGCGAGAGCAGCGCCCACCCGGCGAAGGGGAAGTCGGCCCACTCGGCGAGTACGACGATCAGCACGGCCCCGAGGGCGAGGGCGATGCCGTCATCGAGCCGGTCGCGCAGCGACCCGACGGTGGGCGGGGTCTCGCTCGGCGGCAGCAGTCGGGCGAGCACGAGCGTGAACGCCGCTCCGACGACGGTGCCCAGCACCACCTGCCACAGTTCGGCGCCCGTCGTCGCGAGCCCCGCGAACGCGAGCAGGTTGACGGGGGCGCGCGTCATCGTGGCCACGTCACCGAGACGGAAGAACGCCTGGGCGATGCTCACGAGAACGACCCCGGCGAGCACCGCGTTGAGCCCGAGCGGCCCCAGCAGGAAGCCGCCGATCGCGACGAGTACGGCCAGCAGCGCTGCGGCACCCCGCGTCGACGATTGGGCCGCGCGCACGGGCGACAGCAGCAGCATGATCGAGAGGAACGCCGCCTGCGCGGTGTTCGGGCCGATGATGACGGCGGTGAGGCCCAGGATCGCCGAGACCGACGCGACGAGCACGAGGGCCGAGATGATCGAGCTGCGACTGAGCCGAGGGTCGAGTCTCGGGGCCGTGATGGTCATGCCTGGTTCTCCACGTGCTGGTCAGGGTGCCGCGTTAAGGTATCGGCACCCCTCCCGTGCGAAGGATGAGCCGATGACCCATCACACCATGACCGACCTGGCAGAGCTGTATCGCGACCTGCACGCACACCCGGAGTTGAGCTTCGCCGAGACGCGCACCGCGGCGATCGTCGCCGAGCGGCTGCGCGCCCTCGATTTCGCGGTGACGACGGACGTGGGGGGCACGGGCGTGGTGGGCGTTCTGGAGCGTGGCACCGGTCCGACCGTCCTGATGCGCGCGGACATGGATGCTCTGCCGGTGCGCGAAGAGACCGGGCTGCCCTACGCGAGCACGGTGACCTCGGTCGGCCCCGACGGTGCCGAGGTGCCCGTCATGCACGCGTGCGGGCACGACATGCACGTCACGGCGCTGCTCGGTGCCCTCGGGGTTCTCGCCGCCGCGGACGACTGGCAGGGGCGCGTGCTCGCGGTCTTCCAGCCCGCCGAGGAGAAAGGCTCGGGCGCCCGCGCGATGATCGACGACGGGCTGTTCTCGCGGTTCGGCACGCCCGACATCGTCATCGGGCAGCACGTCGCGCCACTGCCGGCGGGCGCGCTCGGTGTGCGCACCGGTGCGGCGTTCGCGGCCTCGGATGCCCTGCGCATCACCCTGTTCGGCCGCGGCGGCCACGGCTCGCGGCCGGAGGCCACCGTCGACCCGGTGGTGCTCGCGGCCGCGACGATCCTGCGCCTGCAGACGGTGGTGTCGCGCGAGATCGCCGCGACCGAGACCGCCGTGGTGACGGTGGGCGCTGTGCACGCGGGCACGGCGGCGAACATCATCCCCGACTCCGCGGAGCTGCGGCTCAGCATCCGCACCTTCGACCCCGACGTGCGGCAGCGGGTGCTCGCCGCGATCGAGCGCATCGTGCGGGCGGAGGCGCTGGCGGCGGGCGCGGACCGTGAGCCGGTCATCGAGACCGAGTACTCCTTCCCGGCCGTCGTCAACGACGCCGTGGCGGCCGACCGGGTGCGCACCGCATTCGCCGAGGCCATGCCCGCCGTCATGGTCGTCGACCCGGGAGTGGTGACCGGCAGCGAAGACGTCGGCATCCTCGCCGTCGAGGCGGGGGCGCCGTGCGTCTACTGGCTGCTCGGCGGTGCCGACCCCGCGCACTTCGCGGGCCTGACGTCGCTCGATGAGATCACCGCGACGGTGGCCTCGCTGCCGTCGAACCACTCGCCGCAGTTCGCGCCCGTCATCGAGCCGACCATCGGGGTCGGGGTGTCAGCCCTGGTGGCTGCTGCTCGAGCCTGGTTGCGCGCCTGACGCGATAAACCGGTTCAGACGGGTCACCGGTGGGCGGGGAGACACTGCGGTGATCAGAGCGCGAGGCGTTCGATTGCTTGACCGGTGACCTCGGCGACCAGGTCGAAGTCTTTGTCGACGGCGAGCACGGTGCAGCCCGTGAGTTCGGCCGTCGCCGCGATGAGCAGGTCGGGGATCGACGGGGCGCGATGCTGACCACGGTCGCCGAGCAGCTGCTGCACCTCGAGGGCGCGGCGTTCGATGCCGGGTGTCAGGTGCTCGACGGGCAGGAGCGAGAGCGGGGGAGACGCGAACTCGAGGCGGGACTGCTCGGCTGATCGCATCGAGTACCCGATCTCGAGCTGCGTGATGCCGGTGATGCGCACGAGGCCGCGGGCGATGCGGGTGAGCCAGAGCTCGGCGTCGGGACTGTCGGCGAGCCGCACGTAGGCCGACTTGTCGATCAGCCAGGGCGTCACCGCCACGCGGCGGCCATCACGTCGGGGTCGTCGAGGTCGCGGGCGGCGTGGGATGCGCGGCGCAAGTCGTCGAGGGAGATCTCGGCGGGGGCCTCGCGCTGGACGTCGGCCAGCGCATCGAGCTGCC
Organism: Microcella humidisoli; assembly: GCF_024362325.1. Taxonomy (NCBI): domain Bacteria; kingdom Bacillati; phylum Actinomycetota; class Actinomycetes; order Micrococcales; family Microbacteriaceae; genus Microcella; species Microcella humidisoli. The sequence goes on from NZ_CP101497.1 coordinate 2,213,274, forward strand.
GCCGCAGGTATTCGTTGCGCGAGAGCCCGAGTCTCGACGCCTGCTCTTCGATGCGCGCGACCGACTCGTCGCTCATGCCGCGGATGAGGATGTCGGTCATCGGCTGCTCCCTCGTCGATCCTGAGCCCGATGATATCGCGATATCGCCTACGGGGTCGAGCGTTCCGCACCGCCGCGCGGCCGCGCCCACACCCCGAGCAACCCCGGCAGTACGGCGACGAGCCCGACCAACCCGAACACGACGCTCGCGGCGAGGCTGGCGCTCGCGGTCGCGCCGGCCAGGGGCAGCAGCGCGGCCGCGGCCCCCTCGCGCAAGCCCCACCCGCTGATCGTGATCGGCACGAGCATCGTGAGCAGGATGAGCGGCACGAGCGTGACGATCGCCCCGAACGGCAGGCTCAGCCCCACGGCGATCGTGCAGAACCAGAAGGCGAGCAGGATGCACGCGGTCGTGCCCGCGCTGAGTGCGAGCTGCGGCGGCAGGGAGCGGCGGCCGACAAGGGCGACCGCCGCCGTGCGCGAGAGCTCGGCGACGCGCGGGCCGACGCGTCCCGGCAGCCACCGGGCGGCGAGCAGCACTCCGACGAGGGCGAGCGAGCCGAGGGTCAGGGCGGCGGCGAGGCCGAGCATCCACAGGGGCCATTCGAGGCCGCCGGGAACGAGCGTGGTGATCGTCACCGCGAGGGCCATGGTGGCGAGCAAGGCGACCTGGCCGGCGAAGCGCTCGACGACGACGGCCTGGGCGGCGACGGCGAGTCCGGCCTGCTCGCGGCTGCGCACGGCGCGGCCCGCGTCTCCGACGACGCCGCCGGGCACGGTCGAGTTGACGAGCTGGGCCAAGTAGTACTCGCGCAGCGCGTGCCCGCGGGCGAGCGGCAGGCCGAGTGCGCCCGCGGTGAGGCGCCAGCGCTCGGCGGCGAGCACGGTGTGCAGCGTGAGGGCCGCGAGGGCGGCGGCGATCCACCATGGGTTGACCGACAGCAGCACGGCGAGCGCGTCGGCGCCGTCGGCCACCTGCCAGAGCAGGGCGAGCAGGCCGATCGTGACGAGCGCTTGCGCGGCGACGACGAGCGCGCGGCGCCCTAGGCCTTGCGGCGCCACAGCCACACGATGTCGCGGCCGAACGACCAGCCGAGCGCAGCCAGGGTGCCGACGATGAGCACGACGGCCAACGGCGCGGGCACCCACGGCGACTGCAGCACGATGAGCACGATGAGCTGGATGACGCACACGACCTTGCCGCTGTAGCGCGGCGGCAGCGGGTCGTAGAGCCACGGCCAGATCGCGCCGGCGACCCAGAACAGATAGCGGGGCAGGCCGAGCAGGATGACGAACCACGGCGCCCCGCCGAGGGCGGCGAGCAGCGCGAGCACGAGGGCGAATACGGAGTCGACCTCCATGTCGAAGCTGCCGCCGAAGTCGGAGGAGAGCCCCTGGCGGCGGGCGAGCCAGCCGTCGACGCCGTCGAGGCTCAGCGAGACGGTCGCGATCGCCATGATCGCGACGGGCTCATGCGCGCCGCCGACGAGCGGGATGATGAGCGCGGAGACGAGCGCGAGCCGCAGAAGGGTGACGGCGTTGGCGAGGCCGAGCCGGGCGTGCGGGTGCCGCCGCCGCAGCTGCCACGCCGCGACGCCCGCACTCACGGTGAAGATCGCCAGACCCAGGATGATCGCGAGCGCCCCCGCCGACCCGAAGAACCCCGCCCCGAGCGCCGCGACCACCCCGAGCCCGACCGGCGCGAGCACCGCGAAGCGGCGCACGGGCGGGTCGGTCGGGCGCAGGGGGAAGAAGCGGCCGCTGCGAGGCGCGGCGTCGAGCGCGGTCACGCTGTCAGCCGGCCGCGACCTGGTCACGCTTGGGCAGCACCCAGTCTTTGCGCGGGTAGTGGCAGGTGTAGCCGTTCGGGTACTTCAGCAGGTAGTCCTGGTGCTCTTCCTCGGCCTGCCAGAACGGGCCCACGGGCTCGATCGTGGTGACCGCCTTGGCGGGCCACAGGTGCGAGGCGTCGACGTCGGCGATCGTGTCGCGCGCGACCTGCTCCTGCTCGGGACTGAGCGGGAAGATCGCCGAACGGTAGCTCGTGCCGACATCGTTGCCCTGCCGGTTGAGCGTCGACGGGTCGTGGATCTGGAAGAAGAACGCCAGGATGTCGCGGTAGGTCGTGGCCGTCGGGTCGAAGACGATCTCGACCGCTTCGGCGTGACCCGGGTGGTTGCGGTAGGTCGCGTGGGCGTTCGCGCCGCCGGTGTAGCCGACGCGCGTGCTGATGACGCCCGGCTGGCGGCGGATGAGATCTTCCATGCCCCAGAAGCAGCCGCCCGCGAGCACCGCGGTCTCGGTTCCGGGGGTGCGGGTGATGGCACCCGTGCTGATGTCGACAGAGTCGGTCATGATGCGTCCTTCGTGAAGAGAGCGGTGAACTGGCCGTAGCCTTCGGCCTCGAGCTGGTCGACCGGGATGAAGCGCATCGCGGCCGAGTTCATGCAGTAGCGCAAGCCTCCCGCATCGCGGGGCCCGTCGTCGAACACGTGGCCCAAGTGGCTGTCGGCTCCGGATGACCGCACCTCGGTGCGGGTCATGAAGAAGCCGCGGTCGGTCTTCGTGGTGACGGCACTCGCCTCGATGGGCTTGGTGAAGCTGGGCCATCCCGTGCCGCTGTCGTACTTGTCGAGCGACGAGAACAGGGGCTGCCCCGAGACGATGTCGACGTAGATGCCGGCGGCCTTGTTGTCGTGGTACTCGTTGCGGAATGCGGGCTCGGTGCCGTCGTTCTGCGTCACTTTGCGCTGCATCGGGGTCAGGCGGGCGAGCGCTTCGGGCGTCGCGCGGTACTCGGTGGTCATGTCGTCCTCCTCAGGCGACGGCGCTGGATGCGGCGTCACTGAACAAGAACAGTCTCGCGTGCGAATCGGTTCCCGTGGGGCTGGGAGCCGGCTGGGAGTTACGGTCCGTCCCCGCTGCGGTCAGACGGCGGGGGTCGGCTGCGTCGCGGTCGAGGGTTCCGGGTCTGCGGTCGACTCGGCGGCCCGTTTGTCGGGCAGCGTCACGAGCCAGCATCCGATGAGGATGAGTGCGAAGCCGAGCCCCGTGTAGACGGTCACCGCCTCGCCGAGCACGAGCGCCCCGGCGACGACGGCGACGGCCGGGTTGACGTAGGTGATCGCCGTCATGCGCACGGGGCCGATCTCGGCGATGAGCGCGAACATCAGCAGGAAGGCCACGGCGCTGCAGAGCACGGCGAGCACGAGCACTGACGTGATGACGGGCGGCGACGGAACCTCGGTGGGCCACCCGCCGGTGATCGCGACGATGGGCAGGTAGATGAGACCCGCGATCGTGAGCGCGGCGGCCATGACGCCGAGGCCCGGGAGGTCGTGCATCCACTTGGCCAGAATGGCGGGGCCGACCGCGTAGCCGACCACGGCGACGCCGATGAGCGCGACCGCCCCGAGGTCGCCGCCGCCGAGGTCGAGGCCGACGACCGCGACGACGCCCGCCGTCCCCGTGATGAGCCCGAGCACGGTGAGCGCGGTCACGCGGTGGCGGCGCCCCATGAGGAAGGCGACGCCGATCGCGACGAGGGGGATGCTGGCGAGCAGCAGCCCAGTCGTCGAGCTCGGCAGGCTCACCTCGGCGGCGTTTAGCGCGTACCAGGGGAGCACGATCTCGACGACGGCGAACGCGAGCAGCGGCCTCCAGCGGCGCAACACGGGGACGAGCGCACGCTGCCCGGCGGCGATGGGCAGCAGCAGTGCGGCCGCGATGACGCAGCGCGCGAGCACGAGGAATTCGGGGGTGAGCTCGGCGACCGCGATCTTGATGAACAGGTACGGGATGCCCCAGATGAGGCCGAGAGCGGCGAAGAGGATGAGGCCGCGGCGGGTCATACCTCCATCATCGCGCAGGCGCGGCGCGCTGGATGCCGCGCACGTGAGCGCGGGCGTAGCCTGGCGCCGTGGTGCACCCGAACTCCCGTCAGGCGAAGGCGGCGCGGCGCCGCCGCAAGCGCGTGGCGGCCGCCGACAACGACTTGACGCCGGCCCAGTGGGCCGAGGTGCGGCGGCTCTGGGGCGGATGCGCCTACTGCGGCGAGACCGACCGGCCCCTGCAGCGCGATTGCGTGCAGCCCATCGCGCGCGGAGGCCGCTACACGCTCGACAACATCGTGCCGGCCTGCGGCTCGTGCAACGCGAGCAAGAGCAACGACGAGGTCACGAGCTGGATGCGCCGCACCCGCCGCGACGAGCGCGCCTTCCTCGAGCGGCTCGTGCGGGTGCGGGCGGCGCTCGCCGCGGCGTCAGCGCACCGGGACCACTCCGTCGAGGTCGAACCAGGCGCGATCGGCGCTGAGCACCTCGAGCTGCAGCCGGCCGGCGAGCGCGAGGCAGAGGCGGTCGGCGAGCGAGAGCGATGAGCCGGGCATCCACATCGCCGCGGCGGCCTCGGCATCGTCGATCTCGACGGATGCCACCTGCAGGGGGTAGCTGAGCAATAGGGCTCGGGCGACCTCCCACGAGTCGGCGCGGCGAACCTTCTGCGCGACCTCCGACCAGTTCGCTGCGCTGATGACGGCGCCGGCGACGAGGTGCTCGCGGACGACGTCGGCACCCGGCTCGCCCTGCAGGTAGGCGAGCACGGCAGAGGCGTCGACCACGATCATCGAGTGCCGGGCTGGGTCTCGTTGTCGCGGGCGGCCTCGCGCCGCCGGTCGTCGAGCAGTTCGGCGAGCAGGTCGTGCCCCGAGAGACGCGCGCGCACGAGGCGTTCGACCGCGCCCTGGTCGGCGAGCAGCACTCCGAGCTCGGTGTCGAGGGCGACGAGGGTCGACCCCTCCACCCAGGCGTGGCGGGCGCGGATGCTCGCCGGAACGACGACACGACCCTTGTTTCCCACCTGAACAGCAAGAGTGTCACTCATAGAGCCACGGTACCACCAGCCGTCACGGCGGCGGGATCGCGGGGTGTTAGCGTGATCGCGTGCGCCGCTTCCTGCCCCCGCTGCTCATCGCGCTCGCCCTCGTGGGCCTGTTCTGGGCGGTCGGCGCCGCCGTCCTCGGGGGCGGCCTTGTGGACGAGGTCGACGCCTACAACGACCGCGTCACCGATGCGACGCTCGAGTACGTCGAGGAGGATGAGGACTTCGGCGAGGTCGTCGTGCACGATGTGCTCGCCGATGCCTCGCTCGACCCCGAGCCCGACGCCGCAACCGCGGCCGTGTGGGACCTCTGGGTGCGGCTCGTCGGCGCCGAGGTCGCCGCCGAGTCGATCAGCCAGTTTCGCGTGGGCGACTCTGACGAGAGCGACACGCTCGCCTACGTCTATCAGGGCGACAACCCGCAGGTCTTCACCCTCGCGGTGAACCTCGCCACCGCCGACGACGAGCAGCTCATGGTGGCGACGCTCGTGCACGAGTACGCGCATGTGTTCTCGTTCGGGCCGGGCGAGTTCGACGCGAAGGCCGTGTCGTGCGACACCTTCGAGGTCGTCGAGGGCTGCGCCGAGCCCGACTCGTACCTGTGGGCGTTCTACGACGCCTTCTGGTCGGGCTACGACGAGCACCCCGACCTCGAGAACGTCGACGCCGACATCGCCTACGAGTTCTATCTCGCGAACGATGAGGACTTCGTGAGCGACTACGCGGCCACCAACATCGGCGAGGACTTCGCCGAGAGCTTCATGACCTTCGTGCTCGAAGATGACTGGTCGGCCGACAGCACGACGGGCGCGAAGCTCGCGTTCTTCACCGACTACCCCGAGCTCGTCGACCTGCGCGAGCAGATGCGCGAGGCCGCGGCCGTCGAGCTGGGTCTTTAGCCGCGGGATGCTCAGCCGAGCTCGCGCCGCATCACCAGGCGGCGCGTGGTCGGATGGGTGACCTCGGCGAACCCGGCCGCCACGAACGGCCCGACCGGCCCGACGCTCAGCTCGTCCCACGTGATCTCGGCGCCGCCCGTCAGCATGGGGTAGCCCTCGATCGCACGCGCGCCGCGCTCGCGCGCGTGGTCGACCGCGGCGGCGACGAGCGCGTAGGTGAGCCCGCGGCCGCGGAATCCGCGGCGCACGACGAGGCAGGCGATGGCCCAGACCGTGGGGTCGTCCTTCGACTCGAGCCGACCGGCCCAGGGCACGGGGGAGCCGCGCAGGCGGCGGAACGCGGTGCGGGCATCCACCGCCGCCCAGGCGGCCGGTTCGCCGTCGACGAAGGCGACCAGCCCGGCGGTGCGGGAGGGGTCGCGGTCGACGGGCTCGTCGCAGCCGACGGCCTCCCGCAGCACGGCCGCGCGCTGCTCGACCGGCAGGGCGTACCAGGCGCGGTCGCCGAGCCGCTGGCGCGTGCACTGGCAGCGGCCGGCGGTGCCCGTCAGGATCGCCTGCAGGTCGTCCCAGTTCGCCTCATTGGCGGCGACGATGGTGATGCTCGGCTCGGCCACGGGCTCACGCTAGCGCGCGGGGCCGTCGGGTCGACCGCCGATAGGCTGGAGCCGTGTCTAAAGTCTTGACCTCCCTGCCCGTCGGCGAGCGCGTCGGCATCGCCTTCTCCGGAGGCCTCGACACCTCCGTCGCCGTCGCCTGGATGCGCGACAAGGGTGCGATTCCCTGCACCTACACGGGCGATCTGGGCCAGCCCGATGAGCCCGATGTGTCGGCGGTGCCCGACCGCGCGAAGGACTACGGCGCCGAGATCAGCCGCCTCGTCGACGCGAAGGCCGCCCTCGTTGAGGAGGGCCTCGTCGCCCTTGCGTGCGGCGCGTTCCACATCCGCAGCGGCGGCAAGACCTACTTCAACACCACGCCGCTGGGCCGCGCGGTCACCGGCACGCTGCTCGTGCGCGCGATGAAAGACGACGGCGTCGAGATCTGGGGCGACGGCAGCACCTACAAGGGCAACGACATCGAGCGCTTCTACCGATACGGCCTGCTTGCGAACCCGCGCCTGCGCATCTACAAGCCCTGGCTCGACGCGGACTTCGTGACCGAGCTCGGCGGCCGGCAGGAGATGAGCGAGTGGCTCGTCGCCCACGGGTTCCCCTACCGCGACTCGGCCGAGAAGGCCTACTCGACCGACGCCAACATCTGGGGCGCGACGCACGAGGCGAAGACGCTCGAGCACCTCGACGTCTCGCTCGAGACGGTCGAGCCGATCATGGGCGTTCGATTCTGGGATGCTGCGGTCGAGATCGCGACGGAAGACGTCACGGTCACGTTCGTCGAGGGTCGGCCGACGGCGCTCAACGGCATCGAATTCGCGGATGCGGTGCAGCTCGTGCTCGAGGCCAACCGCATCGGCGGCCGCCACGGGCTGGGCATGAGCGACCAGATCGAGAATCGCATCATCGAGGCGAAGAGCCGCGGCATCTACGAGGCTCCGGGCATGGCCCTGCTGCACATCGCCTACGAGCGACTGCTCAACGGCGTGCACAACGAGGACACGATCGCCAACTACCATGCCGAGGGGCGCCGCCTCGGCCGCCTCATGTACGAGGGCCGGTGGCTCGACCCGCAGTCGCTCATGCTGCGCGAGAGCATTCAGAAGTGGGTGGGATCGGCCGTGACGGGCACCGTGACGCTGCGGCTGCGCCGCGGCGACGACTACACGATCCTCGACACGACGGGCCCCGGCCTGTCGTACTCGCCCGAGAAGCTCTCGATGGAGCGCGTCGGCGACGCCGCCTTCGGCCCGACCGACCGCATCGGCCAGCTCACGATGCGCAACCTCGACATCGCCGACTCGCGCGCCCGGCTCGAGCAGTATGCCGCGCAAGGCATCATCGGCGGGGCGACCGCCGCGCTCGTCGGCCGCATCACGGCGGGGGAGTCGGACGAGGTCGTCGAGCACGCGGTGCCGATGAGCGCCGAGCGCGAGGCCCTCGCTGAGGCGATCGATGCCGCTGGCGAGAGCGCGGCGTTCGACTTCGGCACCGACTGAGTCTCGGTCTCGGCGCAGGATCAGTCGCGACGCAGGATCAGTCGACCGGCAGGCTCACGGTCGCGAGCACGCGGCGGCGCGCGCCCTCGGGGGCGTCCGCGCGCGTCGCGAGCGGCTCGATCGCCGCGCGGATGCCGTGCAGCACCGCCAGCCACTCCTCGTCGGTGGCCTGCACGGCGAGCTGCCGGAAGCTCACGAGATCGTCCTGCAGGCTGCCGTGCGGCGCCGCGAGGTAGTCGTCGAGCATCGCGGCGAGGCTCGCGAGATAGGCGAGGAATCCCGCCCGCAGTGCGTCATCGTCGTGCGCGAGCGCCTCGGGGTCGACCGAGGCGCGTTCCTCGCGCAGCCGCAGCGACCGCTCGGTCGATCCCCGCACGCGCCGCTCGCTGACGACCTCGAGCACGCCGCCATCGACGAGCGTGCCGACGTGCCGGTAGAGGGTCGCCGGCGCGACGTCGGGCAGGCGGGCCGCGAGGTCTTTCGTGGTCAGCTCGGTGCGGCCCATCATGGCCTGCACGACGCGCAGGCGCACGGGGTGCAGCAGCAGTTCGGCGCTCGTCATGGGCACACCCTACCAATCCCAGTTGCGCGAATGTTCTCAACAATGATATCAATGAGTCATCCCCTCGACTGAAAGGACTCCTCGTGGTGACCATCTCCCTCGAGCACGACACCCTCACGATCCGCCTCGGACCCCTCGAGCGCCTGTTCGCCGTGCGCGGCAACCTGAGCCTGCCCCTGCGGCACATCGCCTCGGCCGAGAGCGTGCCCGACGGCCTCGCCGCCGTGACGGGGCTCCGCGCGCCGGGGCTCTCCGTGCCCGGGCGCACCAAGTTCGGAACGTGGCGTCGCCGCCAGGGCACCACCGTCGTGCTCGTGCGCGGCCGCGGCCCCGCCCTGCGCATCCGCTCGACGACCGGTCGCGCGCGCGACGTGCTCGTCTCGACGCCGCACGCCGCCGAGCTGGCCGCGCAGATCACGGCCGCGCGCACGGGGGTCGGGCAGTGACCGTGCGCACGATCACCGCCGCGGTCGACCTCGTCGTCGAATCGACCATCCCGTCGGATGCCCGCGCCGTCGCCATCCTGATCCCGGGCAGCGGGCCCGTCGACCGTCACGGGGATGCCCGGCGCCTGCCTCTCGGCATCCAGCGCCAGCTCGCCGAGGGGCTCGCGGTGCACGGCATCGCGAGCGTGCGCTGGGACAAGCGCGGCGTCGGCGAGTCGGCCGGCGACTTCCTCTCGACGGGCTTCCACGACCTGGTCGACGACGCCCTCGCGGTCGTCGATGACACGGCGACCCTCGGGCTGCCGATCGTGCTGGTCGGTCACAGCGAGGGCTCGGCGATCGCCGCGCGCGTGCTCGCCGAGCGCCCCGCAGTCGTGCGCGGTGCCGTGCTGCTGTCGCCCTACGCGCGCAGCGGGCTCGAGGTGCTGCGCTGGCAGGCGCGCGCTCTCGGCGACGACCTTCCCGCCTTCGCCCGGTTCGTGCTGCGACTCATGCGCACCGATCTCGAGCGGCAGTCCGAGACGTCTCGGCAGCGCCTGCTCGCGACGACGGGCGACGTCGAGCGCATCGGCGGCGTGCGCGTCAATGCGCGCTGGTTCCGCGAGTTCATGGCCTACGACCCCGCCGTCGACCTCGCCCTCGCCCCGCAGCCCGTGCTCGCGGTGGCGGCGGCGTTCGACCTGCAGTCACCGCCCGACGACGCGGCTCGCATCGCTGCGCTGCGCGCCGCGCCGACCCGCACGGTGACCCTCAGCGCTCTCAGCCACATCCTGCGCACTCAGCCGTCGCCGACGCTGCGCTCCTATCGCGCCGACGTGCGACGCCCGATCGACGAGTGCGTGGTGCCGATCATCGCGCAGTGGGTGAACACCCTGCTCGACGGGTGACGGCGGTCGATCAGGCCCGGGCGAAGGCCCGCACGGGCGAGTCGGCGAGCACGAAGCGCGTCGGCGCGACCGCGGCGAGCACCGTGAGCACGAGGGCGGTCACGAGCACCAGGCCGATGAGCGGCAGGGGCACCGCCGGAGTCACGACGCGCGAGGTGAGCGCGACCCCGATGACGCTCTGCGCGCCGACCCAGCCGAGCAGCGCGCCGAGCGCGAGCCCCGAGAGCGCTGCGGCAAGGCTCAGCACGGCCGACTCGATGATGATCGCCGCGCCCGCATCACGCCGAGACTGACCGAGGATGCGCGTGACCGCGATCTCGCGCGCTCGCAGCCGCGTATTGAGCGCGACGGTGGTCGCGAGCCCCACCGCGGCGATGAGCACGACGAAGCCGATGAGCCCGCCGATGATCGCGAGCACGCCGAGCAGCACCTCGTCGGCCTGCGCCTGGAACTCGGTGTCGCGGTACTCGAGCGCGAGCGACAGGTTCGCGCTCGCGGTGGCGACGACGAACATCGACACCACCGCCACGCCGATGAGCACGCCGAGCGCGGCGCGCGCGGTGCGAGCGGGATGCTCGGCGAGGGTGCGCCGCGCGATCGCGGCGGGCCCCGTGCGCGGCAGCACGGCACCGAGCAGCGCCATGACGCGGGGCAGCAGCCCGTTCGCGCCCGCGAGCACTCCGATCACGAGCACGGTGCCCGCGATGATGCCGAGGAACGCGGCGAACGGCGTCACCGCCCCGGCGACGGCGGTGAGGGCCAGGAGGGCGAGGCCCGTGAGCAGGGCAGCGGCCGCACCCCGGCCGAGGCGAACGCGGTCGTCGCCTCCGGCCTCGCGCGTGCCGGCGAGCCCCAGCGCCTGCACCGGCTCGGCCGCGAGCACCGCCGCCGAGCCGCGCCAGGCCGCGACGACCGTGCACACCTGCAGCGCGAGTAGCGGCACGACGACGAGCGGGTCGACGAGGTCGGCGGGCTCGGCGCCGGCGAGCATCCCGTCGCCCTGCGTGGTGAGCGCGAGCACGCCGAGGGCGGCGCCGGCCGCGAGCGCGGTGCCGAGCGCGGTCGCGCCGAGCGACAGCCGCAGCCCGTCGAGGGCGATGCGGCGCCGCTCCTGCGCTGCCGAGGCACCGAGCAGGCGCCGTAGGGCGATCTCGCGGATGCGCGAGGCCGTGACGAGCGCGAAGGCATTGGTCACGACGACCGTCGCGACGATGAGCGACACGATGAGGAAGGCGAGGCCGAGCACACCGAGCACGAGGTCGGCCGTCTCGCCCTGCCCGAAGGGCGTCTGCACGAGCCCCGTGCGCAGCAGGGCCATGACCGAGGTGAGCAGCACGATGTACATCGCGCTGAGGGCGACCGTGGTGATGGCCGCGAGGGTTCCGCCGCGGCCGCTCATCGGGTGGCCGCCGCATCGGCATCGCGTGCATCCGCATCGATCGCATCAGCGAGCATGAGCGCCGAGATCTCGGCGGCGCTCGCGCGACCCAGCTCGGCGACGAGGTGACCGTCGCGGATCGAGAGCACGCGGTCGGCGGCGCTCGCGGCCCGAGGGTCGTGGGTGACCATGATGATGCCGCAGCCGCTCTCATGCGCGAGCTCCGTGAGCAGGCGCAGCACATCGCCGCCGGTCGCGAGGTCGAGGTTGCCGGTGGGCTCGTCGGCGAAGATGACGGCGGGCCGGTGGGCGAGGGCCCGGGCGATCGCGACGCGCTGCTGCTGCCCGCCCGAGAGCTCGTGCGGCAGCCGCTCGAGCAGCGCCGCGAGGCCGAGGCGCTCGATCAGCTGCTGCAGCCAGGCCTCGTCGATCGGCCGACGGTGCCGCCCGAGCGATTCGGGCAACCGGATGTTCGCGATCGCCGTGAGCCCCGGCAGCAGGTTGAACGACTGGAAGATGAAGCCCATGCGCTCGTGACGCAGGGCGGCGAGCTCGGGCTCGTCGAAGTCGGTCAGTCGGTAGCCGTCGAGCTCGACCTCGCCCCACGTGGGTGCATCGAGACCGGCGAGGAGGTACATGAGCGTCGACTTGCCCGAGCCGCTCGGACCGACGACGGCCGTGAGCTCGCCACGCCGGAACTCGGTGGTGATGCGGTTGACGGCGGCGATGGTGGCGCCGTCGGCGCCGAACAGCCGGGTGAGGTCGCTGCAGCGCGCGACGATCTCGTCGGGACGGGGTGCGGTGTGTGTGGTCATGTGCTCGACGCTACGAACCGCACCACCCGTGCCGCATCGGCCGCAGGGCGCAACCGGGTGGCCGCGGGTGCCGCGCATCCGGTACTGCAGTACCGGTCGCGCAGCCCTGCGAGGGATGACCCCGAAGAGGCGAGCCGCCAGGATGGACCCATGACCCTGCACCCCGCCCTCGTGCGATCGCGCACCGGCGTGCTCGTTGCCGATGGGCTCGGCGGCCTCGCGCTGCTCGTGGCCGTCGTGCTGCTCGGTCCGTCGTTCGGGTCGGGGGATGCCGCGGCCGGCCCCGAAGCGTTCGCCGCGCTCGTCGTCTCCGCCGTGATCATGGCCGCCGCCGTGGCGGTCCGGCGGCTGCACCCGGGATGGGCCCTCGCGCTCGCGTGGGCGAGTTCGCTCGCGCACATGATCACCGGCCTGGATGCGGGTGTGACCCAGCTCGGCATCCTCGTCGTGCTCGCGAGCGCCGCGCACTACGGCTCGCCCGCGGTGCTGCGGCTGAGCGGCGCCTCGGTTCCCGTCGGAGCGGTCATCGCGCTCGCGTACCTGCTGCTCATCGATTCGTGGCTCGTGCGCCTGTTCTCGTCGACGTCGCTGCTGCCGCTGTGGCTGCCCGTGGGCGTGCTCGCCGCGCTCATCGCACTCGTGCTCGCCGTTCCCTGGCTCGTGGGGCTGCTCGCCCGCACGATGCGGCTCGGACGCGAGGGCCGCCAGCGCGCCGCCGAGGCGGAGGCCGAGGCGCGTCGCTCGCGCGAGCTCGCCGAGCTGCAGTCGGCCCGCACGCAGCTCACGCGCGACGTGCATGACATCGTCGGGCACTCGCTCGCCGTGATCGTCGCGCAGGCCGAGTCGGTGCGCTTCCGCGACGATGCGGAGGTCGAGGCCATGCGCTCGGCTGTCGCGACGATCGCCGACACGGCGCGACGGGCGCTCGGCGAGGTGCGCCACGTGCTCGAGTCGACCGACGCGGCTCGTGCCGCCTCGTCGGCTCCCGTCGTCGACCTCGACCGCCTGATCGCCGAGGTCGCCGACTCCCGGCCGGGCACGCTGATGGCGCGCACCGGCTCCGGACCGGCGCCCCAGGGCGCGGCCGCCGTTGCGCTGTACCGCGCGACCCAGGAGCTGTTGACGAACGCCCTGCGCCACGGCGACCCCGCGGCACCGCTGCGCATCGCGGTCGATCGATCGGCGCCGATGACCACGGTGCAGGTCGAGAACGACCGCGGGCCCGCCGATGCGGCCGACCGTGAGCTCGACGCCGCGCGCACCGGCACGGGTCTCGACGGTGCGCGTGCGCGGCTCGCCGCCGTCGGCGGTGGGCTCGACGCCGCCGAGGTCGAGGGGCGCTTCGTTGCGCGCGCGACGGTGCCGTCGGGAGAGGGGGAGCAGTGAGCGATCCGATCCGCGTCGTGCTCGTCGACGATCAGCCGCTGTTCCGGGCCGGGGTCGGGGCGGTCGTCGATGCACAGGCTGACCTGCGCGTGGTCGGCGAGGCGGGCACGGGGGCGGAGGCGATCGCGCTGCTCGACCGCATCGAGGCCGACGTCGTGCTGCTCGACATCCGCATGCCCGACGTCGACGGCGCCGAGGCGGCCCGTCGGCTGCTGAGCCCCGAGCGCGCCGCGCGCCGCCCGCGGCCGCTGCGCATCATCGTGCTCACGACCTTCGGCCTCGACGAGCGAGCCCGCGCGGCGATCGATGTGGGCGCCTCGGGCTTTCTGCTGAAGGATGCGAGCCCCGAGTTTCTCGTCGCCGCGATCCGTGCCGTGCACGCCGGATCGGCGGTCGCTGCCGCCGGCGACCTCGCGGCGCTCGTGGGCGCGACTCCCGTGCTGGACGCGCTTCCCGCGCCTCCCGCGGCGCTCGCGACGCTGAGCGAACGCGAGCGGAACGTATTCGACGCCGCGGTCGAGGGTCTCAGCAACGCCGAGATCGCCGCGCGCCTGTTCCTCAGCGAGTCGACGGTGAAGACGCACGTCAGCACCGTGCTCGCCAAGCTAGGAGTGCGCGACCGGGTCCAGCTCGTCGTGCTTGCGCACCGGCACGGCCTCGGGGGCTGACGCCGCCGGCTCGAGGCACGGTGACGAGCCGCCGCGGAGGCTCGACTCAGTCGGGCGTTGCGCTCGGGATCGCTCGGGCATCGACGAGGTGCTGTCCGGCGGCCCGTGCCGCGAGCCCGCGCCGATCGCGGTCGACGAGCACCGTCACGACCAGGGCGAGCGCCAGCACGAGGGCGAGTGCGTCGCCGACCACGGGCACGAGTTCGCTCAGCACGACCACTCCGCCGAGTCCGAGAGCCGCGCGCACGGTCCGGGCGAGCGCGAGCGGCTGCCAGCCCCCGGTCGCGCGCAGCAGCACGGCGGCCTCACCGATCGTCGTTCCCGTGATGAGCACGGGCACGAGGTAGACGGCCAGACCGATTGCGATCCCGAGCGCGGTCTCGATCGGGTCGGTGACCGTCGATGAGCCGGGAGCGATCACGAGCACCCGCAGCAGCGACACGATGATGCCGGTGATGAGCGACACGAGGCTGAAGACGAGCAGGTCGCAGAGCATCCCGAGCAGCCGACGGCCCGCGGTCACCGCGTGCGGGACCGCGACCGCAGGCGCCAGGGATGCGCGCCGGCGCAGCAGCGCGAGCGCGATGAGCGACCCGATGACCGCGCCGAGCGTGTTGTGCAGGAGGTCGGTGACCGAGAACAGCCGGTACGAGCAGGGGTAGAGGCCCCAGATGCCGGTGAGCTGGGTGGTCTCGACCGCGAGCGACACGACGAGGCCGCTGAGGGCGGCACGGGCGATGCCCCAGCGGAACAGGAATCGCACGAGGAACCCCAGGGGCATGAAGAAGATGATGTTGAGCACGACCACCTGCAGGGCGGCGTTGGCGATGAGGCTTGTGCCCGACTGCTGGATGAGCAGGATGTCGCGAAGGTCGGTCAGCAGGTCGAGGTTCGGTGTCGAGCACCGGTAGTCGTCGGTGATGGCCGGTGCGGGCAGGATCGTGTACGTCCAGATCGCGAGGAACGACACGAGCAGGGCCGCCCAGCCGATCGTGCGCGAGACCGTCATCCTGCCGCGCAGTCGATAGCTCGCCGCGACGAAGGGGACGAAAAGCAGCACGGCGACGATCGCTCCGATGATGATCGCGATGATTCCCGGGGTGATGCGGTCCACGACGGTGCTCCAAGGGGGAGAGGAGGTGAGCTCGGGCAGGCGGCCGTGCCGTGCCCGTCGACGGAATCCCACGCTAGTGGTTGACGGCTCGACCGCGGTCGCCTAACGTGCAACCACATGGTTGTACAAATTCAGCTCCTGAGCGACGCCGAGGTCGACGCGGTCTTCCACGCCCTCGCCGATGCCACGCGGCGCGACATCGTCGCCCGCGTCATCGAGCGCGAGCAGTCGGTCTCGAGCCTCGCGGCGGGCTACGCCATGAGCTTCGCCGCCGTGCAGAAGCACGTGGCCGTGCTCGAGCGGGCATCCCTCGTCGCGAAGTCGCGGCAGGGCCGCGAGCAGATCGTGCGGGCCGACCCCGCCGCGATCGCCCGCGTTCGGGTGCTGCTCGAGCAGTACGAGACCCTGTGGCGGCACCGGGCGGCTCGAATCGACGCGATCCTCGCCGAGGATCCGGACCAGTAGGGAGACCCCGATGCCCGTCATCGACGCCATCACCGACCTCGAGGCGCTCAGCCTCACGTTCATCACCGAGCACGACGCCTCGATCGAGCGCGTCTGGCAGCTGTGGGCCGACCCGCGCCAGCTCGAGCGCTGGTGGGGCCCGCCCGGGTGGCCCGCCACCGTCACCGAGCACGACCTCACGGTCGGCGGTCGCGTGAGGTACCACATGACGGGCCCGGAGGGGGAGGTCGCCGCCGCCTGGATGCGCGTCACCGAGATCGATGCCCCCGGGCACCTGCGCGTCGATGAGGGGTTCAGTCACGAGGATGGCACCGAGAACCCCGCGATGCCGGCGGGGGAGTGCGACGTGTGCCTCGAGGCCCTCGACGGCGGTCGCACGCGCATGACCGTGGTGTTCTCGTACGCCTCGGTCGCCGACCTCGAGCTCGTGACCGGTATGGGCATGATCGAGGGCTTCACCTCGGCGGCCGGCCAGATCGAGGCGGTGCTCGCGGGCTGATCAGCCCTCGGGATGCCGCGGATCGAGCGCGCGCAGCTTGCCGTCGAGCACCGTGCGCTGCGCTGCGTTGCCGACGAGCGGGATGGCCCGAGCGAACTCGGCCCGCGCCTCGTCGGGCCGTCCGAGCCGCGCGAGCAGTTCTCCGCGCACGCTCGGCAGCAGGGGCGAGTGCGCGAGCGCGCCCTCGTCGGTGAGGCGATCCACGAGGTCGAGCGCCTCGGCCGGCCCCTCGGCCATCGACAGCGCGACCGCACGATTGAGGTCGACGATCGGGCTCGGCGCGAGGCGGCCGAGCACCTCGTAGAGCAGCACGATGCGCTCCCAATCGGTCGCGTCGACGCTCGGAGCGATCGCGTGCTGCTCGGCGATCGCCGCCTGCACGGCGTAGGGACCTCGACCCTTGCCGAGCGCGTCGACCCGACGGAGCGCTGCACGACCCCGCAGGATCGCTTGCCGATCCCATCGAGCCCGATCCTGGTCTGCGAGCAGCACGGGCGAGCCGTCGGAGGCGACCCGGGCCGAGAACCGCGACGACTGCAGCAGCATGAGCGACAGCAGGCCGTGGGCCTCGGGCTCGCGCGGCAGCATCGCCACGAGCCGGCGACCGAGCCGCAGCGCCTCGTCGGCGAGCTCGCGGTGTACGGGGGTCGCGCCGCTCGCGGGCGCATAGCCCTCGGTGAAGATGAGATAGACGACGCGCAGCACGCCCGACACGCGATCGTGCCACTCGTGCGGGTCGGGGGCCTCGAACGGCACGGCGGCGGCCGAGAGGGCGCGCTTGGCCCGCACGATGCGCTGCTGCATGGTCGTCACCGGAACGAGGAACAACCGGGCGACCTGCTCGGTCGAGAGTCCGCCGACGAGGGTCAGCGCGAGCGCGCACTGGGCCGGGGTCGAGAGCACCGGATGACACGCGATGAAGAGCAGGCGCAGCACCGAGTCGCCGATCGGCTCGAGCTCGTCGTCGCCCGACTCGCGCAGGGTCGACCCGATGCGCGCGTAGCGCTCGGCGAGAGCATCCTGCCGCCGCCACGCATCGATCGCCCGGCGTTTCGCGACCGCCGTGAGCCACGCCCCGGGGTTCGCGGGCACGCCATCGCGCGGCCACGATCGCAGCGCCTCGGCACAGGCGTCGTGGGCGAGGTCTTCAGCGAGCGCGACATCGCGGGTGAGCGCGGTGAGGGTCGCGATCACGCGGGCGCCCTCGATGCGCCAGACGGCCCCGAGCCGGCGGGCGATGTCGTCGCCCACCGGCACGGGGGCGGGCCCGTCAGCCATCAGCCCTCGTGCGTGCGCTCGAGCTCCTCGCGCCAGCCGGCTTCCTTCTGGATGAACTCGTTGTCGGCGAAGTCGGCGAAGTCGCTCTCGTCGGTCACGCGCCGCACCTCGAGCTTGGTGCCCGGGCCCATGGGGCAGCGTCGCGCCCACTCGATGGCCTCGTCGCGGTCGGCCACCGAGATGAGCCAGAAGCCGTTGAACAGTTCGTGCACCTCGCCGTAGGGGCCATCGGTCACCACCTTGTCGGGGGTCGAGAAGTCGACGACGAATCCCTCGCTCGGGTCGCTCAGTCCGTCACCGCCGACCATGACGCCGGCTTCCATCATCGACTCGTTGTAGGCGCCCATCGCGTTGATGATGGCCTCGAAGTCCTGCTCCTTG
This sequence comes from Microcella humidisoli, assembly GCF_024362325.1. Taxonomy (NCBI): domain Bacteria; kingdom Bacillati; phylum Actinomycetota; class Actinomycetes; order Micrococcales; family Microbacteriaceae; genus Microcella; species Microcella humidisoli. The sequence continues at coordinate 2,231,082 of NZ_CP101497.1, forward strand.
CTCGCGGCGAGCGCGGCTTCCGTTGCCCGCATGATGAGCATGTACGTCGGCATGGTGGTTCCTTCCTTCGGGGATCGCCCGGTGCGGTCCTCTCACTATGGCGTCGAACGAGGCGCGACGGAATCGACATCGGGTGAGAGAAATCTGCGATGGCCGCGACCGCGTACCCTGGAAGGCATGGCAGGCGAGCGCGGAATCCGCAACAACGGCGCGGCCGCGACCCCGCGATCGGCGGTGGATGCTCGCCCCCAGGTGCGCCCGACGACCGAGGGCTGGCAGCAGAAGATGGGTCCCGACGGGCGCCCGGTGCTGCAGTTCGCCGAACCGAAGCGCGGCAAGCCGCCCGTGCACCTCGCCGACCTCACGCCCGAGCAGCGCACGGCGCGCGTCATCGAGCTCGGCCTGCCCGGGTTCCGCGCGAAGCAGCTCAGCACCCACTACTTCACGCACTACACGACCGATCCTGCCGCGATGACCGACCTGCCCGCCGCCCAGCGCGATGAGCTCGTCGCGGGAATGCTGCCGCCGCTGCTCACGGAGGTGCGGCGCCTGCGCACCGACAACGGCGACACCATCAAGTTCCTCTGGAAGCTGCATGACGGCGCCCTCGTCGAGAGCGTGCTCATGCGCTACCCGGGCCGCATCACGCTGTGCGTGAGCTCGCAGGCCGGGTGCGGCATGAACTGCCCGTTCTGCGCCACCGGTCAGGCGGGGCTCACGCGCAATATGTCGACCGCCGAGATCATCGACCAGGTGGTGCAGGCCAACGCGGCGATCGCGGCGGGCGAGCTCGGGGGCAAGAAGCGCGGCGAGACCACGCCCGAGCGCGTCAGCAACATCGTGTTCATGGGCATGGGCGAGCCGCTCGCGAACTACAACCGGGTCATGGATGCGGTGCGCACGATGGTCGAGCCCCAGCCGCACGGCCTCGGCATGAGCGCTCGGCACATCACGGTCTCGACGGTCGGGCTCGTGCCGGCCATCCTGAAGCTCGCCGAGGAGAAGATCCCGGTGACGTTCGCGCTCAGCCTGCACGCGCCCGACGACCAGCTGCGGGACGAGCTGATCCCCGTCAACTCGCGGTGGAAGGTCGATGAGGCGCTCGACGCCGCGCGGGCGTACTTCGACGCGACCGGCCGTCGCGTGTCGATCGAGTACGCGCTCATCAAAGACATGAACGACCACGCCTGGCGGGCCGACCTGCTGGCGCAGAAGCTCAACGAGCGGGGGCGCGGCTGGGTGCACGTCAACCCGATTCCGCTCAATCCGACACCCGGGTCGATCTGGACGAGCTCGGAGCCCGCGGTCATGCGCGAGTTCGTGCGCCGGCTCGAGGATTCGGGCATTCCCACGACGCTGCGCGACACGCGCGGCAAAGAGATCGACGGAGCCTGCGGGCAGCTCGCCGCTGCCGACGAGACCGCGACGGCCTAGCCGCTACTCGAAGAGTTCGTACGTCTCGGCGGAGAGACGGAACCCGTAACCCGTCTCGTCGTCGGTGCACCCGATCGACGCACCCTCGGCGACGCAGGTGACCCCCAGCACGGCGAGGTACCGCTGCTCCGGCAGCGTCGCGACGGCGAACGACGGATCCTCGCCGGCGTAGACGACGCCCCCGCGGCAGATCGTCGCCGCGGGCGCACCGACCTCGGCCTGGAAGCCGCCACCGCACGCGATCTCCTCCGTGGGCGCCGGGGGGTCGGCGAAGGAGTACGGGCCGAGCATGACGCAGCCGTAGGTCACCGGCCAGTCATCGCCGAGATCGTGGATGCCGCAGGCGATGTCGCCCGCGGCCGAGACGAAGTCGTAGCCGCCGTCGACGGCGCTGCTGGCGAACTCGGCGGGGTCGACCGGCACGAATGCGCCCTCCTCCTCGGGGATCGGGCTCGCGATCGGAGTCTCCTCCGTCTCGGGGGCGGGCGGAAGCGCGGGCTCCGGTTCGGCACCGCCGGCACTGCATCCCGCGAGCGCGAGGCTCACGGCGATGAGGAGCACGGCGAGGGGGCGGGAAGCGCTCATGATCGCGATGCTAGAGCCGAGCGCGGCGCGGCGGAAGGTGCAGAATCGAGGTTCCCTCCGACCCGGCCCCGGCATCCGACATACTGGGGCCATGCTCCTGGATCAGATCAACGAGTTCTTCACGCAGATCGTCGGCATCAGCGTCGCCGTCGTCATCGCGATCATCGTCATCATCGTGCTGCTGCGCGGCATCAAGGTGGCGAAGCCCGACGAGGCGATCATCGTCACCTCGCGGCAGCGCACGCCGAGGGAGCGGCTGCAGAACGCCGAGATGGAGAACGTCGGCCAGCGCGTCGTGTTCGGCTCGCGCGTCTTCGTCAAGCCCATCGTCGAGGCCTACTTCAAGCTGAGCCTGCGCTCCCGCCAGCTCAACGTGCAGGCCACCGCGCAGACACGCGACGCCATCACCATCAAGGTCAACGCCGTCGCGGTCGTCAAGGTCGGCGGCTCGGAAGCCATGGTGCGCGCCGCCGCCCAACGCTTCCTGAACCAGCAAGACCAGATCGAGTCGTCGACCGAAGAGGTGCTGAGCGGCTCGGTGCGCTCGATCGTCGGCCAGCTCACGGTGACCGAGATCATCACGAACCGCTCGGCGCTGCAGGAGCAGGTGCTCGAAGCGGTGCGCGAGGCCCTCGACATCCAGGGTCTGCAGATCGACACGCTGCAGATCAAGGAGATTGACGACGAGAACGGCTACATCCGCGACCTCGGTCGCGCGGAGGCCGCCCGCGTGAAGCAGGTCGCCGAGATCGCTGAGGCGCAGGCGCAGCAGGCCTCGGAGGAGGCCCGCATCGCGGCCGCCCAGAAGATCGCCGAGAGCCAGCGCGCCCTCGACCTGCGCAACGCCGAGATTCAGAAGGAGACCGACAAGGCCCGCGCCGAAGCCGCTGCCGCCGCTCCGCTCGCCGAGGCGATCGCGCAACAGGAGGTCGTCAGCCAGCAGGAGGTCACCGCCCAGAAGCGCGTCGGCCTGCGCAAGCAGGAGCTCGACGCCGAGGTGCGCGCGGTCGCCGACGCCCAGGCCTACGCGATCGAGAAGGAGGCCAACGCGGCAGCCCTCGCCTCGGTCGCCGGCGCCAACGCCGAGCGTGACTCCCGCAAGGCCGCCGCCGAGGCCATCGAGGCGGAGGGTGTCGCCGAGCGCAACCGCCGCAAGAGCGCAGCCGAGGCCGTCGAGGCGGAAGGTATCGCCGAGCGCGCCCGCCGTATCGCCGCGGCCGAGGCTCTCGCGGCCGAGGGTGAGGCTGAGGCATCGGCGATCCGCTCGAAGGGTACGGCCGAGGCCGACTCGACGCGCGCGCAGGCCGAGGCACTCGCCGAGCGTGCCGAGGCCCTCCTGAAGCAGCGCATCATCGACCAGCTGCCCGAGATCGTGCGCGCGGCGGCCGAGCCGCTCGGGGCGATCCAGAACATGACGGTGATCTCCTCCGACGGCAGCGGCACCAACCAGCTGGGCGAGAACGTGGCCGGCCAGCTCGCGACCTCGACGAAGATCATCAAGGATCTCGTGGGCATCGATATCGCCGACCTCATCAACGGCAAGGTCGTCGGGGAGGCCACGGGGGCCGCCGTCGCGAAGGGCGCAGCGACCGCGCCTTCACCGCGGCGCAAGAACCCCGAATCTTGACGCGCTGAACCGACCGTGCGGGCCCGGACGAGGCCCGCACGGTCGCTAGCGTTGTCGTCATGACCGACGCCGCAGTCGCCCAGCGCGAGGCCTGGAAGGCCCGCGAATCCCTCGCCGAGCAGTTCATCCCGCTCATCGGCCGCCTCTACCGCGAGCACGGGGTGGTGACCTCCATCCACGGCCGCCGCCTCATCAACCAGTCACCCATCGGCGTCATCAAGGCGCACCGCTACGCGCACCACGTCACGGGCTCGGTGCTGCCGCTCGAGCAGACGAAGCAGGTGCTGGATGCGCTGCTCACGCTCGACCCCGGCCCGGCATCGCTCGACATCGCGCGGCTGCTGAGCGACTTCGAGCGGCACGGAGCCGGGCGCTCGCTCGCCGCGTACCTCGGCGAGGTGCTCGCCGCCACCCACCGCGCGACCCCCGCGCCGGGCGGCACCGATGTGGTGCTGTACGGCTTCGGCCGCATCGGGCGGCTGCTCGCGCGCATCCTGATCGCCCATGGCGGCCACGGTGCCGGACTGCACCTGCGCGCGATCGTCGTGCGGCGCGGTGGCACGAACGACCTCGTCAAGCGCGCGAGCCTGCTGCGCCGCGACTCGGTGCACGGACCCTTCGAGGGCACGATCACGGTCGACGAGGAGGCGAACACGATCCTCGCCAACGGCACGCTCATCCAGGTCATCTACGCCGACGACCCGGCGGCGATCGACTACACCGCCTACGGCATCCGCGATGCGATCGTCGTCGACAACACCGGGCGCTGGCGCGATGAGGAGGGGCTGTCGCAGCACCTCCGCTCGACGGGCGTCGCACGCGTGCTGCTGACGGCGCCGGGCAAGGGCTCGCTGCCGAACGTCGTGCACGGCATCAACCACGAGTCGATCACGCCCGAGCAGCGCATCGTCACGGCGGCGTCGTGCACGACCAACGCCATCACGCCCGTGCTCAAGGTGCTCAACGACGAGTACGGCGTCGTGCACGGCCACGTCGAGACCGTGCACTCGTTCACGAACGATCAGAACCTCATCGACAACTTCCACAAGGGCGACCGCCGAGGGCGCTCGGCCGCGCTCAACATGGTCATCACCGAGACGGGAGCGGCCAAGGCCGTCGCCAAGGCGCTGCCGGTGCTCGAGGGGAGGCTGACGGGCAACGCCATCCGGGTGCCGACGCCGGACGTGTCGATGGCGATCCTCAACCTCCGGCTCTCGCGGCCGACGACCCGCGACGAGGTCAACCGCTTCCTGCGTGAGACCTCGCTGCACTCGACCCTGCGCCAGCAGATCGACTACATCGAGTCGCCCGAGGTCGTGTCGACCGACTTCATCGGCTCGCACCGGGCGGGCATCGTCGACGGCCTCGCCACGATCTGCACGGAGGAGAACCTGATCGTCTACGTCTGGTACGACAACGAGTTCGGGTACAGCTCGCAGGTCGTGCGCGTGCTCGAGACGATGGCGGGCAGCCACCCCACCGTGGTGCCCGAGCGCGCCCAGGCCTAGCGGCGCTCAGCGGAACGCGGGGATGCCCGTGATGGCGTTGCCGAGAATGAGGGTGTGCACGTCGTCGGTGCCCTCGTAGGTGCGCACCGACTCGAGGTTGTTGGCGTGGCGCAGCGGCGAGTGCTCGAGCGTGACCCCGTTGCCGCCGAGCATCGCGCGGGCCTCGCGCGCGATCGCGATCGCCTCGCGGGCGTTGTTGAGCTTGCCGACCGAGATCTGGTGCGGCTGCAGCTGGCCGGCGTCCTTCAGCCGGCCGAGCTGCAGGGCGAGGAGGAAGCCCTTGTCGATCTCGAGCGCCATGTCGACGAGCTTCTGCTGCGTGAGCTGGTACGCCGCGACGGGCTTGCCGAAGACCTCGCGCTCCTGCACATAGGCGAGAGCGGCGCGATAGCTGTCGAGCGCGGCGCCCATGACGCCCCAGACGATGCCGTAGCGAGCCTGATTGAGGCACGTGAACGGCCCCCGCAGGCCCTCGGCGCCGGGCAGCTGCGCGCTCGCGGGCACGCGCACCTCATCGAGCGCGATGTCGCACTGAATGGAGGCGCGCATCGACAGCTTCTGCCCGATGGGTGTGGCCGTGAAGCCGGGCGTCTCGGTCGGCACGAGGAAGCCGCGGATGCCGTGCTCGGTCTGAGCCCAGATGACGGCGATGTCGGCGATCGACGCGAGGCCGATCCAGCGCTTCGACCCCGTGATGACCCAGTCGTCGCCGTCGCGGCGCGCGGACGTCTGCATCGAGGCCGGGTCGCTGCCGGCATTGGGTTCGGTGAGGCCGAAGCATCCGATCGCCTCGCCCGCGGCCATGCGCGGCAGCCATTCCTGCTTCTGCTCCTCCGAGCCGAAGGTGTGGATGGCCGTCATCGCGAGCGAGCCCTGCACCGAGACGAAGGTGCGCAGCCCCGAGTCGCCGGCCTCCAGCTCGGCGGCGGCGAGGCCGTACTCGACGGCCGAGCGCCCGCCGCAGCCGTAGCCCTGCAGGTGCATGCCGAGCAACCCGAGGGCGCCCATGGGCTTGATGATCTCGGTCGGAAACACCCCGGCGTCGTACCACTCGGCGATGTGCGGGCGCAGCTCGGCGTCGACGTAGGCGCGCACGCGGTCGCGCGTCGCACGCTCCTCGTCGCTGAGCAGGGCGTCGAAGCCGATGAGGTCGAGGGGGGAGTCGGTCATGGGGGTCCTTCCGGGAGCATGCTCATCGTGCCGCGCGCCCGGCTTTTTGTCCACTTGTACAGTAGGCGCATGATCCGACCCCTCGACGGGATGCTCGTGGCCGACCTCAGCCGCGTGCTCGCGGGCCCGACCGCCGCCGTCATGCTCGCCGACCTCGGTGCGCGCGTCATCAAGGTCGAGCGCCCCGGCGCGGGCGACGAGACGCGCGCGTGGGGACCGCCGTGGGCTGGTTCGTCGAGCGCCTACTTCGAGGCCGCCAACCGCTCGAAGCAGTCGATCGCGCTCGACTTCGGTGACACCGCCGACCTCGCGCTCGCGCACGCGCTCGTCGACCGCGCCGACATCGTGCTCGAGAACTACCGCACCGGCGCCCTCGAGCGCTTCGGCCTCGACGCGGCGAGCGTGCTCGCCCGCAACCCGCGGGCCGTCTACTGCTCGATCACGGGGTTCGGTTCGACGGGGGAGGGCGCGGCCATGCCCGGCTACGACTTCCTCGTGCAGGCGCTCGGCGGGCTCATGAGCATCACGGGCGACCCCGGTGGCGAGCCGCGCAAGGTCGGGGTGGCCATGGTCGATCTGCTCGCCGCCAACCACGCCGTCATGGGCGTGCTCGCGGCGCTGCTGCACCGCGAGCGCTCGGGCGCCGGTCAGCACGTCGAGGTCGCCCTGCTGTCGAGCCTCATCGCCTCGCTCGCCAATCAGGCCGGATCGTACCTCGCCACGGGCACCGCACCTCGCGCCCTCGGCAACCGGCACCCCTCGATCGCCCCCTACGAGACCCTCCGCTGCCGCGACGACCTCATCGCCGTGGCCGTCGGCAACGACGCGCAGTTCGCGGCCCTGTGCGCGGTGCTGGGCGATCCCGGGCTCGCGAGCGACCCGCGCTTCGCGACCAACCCCGCGCGGGTCGGGCACCGCGACGACCTGCAGGGCACGCTCGAGGTGCTGCTGGCCGCCGACGATGCCGCGGTCTGGGCAGCCAGGATGCTCGGGGCCGGGGTGCCCGCCGGCACCGTGAACGGCATCGACGAGGCGCTCGCGCTCGCGCGGCGGCTCGGGCTCGCGCCGACCGTGGGGGTGGGGCCGGATCATCCGGAGCAGCTCGCCCACCCCGTTCGCTACTCGGCTTTCGCCCCCGCGCCGGCGACGGCGCCACCGGCGCTCGACGAGCACGGGGCCGCGGTGCGGGCGTGGCTCGCCGCGCCCCGCGACTAGATCGGCGGCCGGTCGTCGGCGACGCGCTCCAGCGCGGCGCGATCGTGCTCGGCGCGCTCCAGCGCGGCGCGATCCTGCTCGGCCCGCTCGAGAACCGATCGCGCGAGGCGTGCGGCGCCGACGACTGCTGCGGGCATGACGGCGATCGCGCCGCCGGGAATGAAGATGAACAGCTGGGTGGCGATGCCGAATCCGAGTTCGCGGGCTCGCGAGCCCCGCAGCAGGCGAGCACGTTCCGACGCCGTGATGCCGCGCGCTTCGAACGGTCGGGTGGTGAGTTCGCGCGCGATGAGGTGCCCGGCGAGCACGGGGCCGAGAACGGCGGCGGTCACCGACCCCACGACGGGGATGAGCCCGACGAGCCAGGTGATGAGCGCATAGCCCATCGCGCGCAGCACGAGCAGCAGTCCGTCGCCGAACGAGCGCCAGAACCGCAGGGGAGAGGGCGAGAAGTCGCCGAGCTCGGCTTCGGCGGCACGCCAGATGCGCTCGTAGAACGGATCGCCGATGAGCAGAGTGAGCGTCGTGAACGTGTAGACCGTGCCGATGATGGCGCCCGCGACGATGACCAGGGCCAGCAGCGTGCGCAGCACCCCACGATCCCGCTCGGCCCAGCCGTCGGCGAAGGGCGTGATGGCCTGGGCCAGGGCCTCGACGTTGAGGCCGAGCGCGATGAGCACGGCACCCACGAGAGCGCCCGCGATGATGGCGGGCACCATGCCGAGCGCCATGACGCCGGGTCGTCGCCGCCAGAACGCGAAGCCGCGCGGCACGAGGGCCGCTCCCGCGAGGAGTTCTCGCACGATGCCGCGGATGCGCTTCATGTCGGCCACTGTAGACGCCGTGGCGATGCGCTGTACGTTCTGGCGAAGAATGCGCCGGGAATCTCCACCGTGTCGATGCGAGGGGCCCGCGCGTGACCCTAGGCTGGGCGCACGTGTGCACCGCGGCCACCTCGAGCAGGTGAGCGCCGCGCGCAAATCGAGTCAACGAGGAGCCCCATGAGCAAGTACGCAGTCATCAACCCGGCCACCGGCGAGATGCTCCGGTCGTACCCGACCGCGACCGATGCCGAGGTCGCGACCGCGATCGACGGTGCGTTCAACGCCTACCGCGGCTGGTCGCGCTCGACGACCGTCGAGGAGCGCGCCGCCCTCGTCGCGAAGGTCGCCGACCTGCACCGCGAGCGCCGCCAGCACCTCGCCGAGATCATCGTGCGCGAGATGGGCAAGCCGATCGGCGACGCCCTCGGCGAGGTCGACTTCTCGGCCGACATCTACCAGTACTACGCCGACAACGGCCCCGAGCTGCTGAAGGACGAGCCGATCACGCTCGCCGAGGGCAGCGAAGGCTCCGCCTTCATCCGCAAGAGCGCGATGGGCGTGCTGCTCGGCATCATGCCGTGGAACTTCCCGTACTACCAGGTGGCCCGCTTCGCCGGCCCCAACCTCATCCTCGGCAACACGATCCTGCTCAAGCACGCCGCGCAGTGCCCCGAGTCGGCCGAGGCGATTCACCAGATCTTCGCCGACGCCGGGTTCCCCGTCGGGGCGTACACGAACCTCTACGCGACGACCGATCAGGTCTCGACGATCATCGCCGACCCGCGCGTGCAGGGTGTCTCGCTCACGGGCTCGGAGCGCGCCGGCGCAGCGGTCGCCGAGCAGGCCGGGCGTCACCTCAAGAAGGTCGTGCTCGAGCTCGGCGGCAGCGACCCCTTCATCGTGCTGAGCACCGACGACCTCGATGCCACGGTCGAGATGGCGACCAACGCGCGACTCGACAACAGCGGGCAGTCGTGCAACGGCGCCAAGCGCTTCATCGTGGTCGAAGACCTGTATGACGCCTTCGTCGAGAAGTTCGTCGCGGCGATGTCGAGCACGCAGGCGAGCGACCCCATGGTCGAGGGGGGCGCCTACGGGCCGCTCTCGTCGAGCACCGCGGCCGAAGGCCTGGAGGACCAGGTCACGCGCGCCGTGGCGGGCGGCGCGACGGTGCTCACGGGCGGAACGCGCGAGGGCAACTTCTTCACCTCGACCGTGCTCGCCGACGTCAAGCCCGGCAACGACGCGTACTACGAGGAGTTCTTCGGCCCCGTCGCGCAGGTCTTCAAGGTCGCGAACGAGGACGAGGCGGTGCAGCTCGCGAACGACACCCCGTTCGGACTCGGCTCGTACCTGTTCACGACCGACGAGGCGCAGGCGGCGCGCGTCGCCGACAAGATCGACGCGGGCATGGTCTACGTCAACTGCGTGCTCGCCGACAGCCCCGAGCTGCCCTTCGGCGGCATCAAGCGCTCCGGCTCGGGTCGTGAGCTCGGCACGCTCGGCATCGACGAGTTCGTCAACAAGAAGATGATCCGCATCGCCTGATCCGATGCCCACCACGGTTCTGCTGCGCAACGCTCCCATCCACGCGATCGGTGCGTTCGCTCCGAAACCGACCTCGCTCACCCCCGGTCAGTCCGAAGGCGTCCTCGACGTCTGGACTGCGCCGGGGGTGGCCGGGGGGCCGGTCGAGACTGGCATCTGGGAAGCCGATCCGGGCACGTTCACCGCCACGCGCGACGGCTACCACGAGATCTGCTACCTGCTGAGCGGGCGCGTCACGCTCACGGAGGACGGCGAGCAGCCCCTCGAGCTGACCGCGGGCGATCTGTTCGTCACGCCCGCGGGCTGGAGCGGCACCTGGCACGTGCACGAGCGCGTGCGCAAGGTCTTCGTCGTCGTGCCGGTCGCGCCGCCCGTCGGCGCCTGATGCGGCGCTTCGAGGAGCTCGCGTTCGAGCAGACGCCGATGGGCGAGCTCACCCTGCGCCGCCGCTACGATTCCGCTGTCGACGCCGATGTCTTCGAGGTCAAGCTCGGCGACGAGTACCTCATGTCGAGCCTGTTCACCGTGGCGGAGGAGGCGCTGAGCGACCTCGGGCTCGCCGCCGTCGCGGCCGACCGAGAGGGGCTCGATGTCGTGGTCGGTGGCCTGGGGCTCGGCTACACCGCGGTCGCGGCCCTGCGCGACGCGCGCGTCGCGACGATGACGGTCGTGGATGCCCTGCCCGCCGTGATCGCCTGGCATGAGCGGCGACTGCTGCCGGTCTCGTCGACCCTGGTGCAGGATGCCCGCACGCGGCTCGTGCACACCGACTTCTTCGCCCTCGTGCGCGGGGCTCCCGGCGCCGATGCGCGACTGCCGACCCCGCTCGACGCCATTCTGCTCGACGTCGACCACTCGCCGACGTTCACGCTCGATCCGTCTCACGCCGACCTCTACACGGTCGACGGGCTACGCCGCCTCGCGGCGCATCTGCGACCCGGCGGGGTCTTCGCCCTGTGGTCGGACGACCAGCCCGAGGAGTCCTTCCTCGCCACGCTGCGACAGGTCTTCACTCGCGTCGAGGGGCACACCGTCGCCTTCGACAACCCGATCACGGGCGGCACGTCGCGCAACGGCGTGTACGTCGCGGTACGAGCGGGCTAGAACACCTTCTCGGGGTTGAGGATGCCGCGCGGGTCGAACGCCTGCTTGATGCGGCGCTGCAGGGCAAGCTGCTCGTCTCCGAGCTCGTCGACGAGCCAGCGCCGCTTGAGGGTTCCGATGCCGTGCTCGCCCGTGAGCGTGCCGCCGAGCGCGAGGGCCGCCTCGAAGAGCTCGCCTGCCGCCCTCCAGATCACGTCGGGCACCTCGTCGCCCTCGTAGACGAGGTTCGGGTGCAGGTTGCCGTCGCCCGCGTGCGCGACGGTGGGGATGAGGATGCCGTGCCGCTCCGCGATCGTCCGGATCGCGGCGAACATCGCGGGCAGCTGTGATCGCGGCACGGCGACATCCTCGATGAGCACCTGACCGAGGGATTCCATGGCGGGGTGCATCGCGCGGCGGACGGCGAGCATCCGTTCGCCCTCCTCCTGGTCGGTCGTCATGCGCGCCGTGCCGCCGAGCGCCGTGATGATCGCGAGGGCGGCCCGTGCCTCACTCTCGGCGGCCTCGCCGTCGGTCTGCACGAGCAGGTGCGCCGTGCCGGGCGCGCGGTCGGGCAGTCCGAGGTGCCGCAGGATGGCGGCGAGGGCCACGGGATCGATCAGCTCCATGGCGGCGGGGCGGATGCGCGCCGCGGTGATCGCCGCCGAGGCCGCTGCGGCATCCTCGATCGTCGGGAAGGTGGCGCCGATCGTGGCGACGGCGCCCGTCGGAATCGGGGTGAGCTTCAGGGTCGCCCCGACGATGATGCCGAGCGTGCCCTCCGAGCCGATGAGCAGCGCCGTGAGATCGAGACCCGTCACGCCCTTGACGGTGCGGTGCCCGAGGCGCATCAGCGTGCCGTCGGCGAGCACGACGTCGAGCCCGAGCACCGCCTCGCGCGTCACGCCGTACTTCGCGCACAGCAGCCCGCCGGCATTGGTCGCGATGTTGCCGCCGACGCTCGAGATCTCGCGGCTCGCCGGGTCGGGCGCCCAGCGCAGTCCGTGCGGTTCGAGGGCGCGGTTGAGGTCGGCGTTGCGGATGCCCGGCTCGACCACCGCCACCTGATCGGCCTCGTCGATCTCGAGGATTCGGGTCATCGCCGCCGTCGAGAGCACGAGCTCGCCCGGGCCGGCCATGGCTGCGCCCGTGAGCCCCGTGCCCGCGCCTCGGGGCACGACGGCGATGCCGTGCTCGTGCGCACTGCGCAGCACGGCCTGCACGTGCTCGACCGTGCGGGCCGTGATCACGGCGAGCGGGGCCCCGGCGCTGCGCTGGCCCGACTTGTCGGCGCGCGCGGCCTCGAGGGCGTCGGCCTCGGTTGACACCGCATCGCCGAGGGCTGCGCGCAGCAGGTCGACGACGTCGGTCACGGGCCGCTCACGACGCGGGTTCCGCGCCGAGCAGGGCGTCGAGGAAGAGCGCTCGGTACGGCGCCGGGTCGACGTCGGTCACGACGGTCGCGAGCGGCACGTCGCGCGTCGGCGAGATGTCGGCGCCGACCATCGTGCGCAGGTCGACGACCGTCTGCCCTCGCGTCGCCCCCGGGGCGAGGGCGACCTCGACCGGGGCACGACGCGTCACGAGCGGGCTCGGGTCGATCGCGGCGCACACCGCGCCCGCGTCGCCGATCGCCACGCGGTCGTCGGCGACGCGCTCCTCGGTCGCATCGATGCCGATGAGGTGCGTCAGCAGCGCTCCGGCCAAGCGCGCCCCCGCGTCGGTGGAGGCGGCGAGCACAGCGGCATCGTCGTGCGAGACGGCCACCCGGTAGAAGGGCTCGAGCCCGTACATGAGCACCTCGAGGCCCGACCCGAGCACGATCGCGGCGGCTTCGGGGTCGTGCCACACGTTGAACTCGGCGGCGGCCGTGGCATTGCCCGTGCCGACGGCGCCTCCCATCATGACGACGCGCTCGATGCGCGGCAGCACCTCGGGGTGCATGCGCACCAGCAGCGCGATGTTCGTCAGGGGCGCGAGGCTGATGATCGTGAGGGGCGTCTCCGACTCCGCCAGGCTGCGGCGCAGCAGTTCGACCGCGTGCACCGGCTCGGGGGCACGGGCCGAGTCGGGCAGCCCGAGGTCGGCCAGGCCGTCGGCGCCGTGGATGGCGGCCGCATGCTGCGGCGCTTCGAGCAGAGGACGGTGCGCTCCGGCGGCAACCGGGATGCTGCCGGCACCGGCCGCATCCAGCACCCGGAGCGTGTTCGTCACCACCTGGGCGAGGGGGGCGTTGCCGCCCGTGCAGGTGATCGCCCGAACGTCGAGGGCCGGATGCCGCACGGCGAGCAGGATCGCCAGGGCATCGTCGACCCCGGTGTCGACGTCGAGGATGACGGGGCGCACCGCGGTCATTGGTTGCGGGTGCGGTCGGTGAGCCAGAACAGCCCGGCGATCATGAGCATGGTCGCGGCGACGAGGAGCCCTGTCGTCGGCGAGGTCTCGATGTAGCGCGACACCGCGCCGGGCGGTACGGGGGGCCCGGTGAGGGCGACACGCAGGGCGCCGATGGCGAGGCCCACGCCGACGAGTGCGAAGCCGAGCCCGATGCCGGTGAGCGTGATGCCCGCGTCGGTGCCCCGCGCGAGGCGCCGCACACGGGTGCGGGTGAAGGCGATCGCGGCGCCGACGACGGCGAGGAACCCGAGCGTGAAGGGCTCGAGCAGTGCCACGAGCAGCGACTGCTGCAGCAAGGTCAGTCGAACGATGATCGACACGACGACGGCCACGACGGCCGCGAGCGCCGCCCAGCGGAACCGTTGATCGATCGACTGCCAGCGCAGGGCCGACAGCAGCACAGCGGCCCCGGCGAACCACAGCACGGGAGCGACGTCGATGTACAGCAGCAGCAGCTCGCCAGGTCGGGCGAAAACCGCGTCGCCGATGCCGAGCTGGAAGGCGAGGCCGACGATCGCCAGGCCGACGAGGGCGCTCAGCAGCAGCACGCGGGCGACCGAGCCCGAGCGGGTCGGCATGCCGCCGACGGGGATGACGGGGGGCAGGGCGTCGTCGCTCATGACCCGATGCTAGGTCACGACGCGCGACGAGCGCCCCGCGCGCGCCCGCTCAGATGAACAGCGTCGTGGTCGACTCGGAGGCTTCGCCGAGGAACGTCGCGACGCCACCCAGCTCGACCCCGTCGAGCAGGTCGCTCGGGGCGATTCCCAGCAGGTCCATCGTCATCGTGCAGCCGATGAGTCGAGCGCCGCCGGCCTGCGCCGAGGCGATGAGCTCGGGCAGCGATGGCACGTTGTGCTGCGTCATGACGTTCTTGATCATGAGCGGGCCCATGCCCGCCATGTTCATGGTCGAGAGCGGCAGGTCGTTCGCGCCGGAGGGCATCATCATGCCGAACATGCGGTCCATCAGCTTCTTCTGGCGCTTCGGCGGCTGCTCGCGCCGCAGCGCGTTGAGCCCCCAGAAGGTGAAGAACATCGACACCTCCTCGCCCATCGCGAGCGCGCCGTTGGCGATGATGAACGAGGCGAGCACCTTGTCCATGTCGCCCGAGAAGACGACGAACGAGGTCTTGCCCGGTCCGCTGACCGTCGCGCCGCCCGTGGGACGCGCCGAGGCCATCGCCCCCGCGCCGCCCTTGCGGATGACGGCGACGTAGCCGGGGCCCTCCGGCTCGATCGAGACGAGCTCGTGGCCGTTGCGCTTCACCCAGGCGGGAGCATCCGCCGCGAAGCCGGGGTCGCTCACGTGCACCGTGATCTCATCGCCGGCATCCGCGGCATTCGCAGCCTCCGCGAGCTTCATGATCGGGCCGGGGCAGGCGAGCCCCGTGCAGTCGAGGTCGATGGATGCACCGATTCCGGTGGGGGCGAGCGCGAACAGCGAGTGCGCCTCGGCGTAGTTCTCCATCGGTTCGCGCCGCACCGGGGCATCGGCCTCGTCGAGCTCGTGCCACGAGCGGAACGTGGTCGAGCCGCCTGAGAGGGTCTTCAGGTCGGTGAAGCCGCGCTGCCGGAGCGCACGGTAGGCCAGGTAGGAGCGGAAGCCGACCGCGCAGTAGAGCCGGATCGGGGTGCTCGTATCCCAGTCGCCGCAGACCGCGCGCAGCGTGTCGAGCGGCACGTTCTCGGCGCCGGGCAGGTGCCAGATGCTGAACTCCTCGGGGGTGCGCACATCGATCACGCGTGCGCCCTCGACGGCGGCGGGGTAGTCCTCGGCGTACCAGAGGTCGAGATCACCCCGCACGACGTTGCTCGCCACGAACCCCGCCATGTTGATCGGGTCCTTCGCCGAACCGAACGGGGGAGCGTAGGCGAGCTCCAGCTCTTCGAGGTCGAACACGGTCATGCCCATGCGCACGGCGGTGGCGAGCACATCGAGGCGCTTGTCGACGCCGTCGAAGCCCGCGACCTGGCTGCCGAGCAGGCGCCCGGTCTCGGGGTCGAACACGACCTTGAGGTGCATCATCGCCGTGCCGGGGTAGTAGCCGGCATGCCCGGACGGGTGCACGTGCACGGCGCGGTGCGCGATGCCGGCGGTGCGCAGCTGGCGCTGGGTCGCTCCCGTTCCGCCCGCAACCATGTCGAAGACCTTCACGATCGACGTGCCCTGGGTCGAGCGGTACTCGGTGTCGCGCCCGCAGATGTTCTCCGCCGCGACGCGCGCCTGGCGGTTGGCCGGGCCCGCGAGCGGGGCGAGCGCCGTGCCGGGCAGCACGGTGCCGGGCGTCTCGACCGAATCGCCAGCGGCCCAGATGTGGGGGTCGGAGGTGCGCATGTGCGTGTCGACGGCGATGCCGCCGTGCGGGCCGAGCTCGAGCCCCGCGGCACGGGCCAGGTCGGTATTCGGGCGCACGCCCGCCGAGAGGATCACGAGGTCGGCGTGCAGCACGGTGTGGTTCGTGAGTTCGACGTCGAGACCGCTCGCCGCCTCGCGCAGCGCGGCTGCGCCGGTCTCGAGGTGCACGGCGACGCCGCGGCTGCGCAGGTGCGCCTCGACGGGCACCGAGAGCTCGTGATCGAGCGGGGGGAGGATCTGGTCGGCGAGCTCCACGACATCGACCTCGGCCCCGCGATGCCGCAGGTTCTCGGCCATCTCGAGGCCGATGTAGCCCGCGCCGATCACGACGGCGCGCACGGGGCCGCGGCGGCCGGCGGCCGCCTCGGTGAGCAGAGCATCCAGTCGTGCCTTGATCTGGTCCATGTCGCCCATGCGGCGCAGCACGTGCACGCCCGGCAGCTCGATGCCCGGGATCGGCGGGCGGATCGCCTCGGCGCCGGGTGTGAGGGCGAGCGCGTCGTACGACTCGGTGTACTCGGTGCCGTCGTCGACCCGCCGCACCGTCACGGTCTTCGCCGCGCGATCGATCGAGACCACTTCCTGCCCGATGCGCACGTCGAGATCGAGCGCGTCGCGCAGGCTCTCGGGGGTTTGCACGAGCAGTCGGCTGCGATCGGTGATGACCCCGCCGATGTGGTACGGCAGGCCGCAGTTGGCGAACGAGACGTGGTGGCCGCGCTCGAGCACGATGATCTCGGCGAACTCGTCGAGACGACGGGCGCGGGCGGCGATGGATGCTCCGGCGGCGACTCCGCCGATGATGACGAGCTTCACGATTCTCCTCTGACGAGCGCTGGTGGCCTCAGGCTAGAGAGCGGCACGGATCGTCGAACAGTGCCGTTGGACCCGGATTCGATCGGCCAATGGCCCGATCGAGGAGCGCGGGGGTCGAACGGCCCTGGCGCGATGAGGATGACTCCGACAGGCTGGGCCCATGCCTGTCATCGAGAACTCCCGTCTTGCCATCATCGGTGCCGGAGCCGTCGGCTCCTCGCTCGCCTACGCCTCCCTCATTCGCGGCTCCGCCCGCGAGGTCGTGCTCTACGACATCGACGCGCCGCGCGTCGAGGCCGAGGTGCTCGACCTCGCCCACGGCACGCCGTTCACGGGGTCCAGCACCATCACGGGTGGCGCCGATCTCGACGTCGTCGCGGGCGCGAACGTCGTCGTCGTCACCGCGGGGGCCAAGCAGCACCCCGGGCAGAGCCGCCTCGACCTCGCGGGGGTCAACGTGGGCATCCTGCGCTCACTCATGCCCCAGCTCGTCGAGCGCGCGCCCGACGCTGTCTACGTGCTCGTGACGAATCCGTGCGATGTTCTCGCCGTCGCCGCGCAGCGCTTCAGCGGACTGCCCGTCGGGCGCGTGTTCTCGAGCGGCACGGTGCTCGACAGCTCGCGGCTGCGGTGGCGCCTGGCCGAGCGCATGGGGCTGGCCCCGTCGAGCATCCACGCCATGATCGTCGGCGAGCACGGCGACAGCGAGTTCCCGCTGTGGTCGCAGAGCCGAATCGGCCCGATCCCGATTCGCGAGTGGCTCGACGATGCTGGTGAGACGATGACCGTGGAGGAGCTCGATCAGATCGCCTTCGAGGTCAAGACGGCCGCCTACAAGGTCATCGAGGGCAAGGGCGCCACGAACTACGCGATCGGCCTGTCGGGCGCGCGCATCGTCGAGGCCGTGCTCAACGACGAGGGCGCCGTGCTGCCCGTCAGCTCGGTGCTCGACGACTACCGCGGCGTGAGCGGTGTGGCGCTCTCGGTGCCGAGCATCGTCGACGCCGCGGGAGTCTCGCGGGTCATCGACGTGCCCTTCTCGGCTGACGAAGAGCGGGCGCTGCACGCCTCGGCCGAGACGATCCGGGCCTCGCTCGCGGCGCTCGATCTGGCCTGAGGATGCTCGCCGGGCGCTCGCTCAGTCGCCGTCGCCCGGCACCCCGTCGCGGCCGCGCAGCCGCTCGATGAGCCGCCGGTCGCGTTTCGTCGGGCGTCCCGCTCCGCGCTCGCGCAGCACCGTGGCCGGTCGCTCCTCCTTGGGCGGTGGCGGGGGAGTCAGGTCGTCGTAGTTGAGGGCCGCGAGGGGGGCGCTCGTGCGCTTCGTGATGAGGCCCGTGACGATGACGATCCGCTCGCCCCCGGGCGTGAGCGCCCGCACGCGATCGCCGATGCGCACGACCTGCGCCGGCTTGGCGGAGGCGTCGTTGACCTTGATGTGCCCCGCCTTGCACGCCGCCGTCGCCGCCGAGCGAGTGGCGTAGAGCCGGATCGCCCACGTGTAGGCGTCGACGCGCACGCCCGTGGTACCGCTCGCTGAGCTCATGCGCTCAGCGTACGAGGCCGGGGCCGCGCCGGGTTAGCGTGGAGGCATGCCCACCGCCCTCATCACCGGAGCGACCGCCGGCATCGGCGCCGAGTTCGCCCGCCAGCTCGCCGCGCGCGGCAGTGATCTTGTCATCGTCGCCCGCGACGCCGAACGGCTCGCCGCGACGGCAGCGGCGCTGCAGCACGAGTTCGGCGTGCGGGTCGAGGCGCTCCCGGCCGACCTGCTCGCGGCCGACGGACTCGCCGCCGTCGACCGGCGTCTAGCCGACGACCGGCGGCCGATCGACCTGCTCGTGAACAACGCCGGGTACGGCATCCGGGGAGAGCTCGACGAGAACGCGTTCGAGGTCGAGAAGCGGCACCTCGACATCCACGTGACGGTGCCGCTGCAGCTGACGCAGACGGCGCTGCGCGGCATGCTCGCGCGCGGCAGAGGCCGCATCGTGCTCATCGCGAGCGTCGCGGCTTTCACCCCGCGCGGCACCTACTCGGCGGCGAAGGCGTGGGCGGTGATGTTCGCGCGCAGTGCGAACCTGGTGTATCGCCCGCGCGGGGTCACGGTCACCGCGGTGTGCCCCGGCTTCGTCCGCACCGAGTTCCATGACCGCATGAAGGTCAGCACCGCCGGCATCCCGTCGTTCCTCTGGCTCCAGGCCCCGCAGCTCGTCCGGCTGGCTCTGCGCGGCATCGACCGCGGCCGATCGGTCGTCATCCCCACGGTGCGGTACCGCCTCGTCGCCGCGCTCGCCCGCGTGCTGCCCGATCGCGTCGGCGCGTCCGGGCAGTTCCGCTCGCGCGACTAGCGGCTGCCGCCGACCAGTTCGACGGCCGCGAGGCCCTCGTCGGCCGCGAGTGACGCCTTCCAGTCGACGAGGCCGCGCACGACCTCGCTCGGGTCCTCGGCAAGCGTCTGCATCGCATCGGCGGGCACGAAGTAGTTGATCGCCACGAATCCGCGCACCCGCTCATCGGGGTCGTCGGCGAGCCGCCGCAGGATGTCGCAGGGAACGTGCTCGTTCTTCGCGATGCACGCCCGCACGCCCGCGTCGGGGTCACGCGACAGGGCCTCGTAGATCTCGACGGGCGCGTGGTACGACAGCGCAGCCGCCTCGCGAATCTTCGGGTTCGGGTCGGCGGCGAGCCGACGGATGCGCGCGACCTTCGAGGCGGTCACGGCGGGGGAGAGGAACTGTGCGACGGGGTCGTCGGAGGTCAGCATCGCCGGCGCATCGGCGGCGAGCTGGCGGCGTTGGGCGGGGGTGTTGAACCGGATGCACGACATGGTCGAGAGGGTAATCAGGCGGCGGGCGCATCCGCGGCAGCGCCACGAGGCTCTCGGGGAATCCACGGGATGAGCATCGAGGTGCGCCGCTGGTACTCGGCGTACTCGGGGTACTTGCTCGCCGTGATCGACTCGGTGAAGACCGTCGACCCGATGAACAGCGCTGTCAGCAGCAGCGGCCCGACGACGGTCCAGTGCACGGTCGAGCCGAGAGCCGCGGCGCCCATGGCATAGAAGACCCACCACTGCGCCTGCTCGAAGAAGAAGTTCGGGTGCCGGCTGAACCGCCACAGCCCCGTCGTCACGAAGCGCTGCTCGGGCTCGCGCCCCGCATCGATCGCGGCCTTCTTCGCCTGGTGGAAGGTCCACTGCTGCTGGTCGGCGACGAACTCGCCGATGAGCAGCACGAGGAACAGGGCGGCGAGCCCCAGGTCGAGGGCGCTCACCGGTGTCGCCTGATTCTCGGCGGCGACGAGAGCGGGCAGGGCGATGAGCAGCAGCAGCGCGTTCTGGAAGAGCACGATGAAGAGCAGGTTGAAGACCTGGAACTGGCCTGCGCTCATTCGCGCGCGCAGGATCGGCCAGCGGTAGTCCTCCACTCCGCTGTAGCCGCCCTTGCGCGCGAAGTTGAAGGTCAGCCGCGCCCCCCAGAGGGTGACGAGCACCGTCATGATCGCCAGCCGGGCATCCGTGAACCCCGTCGACGCCCAGAATACCGCGACATACACGACCGGAACGATCGACCAGAGACGATCGACCCACGAATGGTCGCCCGTCAGCAGCGAAGCGACCCAGGTGAACAGGCTGACCCCGGCCGCGATGCCGAGGACGATGACGACGGTGTCCATGGCGATCAGGCTAGTGCCGGATGCCCCGCTCGCGGGTGCCGGAGTCTCACTAGACTTGCCCCGTGTCGGAGCCCCTGAGCACGTCCCGCCCCGCAGCCCCGGTCGTCAGCGATCGCGTGCTCACGGTGCCGAACGCGCTCAGCGCCCTGCGCATCCTGCTCGTGCCCGTGTTCCTCGTGCTCGTGCTGCTCGAGCTCGACCTCGCGGCGCTCATCGTCATCATCATCTCGAGCCTGAGCGACTTCCTCGATGGCATCATCGCGCGCCGGTTCTCGCAGATCACGAAGCTCGGCCAACTGCTCGACCCGGCCGCCGACCGGCTGTTCATCTTCGCGGCCGTCATCGCACTCGCCGTTCGCGAGGTCGTGCCCTGGTGGGTCGTGGGCGTCATCGTCGGGCGCGACGTGTTTCTCGCCGTGCTCGGGCTCGTGCTGGCCCAGCACGGCTACGGCCCGCTTCCCGTGCATCATCTGGGCAAGCTCGCGACCTTCGCGCTGTTCTACGCGCTGCCGATTCTCGTGCTCGGGCTGGCCTTCCCGGCGGTGCAGGCCGTGAGCGACCCGATCGGCTGGGCCTTCACGCTGTGGGGCGCGCTCCTGTACTGGTGGGCGGGCATCCTCTACCTGCGTGAGACCCTGGAACTCACTGCGGGCCCGCCGAGAGGCGCCCCCGCATCGGATACGCTGGGCGATCGAAGGAGGTCGACGGATGGCTGACACCCCGCCCGACGCGCGCGACGGCGCGACCCCGGGCGAGTACCGCCCGCACGAGACGACGGTGCACTACGGGCCCGAGTTCGCGGCGCAACTCGCCGCCCTCGAGGCCGGGGTCAACACCGAGGAGCACGAGGTCATCGGCGCTCTGCCGTCGGGCTCGGCCCTGCTCATCGTGCGCCGCGGGCCGACCGCGGGCGCGCGCTTCCTGCTCGACGCCGACGTGACGGTCGCGGGCCGGCATCCCGAGGCCGACATCTTCCTCGACGACGTGACCGTGTCGCGCAAGCACGCCGCCTTCCTGCGGCAGGGCACACGGTTCTCGGTGCGCGACCTCGGCTCGCTCAACGGCACCTTCATGGGCGGCGACCGCATCGACGACACGGTCGTGCTCATCGATGGATGCGAGGTGCAGGTCGGCAAGTTCCACCTCACCTTCTACGCGTCGCGCGTCGATCTCGCCGCGAGCGCCTGATGGCGGCGCGGTCCGCCGCCGCCGCCGCGTCCCGTCCGTCGACGGCCGGTGGCCTGCTCAGCATCGGCCAGGTGCTCGCCAAGCTCAGCCCTGAGTTCCCCGACCTCACCCCCTCGAAGCTGCGCTTCCTGGAAGAGCAGCAGCTCGTCTCGCCGTCGCGCACCGAGTCGGGCTACCGCAAGTTCTCGGCCGCCGATGTCGATCGCCTGCGGTTCATCCTCACGATGCAGCGCGACCACTTCCTGCGACTGAAAGTCATCCGCGGCTATCTCGACGACATCGAGGCCGGCCGCACTCCCGCGCTGCTGGCGACCGGTGCGGTCCCGAGCACGATCCTCGTGACCGAGCGCCGCTACACCCGCGCCGAGCTGGCGCGCGAGGCCGGGGCAAGCCCCGCCCTGCTCTCTGACGCCATCTCCGCCTCGCTCGTCGCCCCGGCCGACACCTACGGCGACGAGGCCCTGCAGGTGCTGCGCGCCCTCGTCGAGCTGCAGCGCTCGGGCATCGAGCCGCGTCACCTTCGGGGGTTCCGTGCGGCCGCCGAGCGCGAGCTGGGCCTCATCGAGAGCGCGCTCATTCCCGTCTCGCGCCGCAACGACCCGTCGAGCCGCGCGAAGGCTGCCGAGCTCGCCCGCGAGATCGCGGGGCAGCTCGAAGTGGTGCGCTCGAGTCTCATCCGTTCGGCGCTGGGCAAGCTACAGTCGTAGTCGGGCCCGACACGCCGAGGTGTTCGAGCGGATGTCTCCCGTCGGCGTGAGGCGGCTCGCTACTCTGAACGGCGTGGCACCAACTGTCACGTTAACGATGAAGGTTAGGTAGGGGTCATGACCGACGCTGACAACCGCGACGAGCGGTACGACCTCGGGCTCCTCTTCACCGACGGGCTTCCCGAGCTCGACGACCAGGCGGGCTACCGCGGTGCCGTCGCCGCCCGCGCTGCCGGCATCTCCTACCGCCAGCTCGACTACTGGGCCCGCACCGAGCTCGTCGAACCCACCGTGCGCGGCGCGGCCGGGTCGGGCACGCAGCGGCTCTACGGCTTCCGCGACATCCTCGTTCTCAAGCTCGTCAAGCGGCTGCTCGATACGGGCATCTCGCTGCAGCAGATCCGCACCGCCGTCAACCAGCTGCGCGAGGCGGGCGTGAGCGACCTCGCTCAGACGACCCTCATGAGCGACGGCGCGAGCGTCTACCTCTGCACGAGCGACGACGAGGTCATCGACCTCGTCAGCCGCGGCCAGGGAGTCTTCGGCATCGCCGTCGGCAAGGTGCTGCGCGAGGTCGAGAGCTCGCTCGTCGAGCTCGACTCGACGCCGGCCGCCGACCCGAGCGACGAGCTCGCGGCGCGACGGGCGACGCGGGCTTCCTAGCGTCGAGTTTCGATCGAACCGCGAGGCGTCGCTTCGCGGCGCCGATTCCCTCGCACGCTGTGCACTGTGCCTCGGGGGTATGCAGGCCTAGAGGCCCGCATACTCGCCCATCTTCGCCGTCCGCATGATGCGGTCGAGCAGCTGGTCGAAGTTGCGCGCCATCTCCTGCGCCGAGTCGCCGGGCCAGACGTGCAGGGGCTTCGCGGCGCCCTGCGCCTGCTGCAGCGAGGTGCGCTCGGGCAGTTGCGGCGCGAGCACGAGCGGTCCGAACATGTCGCGCAGCTCCTTGATGCGGAACTGGTGCTCGAGCGACTGGACCCGCGCACGGTTGACGATGATGCCGAGCGGCTGCAGGCGCGGCGAGAGACCGCGTCGGATCTCTTCGATCGCGCGCAGTGCGCGATCGGCCGCGGCGACCGAGAACAGGCCGGGCTCGGTCACGACGACGACGCGGTCGCTCGCGGCCCACGCCGTGCGGGTGAGGGCGTTGAGCGAGGGCGCGCAGTCGACGAGCACGAGGTCGTAGTCGGCCTCGACGTGGGCGAGCGCCTCTTCGAGCTTCCAGATCTCACGGATGCTCGGGTGCGGCCCGTCGAAGTTGATCGCGCTCGGGCTGCCGATCATGACGTCGACCGTGCCGGGGCGGCCACGGGTCCAGCCGCTCTTCGCGATGGCCTGGCGCACCGTGCGCTCCTTCGGAGCGGCGAGCACATCGGCCACCGTGAGGTGCCCGGCGACCTGGATGTCCATGCCGGTCGAGGCGTCCGACTGCGGGTCGAGATCGACCACGAGCGTGCGCAGGCCGCGCGAGAAGGCGGCCGACGCCAGACCCAGCGTGACCGTCGTCTTCCCCACGCCCCCCTTGAGGGAGCTGACGCTCAGTACGTGCACGAGTAACGACCCTACCTTCACTAGTGTGGAGAAGCGCGCATGCGCACCGACCTCGGCCCGCCACCACCGGAGCCTTGTCGACCCCCACCCGGGCCGATTCCGAGAGGACACGATGTTTCGGAAGATCCTTGTCGCCAACCGCGGAGAGATCGCCATCCGCGCCTTCCGCGCCGCCTACGAGCTGGGCGCGAAGACCGTGGCGGTGTTCCCGTACGAGGACCGCAACTCCATGCACCGCCTGAAGGCCGACGAGGCCTACCAGATCGGTGAGCCCGGGCATCCGGTGCGCGCGTACCTCGATGTCGCCGAGATCATCCGCGTCGCGAAGCTCGCGGGCGCCGACGCCATCTACCCCGGCTACGGGTTCCTCAGCGAGAACCCCGACCTCGCCCAGGCCGCCGCCGACGCCGGCATCGCGTTCATCGGCCCACCGCGCTCGGTGCTCGAGATGGCCGGCAACAAGGTCACCGCGAAGGAGAAGGCGATCGCTGCGGGCGTTCCCGTGCTGCGATCGAGCCCCGCGACGACCGACATCCAGGTGCTGCTCGATGCTGCCGACGAGATCGGGTTCCCCATCTTCGCGAAGGCCGTCGCGGGCGGCGGCGGGCGCGGCATGCGGCGCGTCGAGCACCGCGACGAGCTGCGCGGCGCCCTCGAAGCCGCCATGCGCGAGGCCGACAGCGCGTTCGGCGACCCCACGATGTTCGTCGAGCAGGCCGTCGTGCGGCCCCGGCACATCGAGGTGCAGATTCTGGCCGACGCGACCGGCGAGACCGTGCACCTGTTCGAGCGCGACTGCTCGGTGCAGCGGCGCCACCAGAAGGTCGTCGAGATCGCGCCGGCCCCGAATCTCGATGAGGGCACTCGACAGCAGATGTACCGTGACGCGGTCGCGTTCGCGAAGTCGATCGGCTACGTGAACGCGGGCACGGTCGAGTTCCTGCTCGACACGGCGGGGGAGCGCGCGGGCGAGCACGTGTTCATCGAGATGAACCCCCGCATCCAGGTCGAGCACACCGTGACCGAGGAGGTCACCGACGTCGACCTCGTGCAGTCGCAGATGCGCATCGCCTACGGCCAGACGCTCGCCGAGCTCGGGCTGCAGCAGCACCAGATCCACCTGCGCGGCGCGGCCCTCCAGTGCCGCATCACCACGGAAGACCCCGCGAGCGGGTTCCGCCCCGACACCGGCAAGATCACGACCTACCGCTCTCCGGGCGGCGCCGGGGTGCGGCTCGACGGCGGCACGGTCGCCTCGGGCGCGCAGATCTCGCCGCACTTCGACTCGATGCTCGCGAAGATGACGTGCCGGGGGCGCGACTTCGCCTCGGCCGTCTCGCGTGCGCGCCGCGGGCTCGCCGAGTTCCGCATCCGGGGCGTGACGACGAACATCCCGTTCCTGCAGGCCGTGCTCGATGACCCGGCGTTCCAAGCGGGAGACCTCAGCACCGCGTTCATCGACGAGCGGCCGCACCTCGTGCGCACGAGCCCTTCGAAGGATCGCGGCACCAAGATGCTCAACTGGCTCGCCGACGTCACGGTGAACCAGCCGAACGGGGCGGGGGAGGGCGTCATCGACCCCGCGCTCAAGCTGCCCGTCGTCGACCTCGAGGCCGCGGCTCCCGAGGGCTCGCGTCAGCGGCTGCTCGCGCTGGGTCCGCAGGGCTTCGCGAGCGCACTGCGGCAGCAGACGGCCCTCGCGGTCACCGATACGACGTTCCGGGATGCGCACCAGTCGCTGCTCGCCACCCGCGTGCGCACGGCCGATCTCGTTCAGGTCATGCCGCACGTCGCCCGGCTGACCCCGGGGCTCCTCAGCGTCGAGGCCTGGGGCGGGGCGACCTACGATGTCGCCCTGCGCTTCCTCGGGGAGGACCCGTGGCAGCGCCTCGCGGCGATGCGCGAGGCCCTGCCCAACGTGGCCATCCAGATGCTGCTGCGGGGTCGCAACACTGTCGGGTACACGCCGTACCCGGTCGAGGTGACCGATGCGTTCGTGGCCGAGGCCGCTGCGACGGGCATCGACATCTTCCGCATCTTCGACGCGCTCAACGACGTCGACCAGATGCGGCCGGCGATCGACGCGGTGCTCGGCACCGGCATGACGGTTGCCGAGGTCGGCATGTGCTACTCGGGCGACCTGCTCGACCCCGCGGAGAACCTCTATACGCTCGACTACTACCTGCGGCTCGCCGAGCAGATCGTCGAGTCGGGTGCGCACATCTTGGCGATCAAGGACATGGCCGGTCTGCTGCGTGCGAGCGCGGCCGAGACCCTCGTGGCGGCGCTGCGCGAACGGTTCGACCTGCCCGTGCACGTGCACACGCACGACACGGCGGGCGGGCAGCTCGCGACGCTGCTCGCGGCCGCTCGCGCTGGTGCCGACGCCGTCGACGCCGCGAGCGCGCCGATGGCCGGCACGACCTCGCAGCCCTCGCTCTCGGCTCTCGTCGCCGCGCTCGAGCACACCGAGCGCGACACGGGGCTCGGGCTCCGCCCCGTCGCCGACCTCGAGCCGTACTGGGAGGCCGTGCGCCGCGCGTACGCGCCCTTCGAGTCGGGCCTGCCGGGTCCGACGGGCCGCGTCTACACCCACGAGATCCCGGGCGGTCAGCTCTCGAACCTGCGTCAGCAGGCGATCGCGCTCGGGCTCGGCGACCGCTTCGAGGTCATCGAAGACTGGTATGCCGCAGCGAACCGCATTCTCGGCCGGCCCACGAAGGTCACGCCGTCGTCGAAGGTCGTCGGCGACCTCGCGCTGCAGATGGCGGCCGCCGGAGCGGACCCGGCCGACTTCGAGGCCAACCCGCAGAACTACGACATTCCCGACTCCGTGATCGGCTTCATGGCGGGCGAGCTCGGCGACCTCCCGGGCGGCTGGCCCGAACCGTTCCGCAGCAAGGTGCTCGCCGGTCGCACGGTCAAGATCGGCACGACGCCCCTGACCGACGAGCAGCGGGCGAAGCTCGCCGGCAGCACCGACGAGCGCCGGCTCATGCTCAACCAGCTGCTGTTCCCGCAGCCGACGCAGCAGTTCCTGCAGGTGCGCGAGCAGTACGGCGATCTCTCGGTGCTCGCGACTCCCGACTACCTCTACGGCCTGCGCGCGGGCGTCGAGCACTCGATCCAGATCGAGCAGGGCGTGAGCCTGCTCGTGAGTCTCGAGGCCATCGGCGAGCCCGACGAGAAGGGCATGCGCAGCGTCATGGCGACGCTCAATGGTCAGCTGCGGCCCATCACGGTGCGTGATCGCAGTATCGCGGTCGACGCGGCGACAGCCGAGAAGGCCGATGCCGTGCAGCCCGGTCAAATCGCCGCGCCGTTCATGGGCGTGGTGACCGTCTCCGTCGCGGAAGGGGATCGCGTGGAGGCCGGCCAGGCCGTCGCGACGATCGAGGCGATGAAGATGGAGGCCGCGATCACGACGCCGGTGGCGGGGGTCGTGCAGCGCCGGGCCATTCCCACGACGCAGCAGTGCGAGGCCGGCGACCTCATCGTCGTCATCGCCTGAGCACCCCCGGTCTCGGCGCTCTCCCGGTGAGCGGAGGAGCGGGCGGCTAGACTGAGCAGTCGTCTGATACCAGGGAGAGTTACGACTGTGGCCGAGAAGCGTGGCAGAACCAAGACCGAAGCGGTGACGACCGTCGCCGAGGGGGTCGAGCCCGTCGGCGACGCCGACCTTGCCGCGGCGCTGCCGGAGAGCCTCACGATCGACGTCGAGCTGCCCGCACCCGTGCACGAGCGCCCGGCCGACGAGCAGGCTGTCGCCCTGCTCGACAGCGGCGTCGACCCGGCGATCGTCGGCGCCGTCGTCGGCACGGTCGAGACGGGCACCACCGTCATCGAGCTCGCCCACGACGAGCTGCACGCCGTCGTCACGACGCCGCCGACCGGCGACGATCCCGACGCCGATGTCGAGATCCCGCCGCTGCCGCAGACCGACGGTGTCTACTCGCGCCGCGACATGCTCGACGGGGTGCACCAGGGTCCGGAGTCGGCAGCCATGCTCACCGCCGATCGGCTCATCGAGCCGAGGCGGCGCAATCGAACGGCGCCCGAGGGTCGCTGGCCCGCTTTCGTCTACGCGGTCACCTTCCACCTCGTCAACATCGGCGACTCGCGCCGCGTTCGCGAGCGCAAAGAGCTCGACGCCAAGATCGCCACGGCGTTCGAGGGCGGGGCGCGCTTCGTGCCCGTGCTCACGCGCAAGGGCGGTGTCGGCAAGACGACGATCACGACCCTGCTGGGCATGGCTCTCGCCTCGGTGCGGGATGACCGCGTCATCGCCATCGACGCGAACCCCGATCGCGGCACCCTGTCAGAACGCGTCGCGCGGCAGACCCGCGCGACCGTGCGCGACGTCGTCAATCGCGCGCCGAGCATCCAGGGATTCACGGACTTCTCGACGCTCGTCTCGCGCGATGAGACTCGTCTCGACATCCTCGCCTCCGATACCGACCCCATGCTCTCCGAGGCCTTCGACGAGAACGACTACAACGTCGTCGCCGACCTCGCTGCCCGCTACTACTCGATCGTGCTCACCGACTGCGGTACGGGCATCGTGCACTCGGTCATGCGCGCGACCCTGCAGCGGGCCGATGCGCTCGTCATCGTCTCGGGCGGCAGCGTCGACGAAGCACGGCTCGCCTCGGAGACCCTCACCTGGCTCGAGGCGAACGGCTACGGCGAGCTCGTGCGTGAGGCGATCGTCGCGATCAACACGGCCACCCAGGGCACCAATCTCGTCAAGCTCGAAGAGATCGAGGCGCACTTCGCCTCCCGCGTGCGGCAGATCGTGCGCATCCCCTACGACGAGCAGCTCGCCGCGGGTTCTGTGATCTCGTGGCGCGACCTGCGCCCGCTCACGCGGCAGGCGGCGCGCGAGCTCGCGGCGCTCGTCGCTCAGGGCATGCCTGTGCGCCGGGGAGTCTGACCGGTCCATGGCCGTCCGCCCCATCCGTCTCTTCGGCGACCCCGTGCTGCGCAGCGCCGCCGACCCGATCGTGCGCATCGACGACGCGGTGCGGGCCCTCGTGACCGATCTGATCGACACCGTGAAGGTACCGGGCCGTGCGGGCGTCGCCGCGCCTCAGATCGGCGTCATGCTGCGCGCGTTCAGCTACAACATCGACGGTGACGTCGGCTACGTGCTCAACCCCGAGCTCGTCGAGGTTCGCGGCGAGGCGCAACCCGTCGATGAGGGGTGCTTGAGCGTGCCCGGGTTCGGGTTCCCGCGCCGCCGCCACCCCTGGGCCCGCGTGGTCGGCATCGATCTCGACGGGTCCGCGGTCGACCTCAGCGGCGACGGCCTGCTCGCGCAGGCGCTGCAGCACGAGTGCGACCACCTCGACGGGCGACTGTACATCGAGGGGCTCGAGCCCGAGATCAAGCGCGAGGCCATGCGCGCGGTGCGCCAGGCCGACTGGTTCGCGCGGCCGTAGCGCAGCATCCCGAATCGCGGTCGCGCACGCGCGCGCGGCGACACCCGGAATGCCGACGGGCGCCGCCGGTCTGCGCGACCATCGGCGCGACCGTCGGCGCCCGTCGGGCGTTCGGCGACTACTGCAGCGAGATGCCCTGCGTCTCGGGGGCACCGCTGTACATGCCCTCGATGACATCGGCGAAGTCGGTCGTGATGACATGGCGCTTGATGCTCATCTTCGGCGTGAGGTGACCGCTCGCCTCGGTGAACTCGGTGGCGAGCACCGTGAACTTGCGGATCGACTCGGCGCGTGAGACGCGGCTGTTGGCGCTGTCGATCGCGCGCTGCACCTCGGCCAGCACCGTGGGGTGCTGTGCCGCCTCGGTGAGCGACATCTGCGCGTCGAGCTCGTTGTTGTTGAGCCACACGGGCAGCATCTCGGAGTCGAGCGTCACGAGGGCGGAGACGAAGGGCTTCTTGTCGCCGACGACGACGACCTGGCCGATGATCGGGTTCGCCCGGATCGGGTCCTCGAGCGCCGCGGGGGCCACGTTCTTGCCGCCCGCCGTGACGATGATCTCCTTCTTGCGACCGGTGATCGTGAGGAAGCCGTCGTCGTCGAGCGCGCCGATGTCGCCCGTGCGGAACCACTCGCCCTCCATGACCTCGGCGGTCGCCTCGGGCTTCTTCCAGTAGCCGGCGAAGACGTTGATGCCCTTGACGAGGATCTCGCCGTCCTCCGCGATCTTGAGGCCCACGCCCGGCAGTGCCGGACCGGTGGTGCCGATCTTGAACTTGTCGACGAGGTTGATCGTCGCGGGCGCCGTCGTCTCGGTGAGGCCGTAGCCCTCGAGGATGCGGATGTCGAGGCTGCGGAAGAAGTGCGCCAGGCGCAGGCCCAGGGGAGCGGAACCCGAGACGGCGTACTGCACGCGCCCGCCCATGGCCGCGCGCAGCTTGCCGTAGACGAGCTTGTCGAAGAGCGCGAACCGCAGCTTGAGGCCGAGCGGCACGTGACCGGCGTCGAGAGCCTTGGAGTGCGCGATCGCGACATCGGCGGCGGCGCGGAAGATCTTGCCCTTGCCGCCGGCCTCGGCCTTCTGCTCGGCCGAGTTGTAGACCTTCTCGAACACGCGAGGCACCGCGAGCAGGAAGGTCGGCTTGAACGAACCGAGCGCGCTCAGCAGCTGCTTGGTGTCGGCCTGGTGGCCGATCTTCACGCCGCCGTGCACGCCGAGCACCGAGATGAAGCGCGCGAAGACGTGCGCCGTCGTGATGAAGAGCAGCGTCGAGGACTGCGGGTTGACGATCTGGCTCATCGAGACGGTGGCGTTGCGGCACAGCTCGACGAAGTTCGAGTGGGTCAGGATGCAGCCCTTGGGAACGCCCGTCGATCCCGAGGTGTAGATGAGGGTCGCGAGGTCGCTGCCGACCGCGGCCGACCGACGGGCCTCGAGCTCGTCATCGCTCACGCCCTCACCCGTCGAGGCGAGCTTCTCGAGGTCGCCGAGGTGCATCTGCCAGACGTGCCCGATGTTCGGCAGGTCGCCGGCCACCTCGTCGTAGCGCGAGAAGTGCTCGGCGGTCTCGACGATCATGTGGTGCGCTTCGGAGTCGTCGAGGATGTACTGCACCTGGCTCGGCGAGCTCGTCTCGTAGATGGGCACGAGGGCGGCTCCGGCGAACCACGTCGCGAAGTCGACGAGCGTCCACTCGTAGCGCGTCTTGCACATGAACCCGATCTTGTCGCCGGGCTTGATGCCGGCGGCGATGAAGCCCTTCGCGAGCGCCTTCACCTGACGGTGGAACTCGGCGGCCGTGACATCCGACCAGCCGCCATCCGCCGTCGGCAGGGCGAACAGAGCGCCGTTCGGGGTCTGGCGAACGCGGTCGACGAGCAGGTCGGTGGCGTTCGCGTCGGGGTCGGGGGTGACGACGGCCGGGACGAAGAACTCTTTCACGGCAACTCCTTTGGTACCGGACGGGCAGATGGTTCCCTCACTCTAGTCGGCAGACCGGGGTACCCCCTCGGAGCCCTCGCCCGCTCACTAGACTCGACACTCGTGCACTCCATCGGAATCGACATCGGCGGGACGAAGATCGCCGGAGCCCTCGTGAGCGACGACGGCGAGATCCTCGCCGAGCTGCGCGAGCCCACCCCCGCGGGCGACCCCGCCGCCATCACCGAGCTCGTCGTGCGCATGGTCGAGCAGTTGCGCGATGGCCAGCAGGTCATCGCCGCGGGAGTCGCGGCCGCGGGATTCATCGACGCCGCGCAGTCGACCGTCTACTACGCGCCGAACATCAACTGGCGGCACGAGCCCTTCCGCGACCGACTGCGCGAGCGGCTCGATCTCGACGTGACGATCGACAA
Source organism: Microcella humidisoli (assembly GCF_024362325.1). NCBI lineage: Bacteria > Bacillati > Actinomycetota > Actinomycetes > Micrococcales > Microbacteriaceae > Microcella > Microcella humidisoli. The sequence continues at coordinate 2,262,567 of NZ_CP101497.1, forward strand.
CGATGCGAACGCGGCCGGCTGGGCCGAATTCCGCTTCGGGGCGGCACGGGATGCGCACGACATGACGATGCTGACGATCGGCACGGGCGTCGGCGGCGCGATCGTCGCAGGAGACCGCCTGCTGCGCGGCGGCTTCGGCACGGCAGGCGAGCTCGGTCACCTGCGGGTCGTTCCCGACGGTCTGCCGTGCGGCTGCGGCGCGCGCGGCTGCATCGAGCAGTACGGCTCGGGTCGTGCGCTGCTGCGCATGGCGAACGAGATCGCCGACGCGGGCGGCATCGGCCTGCAGCTCGCGGCCGAGCGCGAGCGCGCGGGCGGGCTCACGGGCGACATCCTCGCCCGACTGCTTGTCGACCACGACGCCGGCGCCCTGCACGCACTGCGCCAGCTCGGCACCTGGCTCGGCCAGGCCTGCGCGAGCCTCAGCGCGGTGCTCGACCCCGAGCTCTTCGTCTTCGGGGGCGGCGTCTCGATCGCCGGCGACCTGCTGCTCGATCCCGTGCGCGAGTCGTACCTCGCTCATCTGCCGGCACGGGGCTACCACCCCGAGCCCCGGTTCGTCGTGGCCGAGCTCGTCAACGACGCCGGTGTCGTCGGGGCGGCCGACCTGGCGCGCATCCACGCCACCGCCTCGGGCGCGTGATCATCGTCGCGGCCGTACGGGCGGCGCGCGCAGGGGTTAGGCTGGCCTCCGCCGTCGACGAAGGGACTCCCCGGTGTTCTACTGGCTCATGAAGAACCTGGTGATCGGGCCGATCCTGCTCACGGCCTTCCGTCCGTGGGTGCGCGGTGTCGAGAACGTCCCGCGCACGGGCGCGGTGATCCTGGCGAGCAACCACTTGTCGTTCACGGACTCGGTCTTCCTGCCGCTCGTGCTCGATCGGCGCGTGGTGTTCCTCGCCAAGAGCGACTACTTCACGGGGCGCGGAATCAAGGGCTGGCTCATCAAGATGTTCTTCGAAGCGAGCGGCCAGCTGCCGATCGACCGCTCGGGCGGCAAGGCGAGCGAGGCGTCGCTCAACACCGGACTCAAGGTGCTCGCCGAGGGCTTCGCGCTCGGCATCTACCCGGAGGGCACCCGCAGCCCCGACGGCATCATGTACCGGGGACGCACGGGCGTGGCCCGCATGATCCTCGAGTCGGGGGCGCCCGTCGTGCCCGTGGCCATGATCGACACCGAGAAGGTCATGCCGATCGGCGCGAAGCTGCCGAAAGTCGTGCGCCCGGGTGTCGTGTTCGGCGAGCCGCTCGACTTCAGCCGCTTCCAGGGGCTCGAGGGCGACCGCTTCGTGCTGCGGTCGATCACCGACGAGATCATGTACGAACTCGGCCGCCTGAGCGGCCAGGAGTATCGCGACGTCTACGCGACCACGGTCAAGGACAAGCGGCCCGCCAACGCCCGATAGGCTGGACAGTCGCGGCGTCGATGCGCCGTGCATCCCGCTCGAGCCGCCCTGTGAGGACGTAACGCCCGTGGTCGACCCCTTCGAAACCGTTGTGCACGCTGACCCCGAGGTCATTGCCGGACTCGATCACTGGCGCACCCTGCCGATCAAGCAGCAGCCCACGTGGCCCGACTCGACGGCCGTTGCTGCGGCGTCTGCCGAGCTCGCGACCCTGCCCCCGCTCGTCTTCGCGGGTGAGGTCGACATGCTGCGCGACCGCCTCGCGCGCGCTGCGCGCGGTGAGGCGTTCCTGCTGCAGGGCGGCGACTGCGCCGAGACCTTCGCGGGCGCGACGGCCGACCAGATCCGCAACCGCGTCAAGACCATCCTGCAGATGGCCGTCGTGCTCACCTACGGCGCCTCGATGCCCGTCATCAAGATGGGCCGCATGGCGGGCCAGTTCGCGAAGCCGCGCTCAAGCGACACCGAGACCCGCGGCGACGTCACGCTGCCGGCCTACCGGGGCGACATCGTGAACGGCTACGACTTCACGCCCGAGTCGCGCCAGGCCGATCCCGCGCGCCTCGTCAAGGGCTACCACACGAGCGCCTCGACCCTGAACCTCATCCGCGCCTTCACCCAGGGTGGGTTCGCCGACCTGCGCATGGTGCACAGCTGGAACAAGGGCTTCGCCGCCAACCCCGCGAACCAGCGCTACGAGGGCCTCGCGAAAGAGATCGACCGCGCGGTGAAGTTCATGGAGGCGGCCGGGGCCGACTTCGACGAGCTCAAGCGCGTCGAGTTCTACTCGAGCCACGAGGGTCTGCTCATGGACTACGAGCGACCCATGACGCGCATCGACTCGCGCACGGGCACGCCGTACAACACGAGCGCGCACTTCCTCTGGATCGGCGAGCGCACGCGCGAGCTCGACGGCGCCCACGTCGACTTCTTCAAGCGCATCCGCAACCCCATCGGGGTCAAGCTCGGCCCCTCGACGACGCCCGAGACGATGGAGCGGCTCATCGACGTGCTCGACCCCGAGCGCGAGCCCGGTCGACTCACCTTCATCACGCGCATGGGCGCCGGCGTCATCCGTGACGCGCTGCCGCCGCTGCTGGAGGCGATCCGCGGCATGGACGCGACGCCGCTGTGGGTCAGCGACCCCATGCACGGCAACGGCATGACGACGCCGAACGGCTACAAGACGCGTCGCTTCGACGACGTCGTCGACGAGGTGAAGGGCTTCTTCGAGGCCCACCGCGCGGTCGGCACGCATCCCGGTGGCATCCACGTCGAGCTCACCGGCGACGACGTCACCGAGTGCCTCGGCGGCTCGGAGCACATCGATGAGGAGACCCTTGCGACGCGCTACGAGTCGCTGTGCGACCCGCGCCTCAACCACATGCAGTCGCTCGAACTCGCCTTCCTCGTCGCCGAGGAGCTCGGCCGCAGCTAGTAGTTCGCGACGACCGTGACGGGACTGTTGCGCAGCACCCGCTCACCCGCGGCGGGGTTGGTCGACTGCACCGGAGCGAGCGGCGAGTCGCGCAGGCCGGGCGGTACGTTCGTGTCGAGCACGACCTCGAAGCCCGCTTCTTCCAGGATGTCGACCGCCTCATTGATCGGACGACCGACGACGTTCGGCACGTCGACGAGGTCCGGCCCGCGCGAGACGATGATGGTGAGCGTGCTGCCCGGGCGAACGGGGGCCTCGCTCGTGCGCTCGACACGCAATACGTCGCCGAGCGGCACATCGTTGTCGAACTCCGACTCGCCGCCGACGATGCCCGTGAGGTCGCGCGCGCTGAGCGCCGCTTGCGCCGCCTCCACCGTGAGCCCGCGCACCGAGGGGATCGCCCCGACCGACACGATGAGCTGAACGGGGGTGCCCTTGAACGAGTCGTCGCCGGCGCCGAGGGTCTCCTCACCCTCGCCGACGACCGCGATCACCGAGCCGTCCGGCACCTCGCGGTCGAATTGGGGGATGCTCTCGCCGACGTCGAAGCCCGCGCCGACGAGCGCCGTGCGCGCGTCGGCCTCCGGCTGACCGAGCACATCGGGCACGGTGGTCGGCTCCGGTCCGCGTGAGACGACGAGCGTCACGACGGTGTCGCGGTCGATCACCTCGCCCGCCGGGGGATCGGTGGCCGCGACGAGGCCCTCGGCGATCTCGAGGTCGAACTCTCGGGCGACGTCGTCGGCGACCGAGACCCCCTGCTCCTCCAGCACGAGGCGTGCGGCCTCGACCGAGTCGCCGCGCACATCCGCGATGGCCACGAGCGCACCGGGCCCCGCGGCGAACCACCACCCGACTCCGCCCGCGAGTCCCGCGAGGGCGAGCACGGCTGCGAAGAGCAGCCAGCCGCGCCGTCGGCTCGTCGCCCCGCGGCGAGTGAGTTCCGCCGTCGCGGAGGGCTCGGCCGCATCGCCGCTCGACGCCCGCGTGCCGAGCACCTGCGTCTCGCCGGTGGCGGGGAGCGTCGGGATGGGGGAGGTGAGGAGCATCGTGCGCTGGGTCGCCTCGGCCGGCAGGGCGGTCTGCAGGGCGCGCCCGGTCTCCGCGAGCTGGTCGAGAAGGGCGCGCGCGTCGGCCGGGCGGTCGTGCGGATCGCGCGCCGTCGCCCAGAGCACGATCTCGTCCCACTCGGCGGGCACACGCGGGTTGAGCGTGCTCGGCGCGGGCACCGAGTCGTTGGCGTGCTGGTACGCGATCTGCATGGGCTGCTCGCCCTTGTACGGCTGCTCGCCCGTGAGCATCTCGAACATCATGATGCCGACGGCGTAGATGTCGCTGCGGGTGTCGGCGATGCCGCGCGTCACGAGCTCGGGGGAGAGGTAGGCGATCGTGCCCAGCAGCGCCTTGCCCGTCGCGGTGTTCGCACTGGCGGCCCGAGCAAGGCCGAAGTCGCCGATCTTGATGCGCCCGTCGTCGGCGAGCAGCACGTTCTCGGGCTTGAGATCGCGGTGGACGATGCCGGCCTTGTGCGCGGCCGCGAGACCGGCGAGCACGGCCTCCGTGATGTCCATGGTCTGCTCGGGCGTGAGAGCGCCGTACTCCTGCAGCAGTTCGCGCAACGTGATGCCCGGCAGGTACTCCATGACGAGGTAGGCCGATTCGGCATCCTGGCCCTGATCGAAGACGTTGACGACGTTGGGGTGGGCGAGGCGGGCGGCCGATCGCGCCTCCTGAATGAAGCGCTCCTTGAACTGACTGTCATCGGCGAGATGCCCGTGCATGATCTTGACCGCGACGAGACGATCGAGGCGCTGGTCGGTGGCGAGATACACGGTCGCCATGCCGCCGCGAGCGATGCGTGAGCGCACCTGATATCGGCCGTCGATCAGGCGGCCGATGAGGGGATCGGTCGTCGAGGAGCTCACTCGAGCGAGTCTAGGTCGCGAGGCCCGCGTGACCGCGCAGGCGCACCCACGAGCGCGGGGTCACGTGAGCTCGAAGTACCAGGCCCACGCGCTGGCCTCCCACTTGGCGTACGCGGTCGGGTAGGCGGAGATCTGAACGGCCTGCGCGGCGCGCGTGAGCGTCATGCTCTGCCATCCGGGGATGTCGAGCAGTCCGCGCGTGTACCCCGAGCGGCCCACATAGAACAGCTTGGCCGCGTGGCTCGGCACCTGGAGGTCGGCGGATGTGCCCCAGCCCGAGCTGGGCCGCTGCTGGAAGAGCCCGACCGAGTCGCGATCACCCCACGACAGGTTGCGCAGGGAGGATTCCTGCATCGCCGTCGCCAGGGCGATCACGATGCCGTACTCGGGCACCCCGAGCTGACGCCCCACCTGGACGATCGTGGCGGCATGGGTGCGCATCTCGCCCGTCAGCGGCGTCACCGTGCCCCCGGCCGGGGGCACGGCGGGCGGGGTTGAGCTCGAGCCGCCGGGCGGGCGCGGTGCGGGAACGCGACGGGGCTCGACCGGCAGCACGGGACGGGCCGCGACCGACATGGCGGCCACGGCGGGTGCCCGAGGCGCCTCGGCCTGCGGGTCTCCCTCGATCGTGTCGGCGGTCGCGAGCGGCGCGTCGCTCGACATCGTTCCGGTGCCGGGCATGGCGACCGCGATGTCGGCGGCGAGGCCCACGGCGGGAGCCGGGGCGGGGGCGGGGGCGGGCACGCGGCCCGGGATGACGATGGTCTGGCCCGGGTAGACGATGCTCGACCACACGAGTCCGTTGGCGTCGAGCAGCGACTGCGTCGCGATGCCGAAGCGGGCCGCGATCGCCGAGAGCGTGTCTCCCTTGACGATCGTGTAGCGCCCCCCGCGCGTCGTCGCCGGGCCGCTGCCCGTCGTCTTGACGGGGGCGGCAGTCAGGGCGAGCACCTGTCCGGGGAAGATCGTCGACTTCCACGACAGGCCGTTGAGGGCGAGCACGGAGGCTGTCGAGATGCCGAAGCGCTGCGCGATGCTGCTGACTGTGTCGCCCGCGGCGACCGTGTAGACGGCCGGGGCGGCGCTGGTCGACGCGGTCTGCGCGGCGAGCGCTCCCGGCACGAGCGCGGCGCCGATCTGGGTCAGGGCCGATCGCAGCCCGAGGGGCGTCGGCGACTGCTCGGGCTTGGGCGGCAACGGCTTGCGCGCGTGGGCGGGCTCGATGGGGCCCGTGAGGCCGAGGCTGAGAGCGATGGCCCCGGTAAGCATGACGGGCACGGTCGTGAACGCGGTCGATCGGGCGCGACGGGCGAGGTCGCTGTGCGCGGCGCTCGGCGCCATCGGCGCCGGGGCAGCCACCCGCGGCGCGAGCCCCCCGAACACGGCCCGCGCTCGGTCATCGATGTCGGCGGCCCCCCGGCCGCCGTTCGCGATCCCCGTCGTACGGTCGCTCTCGATCATCGTCTCCGGCCCTTCGCAGTGCCTCGGTGCGCTCGGTCGAGCGCGCGCGGATGCCCCCCAGCCGCTGTGACAGGGTACAACCCCCGTATACCAATGGGGAAGATGTGGTGCGAGTTTACATGTTCGTAACATTCAGGCGGGGCGCGCGAGGCGCGGCAGACATGGCACGCTTAGACCGTGCCCGCTGAATCCGCTCGTTGGTTGACCGTTCCTGATCTCGTCGAGATGCTGGGCATGAGTCCCGGCAAGGTGCACCGCCTGCTCGAGGACCGCCACCTGCTCGCTGTGCGGCGCGAGCGAGTGCTCGTCGTGCCCGAGGAGTTCGTGCTCGACGGCGAGCCGCTCAAGGATCTGCGGGGCACGCTTGTGCTGCTGGCCGACGACGGCTTCACCGACGACGAGGCCATGGAGTGGATGCTGAGCCCGAACGAGCTCCTCGGTGTCGCCCCCATCGCGGCTCTGCGCGCGGGCCGCAAGGCCGAAGTGCGTCGCGTGGCGCAGGCGCTCGCGTTCTAGTCCGGGGCCCCGTCGCCCCGGCGCTCAGTGCGCCCGGCGCGTCACGAGGTCGCTCAGGCCGATGAGCTCGGCGCGCGCCGAGCGGCTGAGCGGAGCATCCTCGAGCGCGGCAACCGCCTCGGCGACCGAGCGGGCGATGATGCGCTCGGTCGTCTCGACAGCGCCGCTGTCACGGATCGTGGCCTGCAGGGTCGCGATCTGGTGCTCGCTCAGCGTGGGATCACCGAGCAGCTCGTCGATGAGCCGCACGGCCCCCGCGGGCAACGCGGCACGCGCGAGCGCGATGATGACGGTGCGCTTGCCCTCGCGCAGGTCGTCACCGGCGGGCTTGCCGGTGACCGCCGGGTCGCCGAACACGCCGAGCAGGTCATCGCGCAGCTGGAAGGCGACGCCGAGCGGCAGGCCGAACGCGCGCAGCGCCGCGACCTGCTCGAGCGTGCCGCCCGCCATGAGGCCGCCGAGCGCGAGCGGCGCCTCGATCGAGTACTTCGCCGACTTGTAGGTCACGACGCGGTGCGCGCGCGGCAGCAGGTCGGCCTCCGCGGCGTCGCGCCATGCGACCTCCTCGCGAATGTCGAGGTACTGCCCCACCATGACCTCGGTGCGCATGGTCTGGAACTCGCCGCGAGCGGCACGGGCGCTCCGCGGCTCGGCGAGCCGCTCGAGGCCGCTGTCGAGCAGCTCGTCGCTCCAGCCGAGCAGCAGATCACCGAGCAGCAGGGCGGTGGAGGTGCCGTAGGTCGCCGCGCTGCCGACCCACTCGCGGCGCGCGTGGTCGGCTTCGAACCGGCGGTGCGCGGCCGGCATGCCGCGGCGTGTGTCGGAGTTGTCCATGATGTCGTCATGCACGAGGGCGGCGGCGTGGAAGAGCTCGAGGGCGGCGGCCGCGTCGATGATGCTCGAGAGATCGGGGTGCTCGTCGAGCTCGGCGAGCAGATCCTCCGGTCGCACGGTGCCCGCGACGGCGTGCCACCCCCAGTAGCAGAAGAGCGCGCGGAAGCGCTTGCCGCCGCTCAGGAGGTCGCGGCTGGCGTCGGTGAAGACCGCGAGGTCGTCGGCGATCGAGCCGAGCTGGGTCGCGCGCTCGTCGAGGAACTGCTCGAGCCGGGCGTTGACAAGGTCGACTAACCGCAATCTCTCAGGCACTCGCCTAGCCTATCCAGCACCGCGAGCCTAGAATGATCGAGCGGAGCGTATCCGATCCGCTTGCCGCTGAAGGGTTCATCATGCCGCTGTCTGAGCACGAGCAGCGCCTCCTCGAAGAGATGGAGCGCAATCTCTACCAGAACGACGCCGACTTCGTGGCGACCGTCTCCGGTCGGCGCGGCAAGCCCAACTACCGCTTGATCGTCATCGGCGCGCTCCTGGCCGTCGCGGGTGTCGGCGCCCTCGTCGCGGGCGTCATCGTTCGGCAGCCGATCATCGGTGTTGCCGGCTTCGCCCTCATGCTCGGCGGCGTTCTGCTCGTCATCAGCCCGGGCCGCGGCGACGCATCCACGGCCGCGCCCACCGCAACGGGCCGTGCGCGCACGCCTCGCACCTCCTGGATGTCGACGATGACCGACCGCTGGGAGCGCCGCCAGGACGAGCGCGGCGAGTAGCCTCCACCCTCCTCCACCACCCTCTCCTTCACGGGGTCGACCGTCTGGTCGGCCCCGTTTTTCGTGCGCCCGGGCCCGTTCCGCCCGAATTCCCTCCACCGGCACTCCACCGTCTGGCCGCGCTGACTAGCCCGGAATCACGGGCCTCCGGGGTCGAAGTGGAGGCGAGTGCGCGATACAGTGCCCAGGATCCTTTACTTGGTGGAGGAAAGTGGAGTAAAGTGGAGGTCATCACCTGATCTCGGGCCGGAGATGAGAGGGGGGCCAGGACGATGCTTCTCGGCACGCACACCCCCAAGCTCGACGACAAAGGGCGCATCATCCTTCCGGCCAAGTTCCGCAGCGAGCTCGCCGGGGGAGTGGTGCTCACTCGCGGTCAGGAGCACTGCATCTACGTCTTCAGCGCGGCGATGTTCCAGGAGCAGCTCGACAAGCTGCGTACCGCGCCGCTCACGAGCAAGCAGGGCCGTGAGTTCCAGCGGCTCTTCCTCTCGGGCGCGAGCGAGCAGGAGCCCGACTCGCAGCACCGCCTGACGATCCCCACCGTCCTGCGCGACTACGCCGGCCTCGACCGCGAGCTCACCGTCATCGGCGCCGGCGACCGCGCCGAGATCTGGTCGACCGAGGCCTGGAACGCCTACTACGCCGAGCGCGAGGACGCGTTCGCCAACACCGAGGAGGAGGTGATCCCCGGACTCTTCTGATCGCGTGACCCCGACTCCCAGCCGTGAGTCGCCCTGGCGCACCTTCCCCGGTGCCAGGTCGCACGGATGGGGATCGGGGCCCCGCGCTCGATCCGGACACGATGATGACCGACCGCCTCCGCCACATCCCCGTCATGCTCGACCGCACCCTCGAGCTCCTCGATCCCGCCCTGCGCGTCGAGGGTGCGGTGCTCGTCGACGCCACGCTCGGACTCGGCGGCCACGCCGAGGCGGCCCTCGAGCGGCATCCCGGCCTCACCCTCGTCGGTCTCGACCGCGACACCGATGCGCTCGCGAAGGCCGGTGCTCGGCTGGCCCCCTTCGGCGACCGCGTGCACCTCGTCCACACCGTGTACAGCGGCGTGCGCGAGGCCCTCGACGGTCTCGGCATCGACCGCGCGACGGCGGTGCTCTTCGACCTCGGCGTCTCGTCGATGCAGCTCGACGAGGCCGAGCGCGGCTTCGCCTATGCGCAGGATGCCCCGCTCGACATGCGCATGGACCGCACGACGGGCATCACCGCGGCCACGATCCTGGCCGAGTACCCCGAGGCCGAGCTGCGTCGCATCTTCTACGCGTACGGCGAGGAGAAGCTCGCGCCGCGGTACGCCCGCAGCATCGTGCAGGCGCGTGCGGAGCATCCCCTCGAGCGCTCGTCGCAGCTCGTGCAGCTCATCATCGACGCGACGCCGCGGGCCGTGCAGCGCGCGGGCCACCCGGCCAAGCGCGTGTTCCAGGCGCTGCGTATCGAGGTCAATGCCGAGCTCGCCGCGCTCGAAGCCGCCCTGCCGGCGGCGCTCGACGCGCTCGCGGTCGGGGGGCGCATCGTCGTGCTCGCCTACCAGTCGCTCGAAGACCGCATCGTGAAGCGCGAGCTCGCCGCCCGCTCACGGTCGACGGCGCCCGCCGGACTGCCCATCGAGCTGCCCGAGCACCGTCCCGAGTTCTCGCTGCTCGTGCGCGGGGCCGAGCAGGCCGACGAGGCCGAGCGCGCGCGCAACCCGCGAGCCATCCCGGTGCGCCTGCGTGCCGCCGAGCGGCTGCGAGACGCGGCATGAGCGCCGTCCCGCTGACGACCGCGCCCCGCCCCCGCCGCAGCGCGCCCGCCGTCGCACCCCTCGAGGTCGTCGCGACGCGTCCGCAGCGGCGATCCCGACCGCGGGCCGTCTACGCGATCGTGACGGTCGCGGGTGTCTTCGCGATCCTGCTGACCCAGCTCATGCTGAGCATCGTGCTGTCGGACGGCGCGTATCGCATCACGGCGCTCGAGGCTCAGCGCATCGAGCTCGACCGCACGGCCCAGATGCTCACCGAAGACCTCAACGTCCTGGACTCCGCGCAGCACGTCGCGGCCAACGCCGAGTCGCTCGGCATGGTCGTGAGCACGGTGAGTCCCGCCTTCCTGCTCCTCTCCGATGGCACCGTGCAGGGCTCCCCCCAACCGGCGGGGGCCGGCTCGGGTGTGCTCGACGGTCGGGGCGATCTCGTCGGCAATGTGCTGCTGACCGACGTGCCCCTCGTGACCCCGACGACGACGGGGGGTGCACCGGCCCTCGCTTCGGGCGAGTCTCCGGCGCCGTCGTCGCCGGGGTCGCTAGCCTCGGCCCCGAGCGCACCCGCTCCTGCGGGGGCTCTGCCCTCGCCTGTGACGCGCTGATCGACGAGAAGGGGATCCCCGCATGGTGACCGCCGCTCGGCGCACACGCCGCCGACTCGCCGCCTGGATGCTCGTGCTCGCGATCATCCTGTCGTCGTTCATCGTGCGCCTCGTCGATATCCAGGTCGTGCGCGCGCAAGAGCTGGCCGACGAGTCGGAGGCCCGCCGGTCGATCCCGCTCACGATCTACGGGGCGCGCGGCGACATCGTCGATGCGACCGGTGTCGTGCTCGCCGACTCGGTCTACCGCTACGACATCACGATCTCTCCGCGGTTCGTCAAGGACTACCGGCTCACGGATCCCGAGTCGGGCGAGAAGTCGGAGCACACGGTCGCGGAGGCGCTCGCGGCCGTCGCGGGGATCGTCGGGGGTGACCCCGCGGCGATGCTCGCCGAGATTCAGAGCCAGCTCGCGGCTGATCCGGCCGACGACCACGCCTACCTCGCCCGCCGGGTCACGACCGAGCAGTTCCAGGCCGTGCGCGAGCTGCGCATCCCATGGGTGTACTGGGAGCGCCTGCCGAGCCGCACCTACCCGAACGGGCAGATCGCGGGGAATCTCGTCGGGTTCCTCGGCACCGACGGTCCGCAGACCGGGCTCGAGCGGCGCCTCGACGAGTGCCTCGCGGCCACCCACGGCACGTCGACCTACGAGCGCGGCGCCGACGGCGTGCGCTTGCCCGGCACGACGGTCGTGCAGCAGGAGGCCGTTGACGGCGGCACGCTGCGGCTCACGATCGATGCCGACGTGCAGTGGTTCGCGCAGCAGACGATCGCCGAGCAGGCCATCGCGATCGGCGCCGACTGGGCGACCGCCTGGGTGGTGCGCGTCGACGATGGGCATGTCATCGCGGCGGCCGACTGGCCGACGGTCGACCCGAACGATGTCGATGGCACCTCGGTCGACAATCTCGGCTCCCGCAGCTTCAGCTCGCCTTTCGAGCCCGGCTCGGTCATCAAGTCGCTCACTTTCGCGGCGCTCATCGACGCGGGCCTCACGACGCCCCGCGAGCAGGTCATCGCCCCGGGTCGCCTGCCGACGATCGCCAACTACTCGATCACCGACGCCTGGGCACACGACGACCTGCGGCTCACCACGACGGGCGTGCTCATGCGCTCGTCCAACACGGGAACCTCCGTGCTGAGCTCGCGCCTCACGGTGCAGCAGCGCCACGACTACCTCGCCAAGTTCGGCATCGGCGAGGAGACCGCGGTCGACTTCCTCGGCGAGTCGAGCGGGCGGCTGGGCGATCCCGAGACCATCGACGGCCACGGCGCGCTCACCCAGATGTTCGGTCAGGGCATGTCGGCGACGAGCGCGCAGATCGCGAGCGCCTACCAGGCCCTCGGCAACGGGGGCGTGCGCCTGCCGCTCACGCTCGTGGCCGGGTGCGAGCACGCCGACGGCACCGTCACCCACACGCCGCCGACCGAGGGCGTGCGCGCCGTGTCGGAGTCGGCCGCCGACCAGACGCTCGCGATGATGCAGAGCGTCGCGACCGACAGCGCCATTGCGAGCCTCATCGACATCCCCGGCTACCGCGTCGCGGCGAAGACGGGCACGGCCGAGGTCGCCCGCAACGGCCGCTACACCGACGAGCGCATCATCTCGGTCGCCGGCATCGCGCCCGCCGACGACCCCGAGTTCGTCGTTGTCGTGACCTACGGCAAGCCCGATACGATGAAGACGTCGGCTACCGCGGCGCCCACCTTCCGGTCGATCATGACCCAGGTGCTCACGACCTTCCGGGTTGCGCCCTCGAGTGAGCCGGCGCCCCGCCTTCCGACCACCTGGTAGGCGCCGCCCACGAATCGAGGTTGCGTTGTCCGGTCCTGCCCCCGTCGTGCTGCGACCGGAGCACCTCCCGCCCCGCGCGATCGCCGAGCTCGCTGACGCGTTCGCGCTGACGCTGCTCGGGCCGGCGTCGGCGGCGGTCACGGGCATCGCGGTCGCGGCCTCGCACGTGCATCCGGGCGATCTGTATGTCGGCATGCAGGGTGCGCACGCGCACGGAGCGGCGTTCGCGGCCGAGGCGCGCGCGCACGGCGCGGTCGCGCTGCTGACGGATGCCGCGGGGCGCGACCTGGCCGCCGAGGCCGGGCTGCCGGTGCTCGTCGCCGCGCAGCCGCGCGCCCTGCTCGGGGCGCTCTCGGCCTGGGTCTACGGCACGGTGGATGCTCCGCTCGAGCTCTACGGGGTGACGGGTACGAACGGCAAGACCTCGACGGCCTACCTGCTCGACGCCGTGCTGCGGCAGCTGGGCAAGCGCACGGGACTCAGCACGACGGCCGAGCGCGTCATCGACGGCGAGCGCTCGGCGAGCCGCCTCACGACGCCCGAGGCGCCCGAGGTGCACGCGATGATCGCCCTCATGCGCGAGCGCGGCATCGACGCCGCGACGCTCGAGGTGAGCGCGCAGGCGCTCACCCGGCACCGTGTCGACGGCGTGCGGTTCGGCGTCGTCGGATTCACCAACCTCAGCCACGACCACCTCGACGACTACGGCACGATGAAGGCCTACCTCGCCGCCAAGGCGCAGCTGTTCGCCGCCGAGCGCGCCGGCACGGGGGTCGTCTCGCTCGATTCGTCGTACGGTGCGCGCGTCGTCGAGCTCGCGGAGGTGGCGGTGACGACCATCACCTCGCGCGCCGACGTGCAGGCCGACTGGCGCGTCGCGGTGACGCGCGAGCTGCCCGAGCGCACCGACTTCCGGCTGACCGCGCCCGACGGGCAGTCGCTCGAGTCGGCCGTCCCGGTCATCGGCACCCACATGGCAGCGAACGCGGGTCTCGCGATCGTCATGCTCGTGCGGGCGGGGCACGCGCTCGACGACATCGCGGCGGCGCTCGGCGGCGAGCCCATCGACGTCTACCTGCCGGGCCGTGCCGAGCGCGTGTCGGGCGACCGCGGGCCGAGTGTGTACGTCGACTTCGGGCACAGCGCCGACGCCTACGCGACGACCCTCGCCGCCCTGCGCCGCTTCACCGAGGGCCGCCTCATCATCCTGTGCGCGGCGAACGGCAATCGCGATGCCACGAAGCGCTTCGAGATGGGCCGCGTCGCCGCCGAGGGCAGCGACATCGTAATCGTGACCGATCACCACCCGCGGCTTGAAGATCCGGCCGCGATCCGCGCCGCACTGCTCGAGGGGGCGGCCGCAGCCGAGTCGGCCGCCGAGGTGATCGAGATCGCCGTGCCCGAGCAGGCCATCCGGCATGCGGTCACGATCGCCCGCGAGGGCGACACGATCCTGTGGGCCGGTCCTGGCCACCTCGACTATCGCGACGTCGGGGGGACGAAGGTGCCCTTCTTCGCCCGCGACCTCGCGCGCGCGGCGCTGCGCGATGCGGGCTGGTAGGCCGCGATGACCGGTTCCGTGCTGCTCGACGATGCCCGCCACGACTCCGAGGGCTCGACGATCGACGTGCGCGTCGGCGGGGAGCGGCGCACGGTGCGCGTGGGCGCGCTCGGCCCCGCCTCGATCGACCGCGCGGTGGCCGCCCTCGAGGCCGCGCTGGCGCGCGGCGAGTCGATCGACGAGGCCATCGGGGGCCTGGCGGTCGAGCAGGTCGCGCGCCGCACCGCTCCCCTCCGTGCGGCCGACGGCGCGCTGCTGCTCGACGACACGGGCTCGACCCACGTCGACGACGTGCGGGCCTCGCTGCGCGTGCTCGCCGACCTCGGGCGCTCGGGGCTGCGAACGATCGCCGTCATCGGGCCGCTCGCCGTCGACGAGCCCGATCGCTTCGAGGTGCACGACGCGCTGGGCCGCATCATCGTGCGCCTCGACGTGCGCCAACTCGTCGTGATCGGCCACGGCGCCCGTCACCTGCACATGGCCGCGGGGCTCGAGGGGTCGTGGGACGGCGAGTCTGTGCTCATGGACGACCTCGGCAGCGCGTACGATTTCGTGCGTGCGACGAGCGGAGCAGACGCGGTGATCCTCATCTCTGGAGGAGCGGACCTCGACCTCGGCGACCTCGTCGACCGGCTGAGCGGAGACCGTCCGTGATCGCCCTGCTGACGGCCGGCGCGTTCTCGCTCGGGTTCACCCTGTTCATGACCCCGCTCTTCATCCGCCTGTTCGAGCGAATCGGCTGGGGTCAGTTCATCCGAGACGATGGCCCGCAGTCGCACCACACCAAGCGCGGCACGCCGACCATGGGCGGCATCGTCTTCATCCTCGGCTCGGTGCTCGGCTACTTCTTCGGCCATCTGGTGGCGGGGGAGCGCATCACGGCGAGCGCCCTGCTCGTGCTGCTGCTCATGATCGGCCTCGGGGTCGTGGGCTTCATCGACGACTTCACGAAGACCCGCAAGCAGCGCAGCCTCGGTCTCGGCGGCTGGGCGAAGATCGCCGGGCAGGCGATCGTGGCGACGGTGTTCGCCGTGCTCGCCCTCTCGTTCCCCGACGAGAACGGCCTCACGCCCGCCTCCACGGCCATCTCCGCCGTGCGCGACATCCACTGGCTCGATCTGGCCGTGCTCGGTTCGGTCGGCGCGGTCGTCGCCTTCGCCGTGTGGGTCAACATCATCGTCGTCAGCACGTCGAACGCGGTCAACGTGGCCGACGGCCTCGACGGCCTGGCGACCGGGGCCTCGATCCTCTCGATCTCGGCCTACATCTTCATCGCCTTTTGGCAGTTCAACCAGTCGTGCGGCAGCGACGCGCTCGACCCCGCCAACATCGGCCGCTGCTACGAGGTGCGCGACTCCCTCGACCTCGCGATCGTGTCGGCCGCGATCGCGGCGAGCCTCATCGGCTTCCTGTGGTGGAACACCTCTCCCGCCCAGATCTTCATGGGCGACACGGGATCACTCGCCATCGGCGGCGCGCTCGCGGCCCTCGCGATCCTCACGCGCACCGAACTGCTGCTCGTGCTCATCGGTGGCCTGTTCCTCATCGTGACGGGGTCGGTGATCCTCCAGCGCGCCTACTTCAAGATCACGAAGGGCAAGCGCATCTTCCTCATGAGCCCGCTGCACCACCACTTCGAGCTGAAGGGCTGGGCCGAGGTGACGGTCGTCGTGCGCTTCTGGCTCATCGGCGGATTCTTCGTGGCGCTCGGGGTGGGGCTCTTCTACCTCGAGTGGGTCAGCCAGTAGCCGTGCAGCGCCCTCACGACCTCCAGAGCTGGCACGACGACTGGTCGGGCCTGCGCGTCCTCGTGCTCGGCCTCGGTGTCACGGGCTTCTCCGTCGCCGATACCCTTGCCGAGCTCGGCTGCCGCGTCGCCGTTGCGGCGCACCGTCCCGATGATGACCGCGCGCGCATCCTGCCCGTGATCGGGGTCGAGCTCGTCGAGCTCGATTCCGGCGACAGCGTGCCGCCGCGTTTCGCCGAGCTCGACCCCGAACTCGTCGTCGTGTCGCCCGGGTACCTGCCCGAGCACCCCCACGTGGTCTGGGCGCGCGATCGCGGCGTGGCGCTGTGGGGTGATGTCGAGCTCGCCTGGCGCGTGCGCGACAAGGTCGGCCCGCCGGCAGAGTGGCTGCTCATCACGGGCACCAATGGCAAGACCACGACGACCCAGTTGGCGGCGACCATGCTGCAGCAGGACGGCCGCCGCGTCGCTCCGTGCGGCAACATCGGCGTTCCCGTGCTCGATGCCATCCGCGACCCCGCGGGGTTCGATGCGCTCGTCGTCGAGCTCTCGAGCTTCCAGCTGCACTGGATGCCCACGGCGGGACCCGGCGCGGTCACACCGCTCGCGAGCGCGTGCCTCAACATCGCCGAAGACCACTACGACTGGCACGGCAGCGCTGAGGCCTACGCCGCCGCGAAAGCCAAGATCTACGCCAACACGCGCGTCGCGTGCGTCTACAACCTCGGCGACCCGGCGACGATGCGCATGGTCGAAGAGGCCGAGGTGCAGGAGGGCTGCCGGGCGATCGGTTTCGGGGCGACCGTGCCCGGACCGAGCGACGTCGGCGTCGTCGACGACCTGCTCGTCGACCGCGCGTTCCTCGACGAACGGCGCACGAGCGCTCTCGAGCTCGCTGAGCTCGCCGATGTCGCCGCCGCGGGGCTCGCGACGCCGCACGGGCTCGCGAACGCCCTCGCGGCCGCGGCCCTCGCGCGGGCGGCGGGAGCGGCTCCGTCATCGATTCGGGATGCCCTCCGCCGGTTCCGCGTCGACGCGCACCGCACCGAGCTCATCGCCATCACGGCCGACATCGCCTGGGTCGACGACTCCAAAGCGACGAATCCGCACGCCGCGGCCTCGGCATTGAGCGCCTACCGCTCGGTGGTCTGGATCGTGGGCGGTCTGCTCAAGGGCGTCGACCTGTCGCCCCTCGTCGAGGCGCATGCCGGGCGCTTGCGCGCGGCCATCATCATCGGCGTCGACCGCGAGGCCGTGCGGGCGGTGTTCGCGCGACACGCGCCCGCCCTGCCGCTGTTCGAGGTCGAGGCGCACGAGACTGAGCGGGTGATGCCGACCGCCGTGCGGTTGGCGGCCGACGTGGCGCAGGGTGGCGACACCGTGCTGCTCGCGCCGGCCGCGGCATCCATGGACCAGTTCATCGACTACGCCGACCGCGGCAACCGCTTCGCCGCCGCCGTACGGCAGCACCTGGAGGGGGAGGCCCATGACAACGGTCCGTCCTCCGCGGGGTCGCCCGACGCCTGAGCCCGGCCCGGTTCCGCGGTCTCCCGCGACCGCGCGCGTCGTCGTGCGCCGCCTGTTCGGGGTCGAGCACCCCGACGCGATGATCGTCGTGGGCACGGTCATCTTCCTGGTGCTGTTCGGGCTCGTCATGGTGCTCTCGTCGTCGGCCGTGACCTCGGCGCAGAACAACGAGGGCGACTTCTTCGCGGTGTTCCTGCGGCAGGGCCTCTTCGCCCTCATCGGCATCCCGCTCATGCTCATGATCGCTCGGCTGCCCGCCGTGTTCTGGCGGCGCTGGGCGCGGGTTGCCGTCATGGTGGGCCTCGGGCTGCAGTTGCTCGTCTTCACGGGCCTCGGCTACGGCTACGGCGGCAACCAGAACTGGATCTCGATCGGCGGTCTCACCGCCCAGCCGTCGGAATTCCTCAAGCTCGCCCTCGTCGTCTGGCTCGCCACGGTGCTCGCCGACCGCGCCAATGCCTTCACCGACTGGCGCAGCGTGGCGATCCCGGCCGTGCCGATCTCGGGGGTCGCGATCGGCATGGTGCTGCTGGGGCAAGACCTCGGCACGGCATCCATCATGATCGCGATCGTGCTCGCCGCCCTGTACTTCGCGGGGGCGCCGCTGCGGTACCTCGCGGGACTCGTGGGCGCGGTCGCGCTCGGAGCGGTGGTCTTCGCCCTCACCTCGAGCTCGCGGTCGAGCCGTATCGACGTGTGGCTCAACGGCTGCGCTCCCGAGGACTACGAGTTCACGTGCTGGCAGTCGGTGCACGCCCTGTGGGCTCTCGGCTCGGGCGGCGTGTGGGGCGTGGGCCTCGGCAACTCGGCGACGAAGTGGCGCTGGCTGCCGCACGCCGAGAGCGACTTCATCTTCGCGATCATCGGCGAAGAGCTCGGGCTCATCGGCGCGATCGTCGTGCTCGTGCTGCTCGCCGTGCTCGCGGTCGGCCTCGTGCGCCTCGTGCGCGCCCACGAGAAGCCCTTCCACCGCATCGCGACGGGCGCGATTATGGTCTGGATCATCGGGCAGTCGCTCGTCAACATCGCCGTCGTGCTCGGAATGCTGCCGGTACTCGGGGTGCCGCTGCCCTTCATCTCCGCGGGCGGCACCGCGCTCGTCTCGTCGTTGCTCGCGATCGGGGTCGTGCTCTCGCTCGCCCGCGATCTGCCGCTGCCCGCTCGCACCGCAGCGCCGGTCGCCCGATGACGACGGCGCTGCTCGCCGGCGGGGGAACCGCCGGCCACGTGAACCCGCTGCTCGCTCTCGCCGACCACTGGCGCGCGACCGATCCGGCCGCCGAGCTGCTCGTGCTCGGCACTGCCGAGGGGCTCGAGGCGCGGCTCGTGCCCGCGCGCGGCTTCGAGCTGC
The DNA here is from genome assembly GCF_024362325.1 of Microcella humidisoli. Taxonomy (NCBI): domain Bacteria; kingdom Bacillati; phylum Actinomycetota; class Actinomycetes; order Micrococcales; family Microbacteriaceae; genus Microcella; species Microcella humidisoli. The sequence goes on from NZ_CP101497.1 coordinate 2,281,259, forward strand.
TCACGATTCCGCGCGTGCCGTTCCCGAGACGACCCGACGGTGCCGCCGTGCGCTTCCCCGGCCGCTTCCGCGACGCCGTGCGCCGTACGCGGGCGATCATCCGCGATCGGGGCGTGCAGGTCGTCGTCGGCTTCGGCGGGTACGCCGCGGCTCCCGCCTACGTCGCCGCCCGGCTCGAGCGCATCCCGATCGTCGCCCACGAGGCGAACGCGCGCCCGGGCATCGCCAATCGTCTCGCCGTGTGGCTCGGCGGGCGCGTCGGCATCACGTTCGCGGGCACCCGGCTGCGCGGCGCTCGGCTCGTCGGCATGCCGCTGCGGCCCGAGATCGCCGGGCTCGACCGCGCGGCCCTGCGCGGCGAGGCGCTCGCCTTCTTCGGCCTCGACCCGGCTCGGCCGGTGCTGCTCGTCACGGGCGGCTCGACGGGCGCGAAGCGCATCAACGAGTCGATGACGGCCTCGGCCGCGCGGCTCGTCGGCGCCGGGTGGCAGGTCGTGCACCTGACCGGCACCGGCCGGGGCGGCGACGACCCCGGGCTCGAGGGCTACCGCACGATGGCGTACTGCGATCGCATGGACCTCGCCTTCGCGGCCGCCGATCTGGTGCTCTGCCGTTCGGGCTCGGCAACGGTCAGCGAGCTCGCCGCGATCGGCCTGCCCGCGGTGTTCGTGCCCTACGCCGTCGGCAACGGCGAGCAGCGGCTCAACGCCCGCGAGCTCGTCGATGCGGGCGCCGCGATCATCGTCGCCGATTCCGAGCTGAGCCCGGAGTGGGTCGCGCGCGAGCTCGTTCCGCTGCTCGGCCGTCGCGCCGAGATCGCCCGCATGGCTGCTGCGGCGCAGCAGGTGGGACGGCGCGACGGCGCGGCAGACCTGCTCGCCCTCGTGCACGAGGCGATCGCCGCGCCGGGCCGCGTAGGGTGATGGGCGATGATCAAGCCCGACCCCGACCTCGTCCTTCCTGACTCGCTCGGCCGCCTGCACTTCGTCGGCATCGGCGGCAGCGGCATGAGCGGCATTGCTCGCCTGTTCCACGACCGGGGGTACGTCGTCACGGGCAGCGATCGGTCCGATTCGGCGACCGTGCAGTCGCTGCGTGAGCTCGGCATCCCCGTCAGCATCGGACACGACGCGGCGCACGTCGCCGACGCCGACACTCTCGTCGTGACGGGCGCGCTGTGGCTCGACAATCCCGAGTACCAGGAGGCCCTGCGCCGCGGGCTGCCCGTGCTGCACCGCTCGCAGGCTCTCGCGTGGCTCGTGCGGGGCGAGCGCCTCGTCGCGGTCGCGGGCGCCCACGGCAAGTCGACGTCGACCGGGATGCTCGTCACGGCCCTGCGCGCCCTCGAGCGCGATCCCTCCTTCGTCAATGGCGCGGTCATCCAGGGTGCGGGTACGAGCGCGGCCTGGGGCGAGGGCGACCTCTTCGTCGTCGAGGCGGACGAATCCGACGGCTCGTTCCTGCTCTACGACGTGGCGGTCGCGCTCATCACCAACATCGATACCGACCATCTCGACCACTACGGCGACGAGGGGGCGCTCGAGGCCGCGTTCGACACCTTCGCGACGGCAGCCAGCGAGCTGCTCGTGGTCTCGGCCGACGACCCGGCCACGCGACGCCTGGCCGCGAGGCTTCGGGCGGCGGGCGGAGCGCTCCCCGTGCTGACCTTCGGCGAGTCGGCCGACGCCGATGTGCGGCTCGTCGCGATCTCCGACACGGGCCCGATCCGCTACCGGGTGGCGGTCGGCGGCGACGAGCACGAGGGCGAGCTCGCCATCCCGGGTCGACACAATGCCCTCAACGCGGCGGGCGTCGTCGCCGTGCTCGTGGGGCTCGGCGTCGATGCGCGGGATGCTGTGCTCGCGCTCGACGGCTTCGCGGGCACGCAGCGCCGGTTCGAAGCCCACGGGCTCGCCGATGGCGTGCGGCTCTACGACGACTACGCCCACCATCCGACCGAGGTCGCGGCCGCGCTGCAGACCGCCCGGTCGGTCGTGGGGGAGGGGCGCGTGATCGCCATCCACCAGCCGCACCTCTACAGCCGCACGCAGGCGATGGCGGGCGAGTTCGCCGAGGTCTACGAGCACGGTGCCGACCACACGGTCGTGCTCGACGTCTACGGCGCGCGGGAGGATCCGATCCCGGGCGTCACCGGCGCGCTCGTCGTCGACCGCTTCAGCGACCCTGCCCGCGTCGACTACCGCCCCGATTGGCAGGATGCCGCCGATCGCGTCGCCGAGATCGCCCGGCCCGGTGACATCGTCATGACGCTCAGCTGCGGCGACGTCTACCGGATCATTCCGCAGGTGCGCGGGGCGCTCGAGCGCCGCGGCACGCCGGGCGGGGGAGCCGCGAGCCCGTGAAGAGGCCCGAGGGGATCGGCGCGCCGCCTCCGCCGTCGGCCACGCCGGGCGGGGAGCGCCCGGTCCGCGTCCCGCGCGCGCCGCGCGAGCCCCGTGCCCCTCGTGACCACGCCGTTCCGCGCGACGCTCGTGCTCCGCGTGAGCCCGCGGCCCGGCCCCCGCGCCCCGCGCGAGATGGGCGAGCCCCGGTCGGTGCCGCGTCGACCGCCGAGGGCGCTCGTGCAGCGCGGGGACTCGACGGTGCCGCCGAGCAGCGGCGGTCGGCGCGCGCCCGTCGACGCGAGGAGCGCGCCGAGGTGCGCCGCTTCACGCGGCGCTCGCGCCGTCGTCGCCTCATCGCGACGGGCGCGGCGGCGACTCTGCTGGCCCTCGTCGGCGGCGTTGCCCTCGTGACCCTCTCGCCGCTCATGGCGCTCGACACGATCGAGGTCGCGGGCGCCGAGCGCCTCGACGCCGAGGTCGTCGCCGCGGCGCTCGACGACCACCTCGGAACACCCCTCGCGCTGCTCGACGAGGAGGCGATCCGTGCTGATCTCGCCGTGTTCCCCCTCATCCGCTCGTACTCGACCGAGGTGATCCCGCCGCACACGCTCGTCGTGCGCATCGTCGAGCGGGCCCCCGTCGCCGCGATCGAGCGGGGCGCGGCCGTCGATCTCGTCGACGCCGCGGGGGTCGTGGTGTCGTCGGCGCCGCAACGTCCGGAGGGCATCCCGCTCATCGCCGCGGAGAGCGCCGACCCGACCTCGCTCGCCTTCCGCAGCGTGGCGGCCGTGCTCACGGCGCTGCCCGCCGAGCTGCGATCCCGGGTCGACGTGATCAGGGCATCCACGCGCGACGACGTCGTCTTCTCGATGACGGGGGTCGGGCACCGGGTGGTGTGGGGCAGCGCTGAGCGCTCTGACTTCAAGGCCCGCGTGCTCGCGGCGGCACTCGCGGCGACCAACCAGTCCTCGCCGCGCGAGTACGACGTGTCGGCGCCCGAGAGCCTCGTCGTCCGTCGGCTCTGACCCCGCCGGTCGCCTGCGCCGCGCACATTCGCGACACGCGGCGCGCTTCGAGGCCGCGCGCGCCCCGCGGGCCTACCGTCGAGCCCAGCAGTACATACTGAGCATAACTTTAGCCCTCAACCTGAGGGTGAAGGTTGAGCGGAAGGCATCGACGTGACCTCGAACCAGAACTACCTCGCCGTGATCAAGGTGGTCGGCATCGGCGGTGGCGGCGTCAACGCCGTCAACCGCATGATCGAGCTCGGGCTGCGCGGTGTCGAGTTCATCGCCATCAACACCGACGCCCAGGCCCTGCTCATGAGCGACGCCGACGTCAAGCTCGACGTGGGCCGCGAGCTCACACGGGGGCTCGGCGCCGGCGCCGACCCCGAGGTGGGGCGCCGCGCGGCCGAAGACCACGCGGAGGAGATCGAAGAGGCGCTCGCTGGTGCCGACATGGTCTTCGTCACGGCGGGCGAGGGCGGCGGAACCGGCACGGGCGGTGCTCCCGTCGTCGCGCGGATCGCCAAGTCGATCGGCGCGCTCACGATCGGTGTCGTCACCAAGCCCTTCGGGTTCGAGGGGAAGCGCCGGCAGGCGCAGGCCGATCTCGGCGTCTCGCAGCTGAAGAACGAGGTCGACACGCTCATCGTCGTGCCCAACGACCGCCTGCTCGAGATCAGCGACCGCGGGATCTCGATGCTCGAAGCCTTCGCGACCGCCGATCAGGTGCTGCTCGCGGGCGTGCAGGGCATCACCGACCTCATCACGACCCCTGGGCTCATCAACCTCGACTTCGCCGACGTCAAGAGCGTGATGCAGGGTGCCGGATCGGCGCTCATGGGCATCGGCTCGGCGCGCGGCGCCGACCGCGCCATCAAGGCCGCCGAGCTCGCCGTGGCGAGCCCCCTGCTCGAGGCGAGCATCGACGGCGCTCACGGCGTTCTGCTGTCGATCCAGGGTGGATCCAACCTCGGCATCTTCGAGATCAACGACGCCGCCAAGCTCGTGCAGGAGGCCGTGCACCCCGAGGCCAACATCATCTTCGGCGCCGTCATCGACGACACCCTCGGCGACGAGGTGCGCGTGACGGTCATCGCCGCGGGCTTCGACGGCGGCGAGCCGACGGTCGTGCACCGCGATCGCCGCGCGAGCTACCAGGCCGCGGAGGGCACGGCGGCGGCTCCCGTCGCTGTCGCCACCGCGACCGCCGAGCCCGGTCTCTCCGACCGGAGTTGGGGCGACGACGGCGGCCTCGCGGCGACGGCGCCGATCGACCCGCTCGAGGTCGATGACGACGACGATCTCGACATCCCCGACTTCCTGCGCTGACGTGGCCGCCAGCGCCGAGCTCCGTGAGCGCTACGCCCGCATCGACCAGGGCATCGTCGACGCCTGTCGCGCCGCCGACCGGACGCGCGAGGAGGTCACCCTCATCGTGGTGACCAAGTTCCACCCCGCCGAGCTCGTGCGCGACCTCGTCGAGCTCGGCGTGCGCGACGTCGGCGAGAACCGGCATCAGGACGCGGCGCCGAAAGCGGCCGCGCTGCACGACCTGCCGCTCACGTGGCACTTCGTCGGTCAGCTGCAGTCGAACAAGGCGCGCGCGGTCGCCGAGTACGCGCGCGTCATCCACTCGGTCGACCGCGAGTCGCTCGTCGCGGCACTTGCGCGCACCGAACGGCCGCTCGAGGTGTTCCTCGAGGTCAACCTCACCGACGATCCCGGCCGGGGAGGGGTCGAGCCGTCGCAGCTGCTCCCGCTCGCCGAACGCGTGCTCGAGCATCCGACCCTCGATCTGCGCGGCGTCATGGCCGTCGCCCCCATCGATGAGGATGCGCGCTCGGCGTTCGCGCGCCTCCGCGAGCTCTCCGACCGCGTGCGCGCGCTCGCTCCGACGGCGACCGCGATCTCCGCCGGCATGTCGAACGACTACGCGGAGGCGATCGCAGAAGGCGCGACACACCTGCGCATCGGCACGGCAATCACGGGAAAACGGCCCGAGCGCCCTTAATCTGGCGAGTGCCACGACCGGTAAGGACGAACCTCATGAGCAATCCGCTGCGCAAGACCATGGTGTACCTCGGCCTCGCCGACGAAGAGGTCGAGTACGACCACCCCGCCGCTGCCGCGCCCGCCGCTCCCGCGGCCGTCGCCGCCCAGCGTGCGCCGGTGACCCCGCTGCGCCGTCCCGCCGCCACCCGGCCGGCCGCTGCGAGCGACATGAACGAGATCCTCACGGTGCACCCGCGGGCGTACAAGGACGCCCAGATGATCGCCGAGAGCTTTCGCGAGGGCATCCCCGTCATCATCAACCTCTCGCAGATGACCGAGAGCGAGGCGCGACGCCTCGTCGACTTCGCCAGCGGGCTCTCGCAGGGTCTCTACGGTCGCATCGAGCGCGTGACGAGCAAGGTCTTCCTGCTCTCGCCCGCGCACGTCGCGACGAGCGGCGATGCCGCCGACATCGAGCCCGACGTCGACGCGTCCTTCCTCGCCCGCGACTAGCGCGGGCTCCGGTCTCGCGCGCCGACTCCCAGCAGAACCTGCGAGACTTGCACCGTGACGCTCGTCTTCTCGATCCTGCTCTCCGTCATCTACATCGCGCTGCTCATCGTGTTCATCGCGATGTGGGTGCGCTTCGTGTTCGACTGGGTGCAGGTGCTCAACCCGGGGTTCCGCCCGCGGGGGGTTGTGGTGCTCATCGCCGAGTCGAGCTACACCATCACCGATCCGCCTCTCAAGGCGGTCCGTCGCGTGATCCCGCCGCTGCAGCTCGGGTCGATTCGCCTCGACCTGGCCTGGACGATCGTGCTGATCGTGCTGCTGATCCTCATGTCGCTCGTGAGCGGACGCTGATCGGCGGGAATCCTCCCGTTCGTGCGGGTCGGCGCGGTACGCTGACCGACACGGATGTGACGGATGTGACCCGGTGTTGCTAGCGTTACCCCATCGTTATTCAACCGCTCCAGAAAGTCTCGAGGTGACGCACATGGCCCTGACGCCTGAAGATGTCGTCAACAAGCGCTTCCAGTCCACCAAGTTCCGCGAGGGATACGACCAGGACGAGGTGGACGACTTCCTCGACGAGATCGTCGTCGAACTGCGCCGCCTGAACCAGGAGAACGACGAGCTGCGCCAGCGACTCGTCGCCGCCGATGCTCGCATCGCCGAGCTCGGCCGCGGGGGATCCGTCGCCGCCGCTCCCATGGAGGCCCCCGCGCCGGCCATCGTCGCCGCTCCTCCCGCGCCGGTGCCGGCCCCGGTCGTCGAAGCGCCCGTGGCGAGCGCGTCCGAGCCGTCTGCCGACACCAACAACCTGCTGCAGCTCGCGCGGCGCCTCCACGAGGAGCACGTGCGCGAGGGCGTCGCCAAGAAGGAGCAGCTCATCGCCGAGGGCCAGGCCGAGGCCGCTCGCATCGTGGCCGAGGTCACGAACGCGCAGCAGGGCCAGTTGCAGGCGCTCGAGCAAGAGCGATCGATGCTGCAGCAGCGTGTCGATGAGCTGCGCACCTTCGAGCGCGAGTACCGCCAGCAGCTGCGCACCTACATCCAGACCCAGCTCGCCGAGCTCGAGGGCACGGCGCAGCCGGCGGCAGCGCCGTCGGCCTCGACCGCTGGCTCGGCCCCGGCGGCCGCCTCCACAGTGGGCTCGGCTCCGGTCTACGGCTCGGCGCCGGCGTTCGGTTCCGACCAGCCCTTCCCGGGCTCCGCGCCCTCGTACCCCGCGCCGGCCTCGCCGGCCACGGGATACCCGGCTCCGCAGTCGCCGCCGCCCGGCCAGTTCCCGGGCTACGGTTCCTGAGCCGCAGCAGCAGCCACGACCGAACGGTCGGCAGGGTCAACACGGGAGCGCGACGGTGACCGAGTCGCGCTCCCTGCCTGTGCCTCCCGGGCGGGCCGGTGAACGGGTGGATGTCGCGCTCGCGACGCTGCTCGGATTCTCGCGCACGCAGGCGGCCGAGATCGCCGACGCCGGAGGCGTGACCCTCGACGGGCGCGTTGTCGGCAAGTCAGACCGGGTCGCCGCCGACGCGTGGCTCGAGGTGACGTGGCAGCCCCGCCGCGAGGCGCGCATCGAGCCGATCCCCGTGGACGACCTCGGGATCATCCATGACGACGACGACCTCGTCGTGGTCGACAAACCCGTCGGCGTCGCCGCTCACCCGTCGGTGGGGTGGGAGGGGCCGACCGTCATCGGCGCCCTGGCGGCCGCGGGCTACCGCATCGCCACCTCGGGGCCCGCGGAGCGTGCGGGCGTCGTGCACCGGCTCGACGCCGGCACGAGCGGTCTCATGGTCGTGGCGAAGTCCGAGCACGCCTATCGCGAGCTCAAGCGCCAGTTCCACGACCGCGAGGTCGAGAAGATCTATCACGCGATCGTGCAGGGGCATCCCGACCCGCTCTCGGGCACGATCGATGCGCCGATCGGTCGGCACCCGGGCAGCGCCTGGAAGTTCGCGGTCGTCGCGGGCGGCAAGCCCTCGGTGACGCACTACGACACGATCGAGGCGTTCCCGGCGGCCTCGCTGCTCGAGATCCACCTCGAGACGGGCCGCACGCACCAGATCCGCGTGCACATGGCGGCGCAGCGGCACCCGTGCGCGGGCGACGCGATGTACGGCGCAGACCCGAGTCTGAGCGCACGTCTCGGCCTCGAGCGGCAGTGGCTGCACGCCATGCGGCTCGCCTTCCGGCATCCCGCGACCGGCGAATGGAGCGAATTCTCGTCGCGCTACCCGGCCGATCTGCAGCACGCCCTCGACGTGCTTCGCGGCTCCTGACGCGCCCGCCGACACGCCCGGCCGGGTCTGCGGCACGACCTAGACTGAGGGTCCAGATCGACCCGTCGGAGGCCCCGTGACCACTCGAGCAGACTCGTTCGTCCACCTCCATGTGCACAGCGAGTACTCCATGCTCGACGGCGCCGCGCGCGTTAAGCCGCTCATCGCCGAAGCGGTCGAGCAGGGCATGCCCGCGATCGCGGTCACCGACCACGGCAACATGTTCGGCGCCTTCGACTTCTGGAAGACCGCGACCGACGCGGGCATCAAGCCCATCATCGGCATCGAGGCGTACCTCACGCCGGGAACCCACCGCACCGACAAGACGCGCGTCAAGTGGGGCGTCGGGGGAGAGGACGACGTGTCGGGCGCGGGCGCCTACACGCACCTCACGATGCTCGCGGCCTCGACGACGGGCATGCACAACCTGTTCCGCATGTCGTCGCTGGCCTCGATTGAGGGCTACTACTTCAAGCCCCGCATGGACCGCGAGCTGCTGAGCCGGTACGCCGAGGGCGTCATCGCGACGACGGGCTGCGTGAGCGGCGAGGTGCAGACCCGCCTGCGGCTGGGGGAGTACGACAAGGCCCGCGAGGCCGCCGCCGAGTTCCGCGACATCTTCGGCGCCGAGAACTACTTCGTCGAGATCATGGACCACGGTCTGCCGATCGAGCGGCGCACGATGACCGAGCTCATCCGACTCGCGAAAGACCTCGGCCTGCCGCTCGTCGCCACGAACGACCTGCACTACACGCACGCGGGTGATGCCGGTTCGCACGCGGCGCTCCTCTGCGTGCAGTCGGGCAGCACGCTCGACGATCCGAATCGCTTCAAGTTCGATGCCGACGAGTTCTACCTCAAGACGCCCGCGCAGATGCGCGAGCTGTTCCGCGACTATCCCGAGGCCTGCGACAACACGCTGCTGATCGCGGAGCGCGCCGACGTCGCCTTCAACACCTCGGCCAACTACATGCCGCGGTACCCGGTTCCCGAGGGGGAGACCGAGAACAGCTGGTTCATCCAGGAGGTCGAGCGCGGGCTGGCGGTGCGGTATCCGGGCGGGGTTCCGGATGCGGTGCGCGCGCGCGCCGAGTACGAGATCGGCGTCATCACGCAGATGGGCTTCTCGGGGTACTTCCTCGTCGTCGCGGACTTCATCAACTGGTCGAAGCGCAACGGCATCCGCGTCGGCCCGGGCCGCGGCTCGGGGGCCGGATCGATGGCCGCCTACGCCATGCGCATCACCGACCTCGACCCCCTCGAGCACGGCCTCATCTTCGAGCGCTTCCTCAACCCCGACCGCGTCTCGATGCCCGACTTCGACGTCGACTTCGACGACCGCCGCCGCGGTGAGGTGATCCGCTACGTCACCGAGAAGTACGGCGACGAGCGCGTCGCCCAGATCGTCACCTACGGCACCATCAAGGCGAAGCAGGCGCTGAAGGACAGCTCGCGCGTGCTCGGGTTCCCCTTCGGGATGGGCGAGAAGCTCACCAAGGCCATGCCGCCCGCCATCATGGGCAAGGACATGCCCCTCGCGGGCATCCTCGACCGCACGCACGAGCGCTACAAGGAGGCCGCCGACTTCCGCGCCATCATCGAGGTCGACGCCGAGGCGCGCACGGTCTTCGACACCGCGCTCGGCCTCGAGAACCTCAAGCGCCAGTGGGGCGTGCACGCGGCGGGCGTGATCATGTCGAGCGAACCGCTCATCGACATCATCCCGATCATGAAGCGCGAGCAGGACGGCCAGATCGTCACGCAGTTCGACTTCCCGGCCTCCGAGGCCCTCGGGCTCGTGAAGATGGACTTCCTCGGCCTGCGCAACCTCACGATCATCGACGACGCTCTGGACAACATCGAGGCCAACCGCGGCACGCGGCTCGTGCTCGAAGACCTCACGCTCGACGATCCGGCGGCCTACGAGCTGCTGGCGCGCGGCGACACGCTCGGCGTCTTCCAGCTCGACGGCGGACCCATGCGCTCGCTGCTGCGCATGATGAAGCCCGACAACTTCGAAGACATCTCTGCTGTGCTCGCGCTCTACCGTCCGGGGCCGATGGGTGCTGATTCGCACACCAACTACGCGCTGCGCAAGAACGGCCGGCAGGAGATCACGCCGATCCACCCCGAGCTCGCCGAGCCGCTTGAAGAGGTGCTGGGCGGGACCTACGGCCTCATCGTGTACCAGGAGCAGGTCATGGAGATCGCGCAGAAGCTCGCGGGCTACACGCTCGCGCAGGCCGACCTGCTGCGGCGGGCGATGGGCAAGAAGAAGAAAGAGGAGCTCGACAAGCAGTACGAGAACTTCCGCGCCGGCATGGCGGCCAACGGGTACTCCGAGGCCGCCGTCAAGACGCTGTGGGACATCCTCGTGCCCTTCTCCGACTACGCCTTCAACAAGGCCCACTCGGCGGCGTACGGCGTCGTCTCGTACTGGACCGCGTACCTCAAGGCGCACTACCCGGCCGAGTACATGGCGGCCCTGCTGACGAGCGTGGGCGATTCGAAAGACAAGATGGCGGTCTACCTCAACGAGTGCCGCCGCATGGGCATCACGGTGCTGCCGCCCGATGTCAACGAGTCCATCGGATTCTTCGCGGCCGTCGGCGACGACATCCGGTTCGGCCTCGGCGCGGTGCGCAACGTCGGCTTCGCGGTCGTGGAGCACATCCGCGCGGCACGCGAGGAGAAGGGCCGCTTCACGGGCTTCTTCGACTTCCTCAAGAAGGTGCCGTCGCCCGTCGCGAACAAGCGCGCAATCGAGTCGCTCATCAAGGCCGGGGCCTTCGATTCGCTCGGCGCGACCCGGCGGGCGCTCATGGAGATACACGAGGGCGCCGTCGAGGCCGCGGTCAAGGAGAAACGGGCGGAGGAGGTCGGCGACGTCGGCTTCGACTTCGACAGCCTCTTCGAGGATGCCGAGCAGAGCACCGAGCACGTTCCCGACCGGCCCGAGTGGGCGAAGAAGGACAAGCTCGCGTTCGAGCGCGAGATGCTCGGGCTCTATGTCTCCGATCACCCCCTCGCCGGGCTCGAGCGCGCGCTCGCGCAGCACGCTGGCACGGGCATCGCCGAGCTCAACGACAATCCGCCCGCCGATGGTGAGCAAGTGACGGTCGCGGGCCTCATCACGAGCGTGCAGCACCGCGTGGCACGCCAGTCGGGCAACCCCTACGGCATGATCACGCTCGAAGACTTCGGTGGCGAGATCAGCATCATGTTCCTCGGCAAGAGCTACCTCGAGTTCGGCGCCAAACTCGTCGCCGACAGCATCGTGGTCGTGCGCGGCCGCGTGAACCACCGCGACGACGGCATCACCCTGCAGGCGATGGTGCTGCAGCAGCCCGAGCTGGGAGTGAGCGCTGAGACGGGCCCGCTCACACTCTCGGTGCGCGAGCAGCGCGCGACCGTCGACGTCGTGAGCGAGCTCGACTCGGTGCTCTCCCGCCACCGCGGGTCGACCGAGGTGCGCCTTCGGCTCGTGCGCGACGATTCGGCGCGCGTCTTCGAGCTGCCGCACCGCGTCGAGCCCTCCGCCGGGTTCTTCGGCGAGGTGAAGAGCCTGCTTGGACCGCGCGCGCTGCTCTAGAGCTCGGCGCCGAGCGCCCGGAAGGCCCGCTCGTGGTAGAGCAGCGGCTCGTCGGGCTCGCCGAGCGCTCCCTCATCGATCTGCACGGCGATCATCACGTTCTCGGCCACGAAGGTGCGGGCCACGATCGTGCCGACCATCCAGGCCGTCACATTCCTGAGGATGGGGAGGTCGTGGGGTCCCGGCTCCCAGTGGTCGCCGTCGAAGCGATGCGCGTTGTCACCCGCCATGATCTTCGCGACGGCGAAGTCCTCCTGGCCGAGCATGTGGATCGCCACGCGATCGGTCTGCTCGATCGCCGGCCACGAGCTCGCGGTGCGGGCCATGTTGAAGGTCGCGAGCGGCGGGACGGCGGCGAGCGACGCGAGCGAGGTGGCGGTGAAGCCGACGGGGCGACCGTCGGGCGTGCGCGCCGTGATCACGGCGACCCCCGCGGCATGACGGCGGAAGGCCTGGGCGAAGGCGTCGAAACCGGTGGCGTCGGGAGCAGTGGTCATCACGGTCTATGCAACCGCATCCACGCCCGGGTATTCCCGAGGCTGGCCGCGATTAGGCTGAACAGGCCATGATGCGAACCCTCGACCTGCGCGGCCGCGCCCTCTCCGCCGCTGACCTGCTCGCCCTCGTCCCGCGCGCTGCAAGCGATGTCGGCTCCGCCGTCGACGCCGTCGACGCACTGATCCAGGATGTCCGCGACCGCGGCAGCGCCGCCTTGCTCGATCAGGCGGAGCGCTTCGATCGCGTGCGACCAGCCGCGGTGCGCGTGACGGCCGAGCAGTTGCGCGCCGCCGAAGCCGGGCTCGATCCCGCGGTGCGCGCGGCGCTCGAGGAGGCCATCGACCGCGTGCGGCGCACGACCGCTGCCCAGGTGCCGGCGCCGCAGACCACCGAGGTCGCCCCCGGCGCGCGCATCGTGCAGCGCTGGCAGCCTGTCGCGCGCGTCGGCCTGTACGTGCCGGGCGGCAAGGCGGTGTACCCCTCGAGCGTCGTGATGAACGTCGTCGCCGCACAGGTCGCGGGCGTCGGCTCGATCGCGCTCGCCTCGCCGCCGCAGGCCGCGTTCGACGGCTCGGTGCACCCGACCATCCTTGCGGCGGCCGCTCTGCTCGGGGTCGACGAGGTCTACGCGATGGGCGGTGCGGGCGCGATCGGCGCGCTCGCGTACGGCGTGCCCGACCTGCACCTGGACCCCGTGCAGGTGATCACGGGCCCGGGAAACCTCTTCGTGGCGACCGCGAAGCGGGCTGTGAAGGGCGTCGTCGGCATCGACAGCGAGGCCGGCCCGACCGAGATCCTCATCATCGCCGACGCGACCGCGCGCCCCGACTACGTCGTGGCCGATCTCATCAGCCAGGCTGAGCACGACGAGCTCGCCGGCAGCGTGCTCGTGACCGACGACCCCGCGCTGGCCGACGCCGTGCAGGCGGCCCTGCCCGCGGCGGTCGCCGCGACCCACCACCGCGAGCGCGTCACGACGGCGCTCGACGGCCCGCAGTCGGCCGTTGTGCTCGTCGACGACCTCGCCCAAGCGGTGCGGTTCAGCAATGCCTACGGCCCCGAGCACCTCGAGGTGCAGGTGGCCGACCCGCAGGCTCTGCTGCCGTCGCTCGAGAGCGCCGGCGCGATCTTCGTGGGTGACCACACCCCCGTGAGCCTCGGCGACTACATCGCCGGCTCGAACCACGTGCTGCCCACGGGCGGGCAGGCGCGCTTCGCCTCGGGGCTCGGGGCGTACACGTTCCTGCGCCCGCAGCAGATCGTGGAGTACGACCGGGATGCTCTCGCCGCGGTCGCCGCCCACGTGGGCGCCCTCAGCGACGCCGAGCAGCTGCCCGCCCACGGCGACGCCGTGCGCGCCCGGTTCCTCTAGGCTGGGCGCACCATGCACTGCCCCTTCTGCCGGTACCCCGACAGCCGCGTCATCGATTCGCGCACGAGCGATGACGGGCTCTCGATCCGACGCCGTCGGCAGTGCCCCGAGTGCGGTCGCCGCTTCAGCACGACCGAGACCGCGAGCCTCATGGTGATCAAGCGCAGCGGCGTCGTCGAGCCGTTCTCGCGCGAGAAGATCGTGCTCGGCGTGCGCAAGGCCTGCCAGGGCCGCCCGGTGACCGACGCCGACCTCGCCCAGCTCGCTCAGAAGGTCGAAGAGAACCTGCGAGCGACGGGCGCCTCGCAGCTCGACGCCAATGACATCGGCCTCGCGATCCTGCCCGAGCTGCGGCAGCTCGACGAGGTGGCCTTCCTGCGCTTCGCGAGCGTCTACCAGGCCTTCGAGAACCTCGATGACTTCGAGTCGGCGATCGAGCAGCTGCGCATCGAGCGCGAGCAGCTCGCCTCCGCGGCTCCCGACGCCGACTGAGCGGCCCCGTGTACGAGCTGCTGTTCCGCACCGTGCTGCGGCGCCTCGACCCGGAACGCGCGCACCACTTGGCGGTCGCGGTCATCCGCGCCATCCCCGCGCTCGGGCTCACCGGGCTCGTGCGCGCGGTCACCCGGCCCGATCCCGCCCTCGCGGTCGAGACGCTCGGCCTGCGGTTCGAGTCGCCCTTCGGCATGGCGGCCGGCTTCGACAAGGATGCGCGGAGCATCCGCGGCCTGTGGGTGCTCGGATTCGGTCACATCGAGATCGGCACGGTCACCGCGATCGCGCAGGACGGCAACCCGAAGCCGCGCTTGTTCCGCCTCGTCGACGATCGCGCGGTCATCAACCGCATGGGCTTCAACAACGGGGGAGCGGCCGTGGCGGCCGAGCGCGTCGCGCGCCAGCGGCGCTCCCGCGCGCGTCCGATCATCGGCGCCAACATCGGCAAGAGTCGCGTCGTCGCGGTCGAGGATGCGGTGGCCGACTACCGCGAATCAGCTCGCCTGCTCGCCCCGGTCGCCGACTACCTCGCCATCAACGTGAGCTCGCCCAACACTCCGGGGCTCCGGGGCCTCCAAGACGAAGCCTTGCTGCGCCCGCTCATCGTCGCGGTGCTGGAGGAGGCGGGCTCGACACCCGTGCTCGTCAAGATCGCGCCCGATCTCGATGACGCGGCGATCGACGCGGTGTGCGCGCTCGCCCTGCGCCACGGGCTCGCCGGCATCATCGCGACGAACACCACGATCAGCCGCGAGGGCCTCACGAGCGACCCGGCCGCCGTCGAGGCGGCGGGAGCGGGCGGGCTGAGCGGTGCGCCCCTGCGTGCCCGTGCCCTCGAGGTGCTGCGCCGCGTGCGTGCCGCCGTGCCGGCCGACTTCTGCGTCATCGCCGTCGGGGGCATCGACACCGCCGCCGATGCCGCCGAGCGCCTCGATGCGGGGGCCACCCTCGTGCAGGGCTACACCGCGTTCCTGTACCGCGGCCCGCTGTGGGCGCGCCAGGTCACGCGCGGGCTCGCGCGCATCCGGCGGGCCTGAGCACCGTTCGGGCGCCGAGCGGTGACGTTCCCGATCAGTCGGGGAACTGGCCGCGCTTCACCTGCGGCTTCGGCAGACGCAGGATGCGCAGCTGCAGCGAGCGCATCGCGGCGTACCAGCGCACCTTCTCGACCTTGTCGGCGCCGTGCTTCTTGACGAGCTTGCGGTGCACGATGAAGCCCAGCAGCGTCGAATCGAGCACGGCGACGAGGAAGAAGGCCCACAGCGCGAGGATCGAGATGGTCTGCGCCTCGACCGAGGGGATGAAGGTCAGGATGATGACGACGAACATCACCGGGATGAGGAACTCGCCGATGCTGATGCGGGCGTCGACGTAGTCGCGCACCCACTTCTTCTGCGGCCCGCGGTCACGCTGCGGCAGGTACTTCTCCTCGCCGTTCGCCATGCCGATGCGCGCCCGCTCACGGGCGGCATTCATCTTCTCGCGGTGCTCCTTCGCCGCCTGCTTGCGGTCGTTGGGCACGAGCGGGCGCTTGCGCGCGGCCTCACGCTCTTTACGGGTCGGCGTCGGGCGGCCCTTGCCGGCCGCGATGGCCTCGGCAGTGGCGATCGCTTCGGCGTTCGCCTGCTCGGCGGCGCTGGGGGCGGGGTTGGCGTTGTCGCGGGCGGCCACGGCGGCACATCCTTCCGTTGAAGCAGAGCCTTAAGATTACCGGCATGACGCCTGCAGAACGCTCCGCACCCTCGCCGCTGCCCGACGGCACCCTCGAGGCGCTGCGCGCGAGCGTGCAGCACGGCCTGCCCCGGGCGATCGCCGAGCTCAGCGAGCTCGTCCGCATCCCCTCGGTCTCGTGGGACGGCTTCGATCCCGCGCACGTGCAGGCTTCGGCCGAGCGCACGGCAGAGCTGCTGCGCGAGCTCGGCGTTTTCGACGAGGTGCTCGTCGATCGGGCCCCCGGCCCGGACGGCGCGCTCGGGCAGCCGGCCGTGCTGGCACGCCGCGCACCCGAGGCCGGCCGGCCCACGGTGCTGCTCTACGCGCACCACGACGTGCAGCCCCCCGGCGCCGAGTCCGACTGGAGTTCGCCCCCGTTCGAGCCGACGCTGCGCGGCGACCGCCTCTACGGGCGCGGCGTCGCCGACGACAAGGCCGGCGTGATGGCGCACGTCGCGGCGATCCGCGCCCTCGTCGAGACGGCGGGCGAGCCCGGACTCGGCATCGTCGTGTTCATCGAGGGCGAGGAGGAGTTCGGCTCGCGCTCGTTCGGCGCGCTCCTCGAGCGCCACCGCGATCTGCTGGCGGCGGACGTCATCGTCGTCGCCGACTCGGACAACTGGAGCATCGACACGCCGTCGCTCACCGTGGGTCTGCGCGGCAACGCGACCTTCAGCCTGACCGTCTCCACGCTCGAGCACGCCTCGCACTCGGGCATGCTGGGCGGCGCGGTTCCGGATGCGATGCTCGCGACGATCGCCCTGCTCGCGACCCTGCACGACGCCGACGGCGCTGTCGCGGTCGACGGACTGCGGTCGCACGAGCAACCCGTGCCGAGCATCCCGGAGCAGCGCCTGCGCGATGAGGCCGGCTTGCTCGACGGCGTCACGACGATCGGGCGCGGCGAGCTGCTGCACCGGCTGTGGGCGCAGCCCGCCATCACGGCGACGGGCATCGACGCGCCGAGCGTGCAGAACGCCTCGAACACCCTCGCCCCCTCGGTCACCGTCAAGATCAGCGCTCGCATCGCGCCCGGGCAGTCGCCCGACGAGGCCTTCGCGGCCATCGAGCGCCATCTGCGGGCGCACGCGCCGTTCGGTGCCCACCTCGCGTTCGCGAGCGTCGACCTCGGCGCGCCGTTCCTCGTCGACACGAGCGGGTGGGCCGTCGACGAGGCGCTCGCGGCCATGGCGGAGGCGTGGGGCGCCGAGCCCCAGCAGGTGGGGGTCGGCGGATCCATCCCGTTCATCGCGCAGCTCGCCGAGACGTTCCCGGCGGCGCAGGTGCTCGTCACGGGGGTGGAAGACCCGCACACGCGCGCGCACAGCCCCGACGAGTCTCTGCATCTCGGCGTCTTCCAGCGCGCGATCCTCACCGAGGCCGTGCTGCTGACGCGCATCCAGGCTCACGGGCGCATCCAGGCAGACGACGTACACTGACACCAGATATCGACCCACTCGAGGAGTCACCATGACCGACACCGCACTCACCACGACCGGCAGCGACACCGCTCACGGCGTCAGCCTCACCGACGCGGCCGCCGCGAAGGTGCGCTCGCTGCTCGAGCAGGAGGGCCGCGACGACCTGCGTCTCCGCCTCGCGGTGCAGCCGGGCGGATGCTCGGGCCTCATCTACCAGCTCTACTTCGACGAGCGCGTGCTCGACGGCGACGCCCTGCGCGACTTCGACGGCGTCGAGGTCGTCGTCGACAAGATGAGCGTCCCCTACCTCGACGGCGCCTCGATCGACTTCGAAGACACGATCCAGAAGCAGGGTTTCACGATCGACAACCCGAACGCGGGCGGCAGCTGCGCGTGCGGAGACAGCTTCCACTGAGCTCTATCGGCCTGCTGGCCGAGCATGAGGGGCCCGCTCGACGGCGGGCCCCTTTTTCGCGCCGTCGCGCGTCGTCACGCCGCGGAATTCGTCACGATTGGCAGTGCTTTCGGAGCGTCGCGAGGCAGTCGGCCCCTCGCCCGTGACGTAGACTGACGAGTGTTCCCCGCCCCCGCCACGAGAGGTCTCCGGTGCGTTCCAACCGACGTCTTCGATTGACGGCGATCCCGCTCGCCCTCGTCACCACGATCGCCCTCGCGGGCTGCACGACCCAGATGCAGCTCGGCTGGCTTCCGACCGAGCCGGGCACCACGAACCAGGTCGACCGCGTCATCGGTCTCTGGGTCACGTCGTGGATCGTGCTGCTCGTCGTCGGTGTGATCACCTGGGGGCTCATCATCTGGGCCGCGATCGTCTACCGCCGTCGCAAGGGCCAGACCGGTCTCCCGGCCCAGCTGCGCTACAACATGCCGATCGAGGCGTTCTACACGGTCGTGCCGCTCATCCTCGTGCTCGGATTCTTCGCCTTCACGGCCCGCGACCAGGCCGAGATCGAGGCGCCGCTCGCCGACCCCGACACGGTGATCGAGGTGTACGGCAAGCGCTGGGCGTGGGACTTCAACTACATCACCGAAGACGTCTACTACGCAGGCATCCAGGCCCAGGAGACCGGCCCGAACAACACGATCGACGCGGACTCGCTGCCGACGCTCTACCTGCCGGTCGGCCAGAAGGTCGAGATTCGCATCGAGTCTCGCGACGTCATCCACTCGTTCTGGATCGTCGACTTCCTCTACAAGAAGGACATGATCCCGGCGAAGACCAACTACTGGTACTTCATCCCCGAGAAGGAGGGCACGTACACCGGCAAGTGCGCCGAGCTGTGCGGCGAGTACCACTCGCTCATGCTCTTCAACGTCGAGGTCGTCTCGCAGGCCGAGTACGACGCCTACATCGAGTCGTTGCGCGCCGAGGGCAACGTCGGCCGACTCGGCCCCGAGTTCAACACGAACACGAACCTGCCGGGCACCACCGGCGCGACCGAAGAGGAGTAAGCGGCTCATGACCACGACCGCACCTCGTCCGAGTGTCTCCGGCCCCGCGCCGGAGCACGTCTCACCGACCGTCCGCCGCAAGGGCAACGTGTTCGTCGGCTGGATCACCACCACCGACCACAAGACCATCGGGTACATGTACCTGATCACGTCGTTCGTGTACTTCCTCATCGGCGGCGTCATGGCGCTCGTGATCCGCGCCCAGCTGTTCGCGCCGGGCCTCGAGATCGTGGCGACGAAAGAGCAGTACAACCAGCTGTTCACGATGCACGGCACGATCATGCTGCTCATGTTCGCGACGCCGCTCTTCGCCGGCTTCGCCAACGTGCTCATGCCGCTGCAGATCGGTGCGCCCGACGTGGCGTTCCCGCGCCTCAACGCCTTCGCGTACTGGCTGTACTCCTTCGGCTCGCTCATCGCGGTCGCCGGCTTCCTCACGCCCCAGGGGGCGGCCTCGTTCGGCTGGTTCGCCTATGCACCACTGTCGAGTCAGACGTTCACACCAGGGCTCGGCGGCAATATGTGGGTCTTCGGCCTCACGCTGAGCGGATTCGGGACCATCCTCGGCGCCGTGAACTTCATCACCACGATCATCACCATGCGTGCTCCCGGCATGACGATGTGGCGCATGCCGATCTTCACGTGGAACACCCTCGTGACGTCGCTCCTCGTGCTCATGGCCTTCCCGGTGCTCGCTGCCTCGCTGTTCGCGCTCGGCTCCGACCGCATGTTCGGCTCGCACGTCTTCGACGCGGCCACGGGTGGAGCGATCCTCTGGCAGCACCTGTTCTGGTTCTTCGGGCACCCCGAGGTGTACATCCTGGCCCTGCCGTTCTTCGGCATCGTGTCCGAGATCATCCCGGTGTTCAGCCGCAAGCCGATCTTCGGCTACAAGACGCTCGTCTACGCGACGATCGCGATCGCGGCGCTGTCGATGACCGTCTGGGCGCACCACATGTACGTCACCGGCTCGGTGCTGCTGCCGTTCTTCGCCCTCATGACGATGCTCATCGCGGTGCCGACAGGCGTGAAGATCTTCAACTGGATCGGCACGATGTGGCGCGGCTCGGTGACCTTCGAGACGCCGATGGTCTTCACCCTCGGCTTCCTCATCACCTTCGTCTTCGGCGGCCTCACGGGCGTCATCCTGGCGTCGCCGCCGCTCGACTTCGCGGTCTCCGACTCGTACTTCGTCGTCGCCCACTTCCACTACGTGGTCTTCGGCACCGTCGTCTTCGCGATGTTCGCCGGCTTCTACTTCTGGTGGCCGAAGTGGACGGGCAAGATGCTCAACGAGCGTCTCGGCATGATCCACTTCTGGACCCTCTTCATCGGCTTCCACGCCACCTTCCTCGTGCAGCACTGGCTCGGTGTCGTGGGCATGCCGCGGCGCTACGCCACGTATCTCGTCGAAGACGGCTTCACGTGGATGAACCAGCTGTCGACCTTCGGCTCGATCCTGCTCGCCGCCTCGATGATCCCGTTCCTGCTCAACGTGTACATCACGGCGCGCACCGCCCCGCTCGTCACGGTGAACGACCCGTGGGGCTACGGCCGCTCGCTCGAGTGGGCGACCTCGTGCCCGCCGCCGCGCCACAACTTCACCTCGATCCCGCGCATCCGCTCGGAGTCGCCGGCGTTCGACCTGAACCACCCCGAGGCGAGCATCCCGCTCGGTATCGGACCGTTCAAGGACGCACCTGACGCTCCCGTGCTCGACATCGACGACGACAAGATCAAGTAGGGCAGGCCATGAAGACGACGATCAACCTCTTCTGGGTCCTTCTCGGATTCTTCACGTTGCTCACGGTGGTCTACGTCGTGTGGGCGATTATCGACACCGGTCAGGTCGAGTGGGTCGGTGCGGTGGCCATCGGCCTCTGCGCCATCCTGTCGGCGTTCATCGCGGTCTACCTCCGACTCGTCTACCGCAACCAGGGCGGCGAGCTGGCGGAGGACCGCCTCGACGCCGACATCGACGATGGCGAGGCGGAGCAGGGCTTCTTCTCGCCGTGGAGCTGGTGGCCGGTGTTCCTCGCCGCCGGCGCCGCGCTGGTCTTCCTCGGCCTGTCGATCTCGTTCTGGATCGTCGCCTACGCGGTGCCGATCGCGTTGCTCGCGCTCGTCGGCTGGGTCTACGAGTACTACCGCGGCAATTTCGGTCGCTGACATGAGCGGCGTGCGCCGGGCGACGGCGACGGATGCCGATGCCGTCTTCGACCTCGTACGGCAGCTCGGCGCGGCCTTCGTGCCCGTGCGATCGGCGTTCGACGAGAGCTTCGCGGCCATCGTCGGGGCGTCGGATGACGGTGCCGACGTGCTGCTGCTCGTGGCCGAGAATGCCGACGGCGTCGTGCAGGGTTACGCCCTAACGACGATCGCGCGTCTGCTCTCGACCAACGGTCTGTCGGCCCAGCTGCAGGAGATTGCGGTGGATGAGGAGGCCCGCGGGCTCGACCTCGGCACGGCTCTCGTGCACGAGGTGGAGGCGGAGTGCATCCGCCGAGGAGTGCGACAGCTCACGGTCGCTGCTCGCCGCGCGGGCGGGTTCTACGACCGCCTGGGCTATTCGCAGAACGCCGAGTACATGCGTCGGGTGTTCTGACCCGAGGTCGCTAGGCATGACCGTTGTTCTCACCACCGAGCGTCTCGTGATCGAGCCGCTCGGCCCCGCCGACGCTGAGGCGTTCGCGTCGTATCGGCGGCTGCCCGAGGTCGCGCAGTTTCAGACCTGGGGCACCGACTACTCGCTCGCCGATGCCGAGTCCCTCATCACCGCCCAGCCGGCGCAGGGCATCCCGAACCCGGGGGAGTGGGTGCAGCTGGGCCTGCTGCTCCGCGATAGCCGCCAGGGGGCTCTCGTGGGCGATGTCGCCGTGGGGGCGGACGCCGAGCAGCCCGACACCTACGAACTCGGCGTGACGCTCGACCCGAGACATCAGGGGCGCGGCTACGCCGGGGAGGCGCTCGAGGCGGTCATCCACTGGCTCATGGTCGATCAGGGGGCGCACCGCGTCGTGATGCAGGGCGATGCCCGCAACGCGGCGGTGCTTGCGCTCATGCGCCGCCTGGGGCTACGGCATGAAGGCACGGTGCTCGACGGCGACTGGTTCAAGGGCGAGTGGACGACGCTCGAGCGCTTCGCCCTGCTTGGGCGCGAGTGGGCTGCCCGCTGAACCCTGCGCGAGGGACGGCGCCGGTCGTGCGCAGGGCCATGGGCGGCCTCGTGCGTCACAATCCCCGCGCTCGCCTCGCTGGCCGCTAGCCTTCCACGGTGCCCCGCGGCAGGGAGGCCCCGCCCGTCCTCCGTGCATCCGAGATCCCGGTGCACGGCGTCTCCTGGCGAACAGCGGTGCGGTGGTGCAATGCGGCGTCCGAGCTCGAGGGCCTCGTGCCCGCCTACCGTCTCGACGGGGAGCGCGTCGAGTGGGATGCGGCTGCCTCGGGCTTCCGCCTGCCGACCGAGGCCGAGTGGGAACACGCCTGCCGCGCGGGGACGACGGGGCCCCGGTACGGCGAGCTCGCCGAGATCGCCTGGACGGCGATCGACGACGTCGACGCCCCGCAGCCGGTGGGACGCAAGCGGGCGAACGGCGCCGGGCTCCACGACATGCTCGGCAACCTCTGGGAGTGGGTCTGGGATCACGCCGACACCGCGCGATACGGCGACTACCGCGTGCTGCGCGGAGGGGGATGGGCCGACCGCCCTTGGAGCGTGCGGGCATCTGTGCGCCGGGGGAGCGCGCCGGACGCGACGATCGAGGACGTGGGCTTCCGAGTCGCGCGGGGCGCCGTCACGGCTCGTGGGATCGATGAGCTGCAGGGGTGGTCGCGCATCGAGGATGCCCGCCGTGCGTCGGTCACGGGGCCCCGGCCGGTCGGCTGGACGCCGCTCGAGCGCACCCTGCGTTGACGACGCCGAAAGGCCCCGCGATCGTCCTCCGCGGCACGCCCGCGAACGACGTCGGCCCCGCTCTCGGAGGAGGGCGGGGCCGACGGGGGATCGTGCTGTTAGTGCTTCTGCGACTCCAGCTCGTTCATCGTGACCGGCGCGATGCGGTCTTCGAAGAACCACCGCGAGAGCCCGGCGCGCACGCGCTGCGTGACCGTGATCTTGCCGTCGTCGTTCGGGCGGATCATGAGCGGCTGGTACTCGTCGAAGCTCACGAGGCGCCACCGCTCGAAGTCGTCGAGCTGCTCGTGCACCTCGATGTACTCGCCGCCAGGCAGGCGCACGACGCGACCCGACTCGAAGCCGTGCAGCGCGATCTCGCGATCCTTGCGCTGCAGGGCGAGGCACACGCGCTTCGTGATGAAGAAGGCGATGAAGGGGCCGACCACGGTGGCGAACTGGAGGGCGTGGATGACGCCTTCGATCGTCAGGCGGAAGTGCGTCGCGATGAGGTCGGAACTCGCCGCTGCCCACAGGGCCGCGTAGAACGTGACGCCCGCAGCGCCGATCGCCGTGCGCACCGGCGCGTTGCGCGGGCGCTCCGCGATGTGGTGCTCGCGACGGTCGCCCGTGACCCAGGCCTCGAAGAACGGGTAGAGCGCCACGGCGGCCATGAACACCAGGAGACCGACGAGCGGGATCAGCACGCCGAACGCCCACGTGTACCCGAACGGGTCGACGACATCGAGGTTCGGCGGGATTAGACGCAGAGCGCCGTCGGCGAAGCCGATGTACCAGTCGGGCTGCGTTCCGGCCGACACCGGTGAGGGGTCGTACGGTCCGTAGTTCCAGATCGGGTTGATCGTGAAGAACGAGGCGATCAGCACGATGACACCGAAGACGATGAAGAAGAACCCACCGGCCTTCGCCGCGAACGCCGGCAGCACCGGGGCGCCCACGACGTTGTCGTTGGTGCGGCCGGGAGCGGCGAACTGCGTGTGCTTGTTGACGATCAGGAGCACCATGTGGATGCCGATGAGGGCGATCGTGATCGCCGGCAGCAGCATGATGTGCAGGACGTAGAGCCTCGGGATGATGTCGGTGCCCGGGAACTCGTCGCCGAACAGGAGGTACGAGATCCAGGCGCCGGCGACCGGAACCGCCTTGATCATGCCGTCGATAATGCGCAGACCGTTGCCCGAGAGCAGGTCGTCGGGCAGCGAGTAGCCGGTGAAGCCCAGCGCCATCGCCATGACGAACAGCAGGAAGCCGATGACCCAGTTGAACTCGCGCGGCTTGCGGAATGCGCCGGTGAAGAACACGCGGAGCATGTGCAGGCCGATCGCCGCCACAAAGAGCAGGGCCGCCCAGTGGTGCACCTGGCGCATGAGCAGGCCACCGCGAATCTCGAACGAGATGTCGAGGGCCGAGTGGTACGCGACCGACATCGGGATGCCTTGCAGGGGCACGTAGGAGCCCTCGTACTCGACCTCGGTCATCGACGGGTCGAAGAAGAAGGTCAGGAACGTGCCGCTGAGCAGGATCACGATGAAGCTGTAGAGCGCGACCTCACCGAGCATGAACGACCAGTGGTCGGGGAAGATCTTGCGCCCAAGGGCCTTGACGGCGGTCGAGGCGCTCGTGCGCTCATCGACGTAGTTGGCCGCCCAGCCCGTGAACCGCATGCCGCGCCCGGGCGCGGTCTCGGCCGACGGTGCCGGCGGGGTCACAGTGGTACTCACAGTGCACGCTCCCAGAAGCTCGGACCCACAGGTTCGGTGAAGTCGCTCTGCGCGACGAGGTAACCCTCTTCATCCACAGTGATCGGGAGCTGGGGAAGGGGACGGGCCGCCGGTCCGAAGATGACCTCGCAGTGGTTCGCGACGTCGAACTGGGACTGGTGGCAGGGGCACAGCAGGTGGTGCGTCTGCTGCTCGTACAGCGCGACGGGGCATCCGACGTGCGTACAGATCTTGGAGTAGGCGACGATGCCGTCGTACGACCAGTCGGCCTTCGCCGGGTCTTCATTGAGCTCGTCGACGGGGAGGCGCATGAGGAGCACGGCCGCCTTGGCCTTCTCCTCGAGGCGGTGCGACTCGAGCTCGGCGAGGCCCTCGGGAATGACGTGGAACGCCGACCCGATGGTCACCTCGGAGGCCTTGATGGGCGTGCCCGAAGGGTCGCGCGCGAGGCGCGTGCCGGCCTCCCACATCGTGTGCTTGAGCAGTGCCACCGGGTCTTCGGCCGGAGCGAGGTCACGGAAGAGCGCGATTGCCGGGATGGGCGTGGCCACGACCGCGCCGATGAGCGAGTTGCGCACGAGCGTGCGCCGCGTGAAGCCCGACTCGGCGTTCGCCTCGCTGAAGATCTCGACGGCGCGCTCGCGCGACTCGTCGCTGCCGCGAGTGGGGTGCCGCTGCTCGACGAGCTCGTGGCCGTGCATGAGCGCCTTCGACCAGTGCACCGCACCGATGCCGACGCCGAGCAGACCGAGCGTGATGCCGATGCCGAGGAACATGTTGTTCAGGCGGATGCTGCCCGGGTCGAGTTCGTCGATCGGGAACAGGATGTACGCCGCGACGGCGAGCACGCTGCCGACGATCGAGAGGAAGAACAGCGCGCTGATCGTGCGCTCGGCCTGCTTCTCCTTCTTCGGGTCGAGATCGGTGACGCGCAGCCGCTCGGGCGGGAATCCGGGGTTCGGGATGCGGTCGGTGCGCACCACCGCGACGGCGGGCGCGGGCGCCGCGTGATCCGCCTGCTGGGCGACAGCGTTGCCCACGGTCTCGCCGTTGGGGGTGCCGTCGTGTGCCTCAGCCAATGGTCGTCCTTTCCTCGAGTGCGTGCGGGCCTAGTTCGACTTCGCGGTGAGCCAGATGGTCACACCGACGAGAGCGCCGAGGCCGAAGATCCAGATGAAGAGGCCCTCGGAGACGGGGCCGAGCGAACCGAGGTCCCAGCCGCCGACAGAAGGGTTCTCCTGCACGTAGAGCAGGTAGGTGATGATGTCGTTCTTCTCTTCGGGGGTGAGGTTCAGGTCGCTGAACACGGGCATGTTCTGGGGCCCGGTGACCATCGCGCCGTAGATGTGCACGGGGTCGACGCCCGCGAGGCCGGGAGCCCACTTGCCTTCCGTGAGCGCGCCGCCGGCGCCGGCGACGTTGTGGCACATCGCGCAGTTGATGCGGAACAGCTCGGCTCCGTTGGCGGCGTCGCCGTCGCCCGCGATGTAGCGGTCCGCCGGAACAGCCGGTCCGGGAGCCAGGTCGGCGACCCACGCGGCCATGGCGTCGATCTGCTCTTGCGTGAACTGCACCGGCTTCACCTCGGCCTGCGGGCCCGAGGCGGCCATGGGCATACGGCCCGTGCCGACCTGGAAGTCGACGGCGAGCGCGCCCGCGCCGATCAGGGTCGGGCCGGCAGCGGTGCCTTCAGCGTTGAGGCCGTGACAGCTGGCGCAGTTCGCGGCGAAGAGCTTGCCGCCCTCGTCGATGAGCTGCGCGCTGGCGGCGGTCGTCTCGGCCGTGGCCGTGGCCGTCGCGAGCGCGTAGGCGCCGCCGGTGGCCAGGAGGCCGACGACGAGCAGCGCAGTGGTCGCGAGCGGGTGGCGACGGCCGGCGCGACGGGCGGATGCAGGAGCGGTGGGTGCCATGGTGTGGAGCGTCTCGATTCTGCGGGTTATTGAAGGACGTAGATGACGAGGAAGAGGCCGATCCAGACCACGTCAACGAAGTGCCAGTAATAGGAGACCACGATGGCGCTCGTGGCATCGCGATGCGTGAAGGTCTTCACGGCATATGCGCGGCCGATCACCAGGAGGAAGGCGATGAGACCGCCCGTCACGTGCAGGCCGTGGAAGCCGGTCGTGAGGTAGAAGGCCGAGCCGAAGGCGTCGGAGTCGAGGGTGACGTACTCGCTCACGAGGATGGCGTACTCGTAGATCTGGCCGATGACGAAGACAGCGCCCATCGCGTAGGTGAGGAAGAACCACTCGATCATGCCCCACTTGACGGGACTCCAGCCGGTCCGTCGCGCCTGCAGGCGCTCGGCGGCGAAGACGCCGAACTGGCACGTGACGCTCGAGAGCACGAGGATGATCGTGTTCACGGTCGCGAGCGGGATGTTGAAGAGCTCGGTGCCCTGCTCCCAGAGCTGCGGAGACGTGGACCGCAGGGTGAAGTAGATGGCGAACAGGCCAGCGAAGAACATCACCTCGCTTCCCAGCCAGACGATCGTGCCCACGGCGACGACGTTCGGTCGGTTGATCGTGGGCGCGCTGAGCGAGCTCGAAAGCGAGGTACTGGTCACCCACTCATTATGACCGATGAAACTGGAGGTTCGAGCCGGGCGACACCCCGGTTTCGAGCGAGAAAGTAGCATCAAGGCATGTCGACGCTCCCCACGTGGCCCCGCATCCTCACCCGCATGCTCGATGGCGACGATCTGTCGATCGCCGAGGCCTCGTGGGCCATGGAGCAGGTGGTCTCGGGTGAGGCGACCGAGGCCCAGCTGGGCGGCTTCCTGGTGGCACTGCGGGCCAAGGGCGAGACGGTTGACGAGATCGTGGGCTTCCGGGATGCTGCGCTTCGGCACGCTCGATCGCTCGAGATCGACTCCATGGTGCTCGACATTGTCGGAACCGGGGGAGATCCCTACGGCGCCGTGGTGAACGTGTCGTCCATCGCATCCATCGTCGTCGCTGCGGCGGGCGTGCCGGTCGCCAAGCACGGCAACCGGGGCGCGAGCTCGGCCTCGGGCGCGTCGGATGTGCTCGGCGTACTCGGCGTGAACATCGAGCTCGAGCCCGAGCGCGTGGCCGAGGTGTTCGGCGAGGTCGGTCTGACCTACCTCAACGCGGCGGTCTTCCACCCGGGGTTCCGCCACGCGGGCCCGCCCCGGCGCCAGCTCGGAATCTCGACCGTCTTCAACATCCTCGGACCGCTGTGCAACCCCGCGCGGCCCGAGGCTTCGGCGGTCGGCGTCGCGAGCCTCGACCGCGTGCCGCTCATGGTGGGCGTGTTCCGCACGCGCGGGGCGACGGCGCTCGTCTACCGCGGCGACGACGGCATCGACAAGATCACGACGACGGGCCACAGCCACATCTGGGAGGTGTCGCGCGGATTCGTGACCGAGCACGACCTCGACCCGCGGGAGCTGGGTATTCCGACGGCGTCGATCGATGACATCCTCGGCTCGACGCCCGAGCACAACGCGGGCCTCGCGCGCGCGGTGCTCGCGGGTGACGCCGGGCCGGTGCGCGACATCGTGCTGCTCAACGCCGCGGCGGGGCTCGTGTCGTTCCGGCTCGCGCAGGACCCGGAGCAGCTGCGCCGACCCCTACTCGAGCGCCTCGCCGAGCAGCTCGAGGTCGCCGCGGCCGCGATCGACTCTGGAGCCGCCGCGGCCAAGCTCGAGGCCTGGGCCGCGGCCACGCAGCGCTAGTCGGAGGAGGAACGCGCCCCACTCGGCACCATGCCGGCGCCCTCGAGCACTTCGAACACGAGCTGCGTCTCGACGTGCCGCACGTGCGGGTGCGTCGTGAGGTGCTCGAGCACGAGCTCGCGCAGCGCCGCGGCCGACTCGACGGCGACGTGCAGCAGGTAGTCGTCGGCTCCCGCGACGTGGAAGGCCGTGAGCACGCTCGGCAGCGTGCGCACCCGCTGCTCGAAGCCGCGGATCTGCTCGCGCCCGTGGGTGCCGAGGCGCACGGTGATGAGCGCCTGCAGCGTGAGGCCGAGCGCGGCCGGGTCGATGTCGGCGCGGAACCGACGGATGATCCCGCGCTCGCGCAGCGAGCGCAGCCGCTGCGTGCACGTCGACTCGGCGATGCCGACGCGGGCCGCGAGTGCGGCATTGGTGAGGCGCCCGTTGCGTTCGAGCTCGGCGAGCATCGCGAGGTCGATCGCATCGAGGGATGCGGGGCGCGCGTTCTGCGCCGCAGGTGAGTCGGGCATCCCGTCAGCATGAAGCATGCGCGCGCACAGCGTCAATCTACGCGGAAACTGCGGACTTCTGTGGTTTAGGCCGCAGGGAGCGCCAGAATCGAGGCATGACGAGCACTGACGCTTCGAGTCTGCACGACGCCTTCGAGACCATCGCGGTGCGTGCGGGGCGCGACGACCTGACCGCGCTGGGCGTGCACGCGCTGCCGATCGACCTGTCGACGACGAACCCGCTGCCCGACATCGACGCCGGGGGAGCCTCGTACGAGGCGATCGCGACGGGCGGGCATCCGACCGAGGGCGGCAACGTCTACGCGCGGCTCTGGAACCCGACGGTCGCACGCTTCGAGGAGGCGCTCGCGACCCTCGAGGGGGCAGCCGAGTCCGTGGCATTCGCCTCGGGGATGGCGGCCTTCTCGGCGACGCTGCTCGCCGCGATGAACCGCGGCCGGGGCCGGCACGTGGTGGCCGTGCGGCCGCTCTACGGCGGCACCGACCACCTGCTCTCCTCGGGGCTGCTCGGTGCCGAGACGACGTTCTGCGCCCCCGACGAGGTCGGCGACGCCGTACGCGCCGACACCTGCCTCGTCGTCATGGAGACGCCGTGCAACCCCACGCTCGAGCTCGTCGACATCGCGGCGGTCGTGGCGGCAGCGGGCGACGTGCCCGTGATGGTCGACAGCACGTTCGCCACGCCCATGCTGCAGAACCCGCTCGCACACGGTGCGGCCTTGGTGCTGCACAGCGCCACGAAGTACCTCGGCGGCCACGGCGACGCCATGGGGGGAGTGGTCGCGACGAGCGCCGAGTGGGCGACGGCGATCCGGCCCGTGCGTGCGATCACGGGCGGGCTGCTGCACCCGCTCGGCGCCTACCTGCTGCACCGCGGCCTGCCGACGCTCGCGCTGCGGGTGCGGGCCCAGCAGGCGACGGCGGGGGAGCTGGCACTGCTGCTGACCCAGCACCCCGCCGTCGCGCGCGTGCACTACCCGGGCCTGCCCGGATCCGACCCGCGAGGGCTGCTCGGCACGCAGCTGCGCGGACCCGGGGCGATGCTGGCCCTCGATCTGATCGGGGGATACGCGGCCGCGCAGGCGCTCACCGGATTGCTGCGACTCTTCACCCACGCGGTGTCGCTCGGGGGCGTCGACTCGCTGGTGCAGCATCCGGCATCGCTCACGCACCGCCCGGTGGCGCCGGATGCCCGCCCCGGGGCTGGCATCGTGCGCCTCTCAATCGGTCTCGAGTCGGGGGCCGACCTGTGGCGCGACCTCGAGGCCGCGCTCGACGCGGTTCTCGACGGCACCGAGATCCAGCGACCGCTGGCTCAGGCCTCGGCGACGTAGTACCAGCGCCCGCCCTCGCGCACGAAGCTGCTGCGCTCGCGCTGCGAGCCGCGAGCCTCGGCGGAGCGCCAGAACGCCTCGAACGCGACCTCGCCGCGCGTGTCGAGCGGTCCGCCGGCGGCGCGGTCGAGGATGTCGAGGCGGTACCACCGCAGTTCGGGGTCGAGCTCGAGCGTCGCGGGCCGGGTCGAGGGGTGCCACGACGCCAGCAGGTAGTCGGCGTCGCCGACCGCGAAGGCGCTGAAGCGCGAGCGCATGAGCGCCTCGGCCGTCGGTGCGACGCTCTCGCCGCGGTGCACCGGTTCGCAGCACTCGGTGTAGGGGAGCCCGCTCAGGCAGGGGCAGCGGGTCGTCACCAGGTCAGCCCCGCAGCACCTTCTCCATCGCCCGACCTTTGGCGAGCTCGTCGACGAGCTTGTCGAGGTAGCGCACCTGCTGCATCAACGGTTCCTCGATCTCTTCGACCCGCACGCCGCAGATGACGCCCGTGATGAGCGAGGCGTTCGCGTGGAGGGTCGAGCGCTCGAAGAACTCGGCGAAGGTCGTCTGATCGGCGACGTGCCGGGCGATCGCCTCGGCGTCGAATCCGGTCAGCCAGGTGATGACCTCATCGAGTTCGGCCTTGGTGCGCCCCTTGCGCTCGAGCTTGGTGACGTACAGCGGGTACACCTGGCCGAACGACATGCGCGCGACGCGCTCGAGGGTTGCCGGTGCCGTCGCCATGATCAGTTCTCGATGAGGCGCAGCATCGTGCCGTCGAGGTCGATGAGGAAGGCCGCGCGGGCCCCCCACTGCTGCGTCTCGATGGGCGTCAATCGCGGGATACCGATGGTCGCGAGCGGGACGCCTGATTCGGCGAACGCCGCGTGCAGGGCATCCAGGTCGTCGACGCGCAGGTTCGCCTGGTGGTCGCTCGTCGACGGATCGAGGTCGGGGTGCGGAAAGAACTCGAGCGTGAGGTCGCCTCGGCTCATGATGAGCCAACCCGCGTCGCGGTACTGCTCGACGAACCCGAGCTTCTTGTAGAACGCAGCGGTCGCGTCGAGGTCGCGGGAGGGCAGCGTCGGAACCGCGTGATCGGCCATCGGTCAAGACTAGCCAACGAGGTTGTCGGGCTGTCGACCCGAGCGGGCGTGCGATACCGTCTGGCGCAACGTCGGAAGCAGGGGTGACTGGTGAAGTTCATGATCAGCGTGATTGATAGTGAAACCGGCTCGGGATCGGGCGACGAGATGGCGGCGATCGACGCGTTCAACGAGCGGCTACAGAACGCCGGCCAGCTGATCATGGCGGAGGGCCTGGCGTCGCCCCGGGCATCCACCGTCATCGACAACCGCGGGGGAGCGGGGCTCGTCACACCGGGCCCGCTGCACGACACCGAGCAATACGTCTCGGGGTTCTGGATCATCGAGGCGGCCGATCGGGATGCTGCGCTCGCGCTCGCTGCCGAGGGCTCGCGCGCCTGCAACCGCGTCGTCGAGCTCCGGCCGTTCTTCGGGGGAGAGGCCTCAGCGTTCTGACGGCGCCGCGTGGCGATACGCGGAACCGTCGGGCTCGCGCACGAGCAGGCCCGCGTCGACGAGGTAGCGGCGCATCGTGACGGGGTCGTCGGACAGGGCCGCGAGTCGTTCGGTGAGCGTGCGCTCGTCGACGAGCTCGGTCGCATCGGGCATCGCGCGGTGGACCAGGTACTGCAGCACGGCCGCGCGGTCGTCGGAGCGCGCGGGGTAGTGGTCGAGGCGACCGTCGACGATGAAGCGGTCGATGCCCGTCGGGCGCGCGACGGGAGCCGCGTCGAGCAGCTCGGCGAAGCGCTCGGGGCGCAGGCGAGGGCGGTCGCTGCTCGGATCGAGCAGCCCGGCATCCGCCAGCACCCGGAGCACGCGCTCACGTCGCTTCAGGGGGAGCGACGCCAGGTGGGCTGAGGCATCCTGCTCCGAGAGCAGCAGCCCGAGCACACGTCGACTCTCGGGGTTGGCGAGCGCGGCGATGACGCCCCGCCATGCGTTCTTCTCGTCCGTCATGACGCCCGAGCGGAGCCGCTCACGACCTGCCAACGGCCGTCGATGATGCGCCACGAGCGCGTGTAGGTCAGCGCGGCCTCGATACGGTCGCCGTTCCACCGGATGACCGCGTCGACGGCGGTCTCGGTCGTTCCTCCGTCGTCGTGCTCGCTGGAGCTGCGGGAGAGCTCGATGAGGCGCTCGAACCGCGTCGCCCTGGTCCGGTGCGATTCCAGGTCGTCCTGCTTGCCGATGGTGGTGCCATCGGGAAGCGTGAAGGTCAGCTCGTCCGCGATGAGGGCGTCGAGCGCCTCGAGATCGCTCACGCGCATCGCGTTCAGCAGTAGGGTTTCGGCCTCGTCGATCGAGCGGCCATGGGCATCGAGGGTCGGCATGCCTCGAACCTATCGACGGGGGATGCTCGACGAGGGTCTCTGCGGCACGCTCAGGGCGAACATACGCCGCCATCGGGTCGTTCTGGCGCCGGGGACGGTGACGTGCCAGCCTGGGCAGGTGCGACCTCTGCGGTACTCCATCAACGTCTCGCTCGACGGCTGCGTCGACCATCTCGCCGGTCGCCCCGACGAGGAGACGCACCAGCACGCCGCGCAGACGATCGCGCGTGCCGACGCGATCATCCTCGGCCGCACGACGTACGAGCTGATGGAGTTCTGGCGAACTGCGACCGACTTGCCCGATTGGACGCTCCCGTTTCAGGAGTCGATCACCGCGGCGAAGAAGTACCTCGTGTCGAGCACGCGCGAGCCGGACGGATGGAACACCGAAGCACTCGAGGGTGATCCGGTCGAGGCGGTGCGGAGACTGAAGGAGCAGCCAGGAGAGGGACTGTATGTCGGGGGCGTGACGCTGCCATTGGCACTCGCGAACGCGGGCCTCATCGACGAATACGAATTCGTCGTGTATCCGATGGTGATCGGCCGCGGGCCACGGCTGTTCGACGGGCTTGCCGTTCCGCTCGACCTTCGGCTCGTCGATGTCACCGAGTTCGCGTCGGGCACGCGAGCCGAACGTTACGTGCCGGTGCGCGGGGAGTAACGGCCCCAGCGTGAGATTCTGTTCGTACTGACATAATGTGGATTATCGGATACTGATCGACCCGAGATTCTTTGAGGTCGCTGGGAGTGGGCCCCACCAGCGTGACTCAATACGTGCAATCTGATTCACTTGTTTTCGGAGGGGAGTATCCCCGACCCGCGTCGCGTCGTCACTCCGATCCGTCCGCACGGATCCGGCGCCACGGGCCGACCTCAGACCTATTCGGCCGGGAAAGACCTCCTGAATCGCCTCATCGACCATTCAGGAGTTTCTTCATGGACGTGCCCCTCTGGCTCTGGTTCGCCGTGCTCGGCGTCATCATCGCCATGCTCGCGATCGACCTCTTCGCCCACCGGAAGGCCCACGTCATCGGCGTGCGCGAGGCCGCCGTGTGGTCGATCATCTGGGTGAGCCTCGGCGTCGCCTTCGGTGGCTACATCTGGTGGGAGTACGGCGCCGAGCTCGGCCAGCAGTACTACGCCGGCTATCTCATCGAGAAGTCGCTCGCCGTCGATAACGTCTTCGTGTGGGCGATCATCTTCGCCTTCTTCGGCGTGCCCCGCGAGCTGCAGCACCGCGTGCTGTTCCTCGGGGTGATCGGCGCCCTGGTCTTCCGGGCGATCTTCATCGCGCTCGGCGCCGTGCTCATCGACCAGTTCTCCTGGATCCTCTACATCTTCGCGGCGTTCCTGCTTTACACGGGCTACGTCATGATCCGGAAGCGCAATGAGCACATGGACGTGGAGAACTCGAAGGTGCTGAAGCTCTTCCGGCGCTTCGTGCCCATGACCGACGCGTACCACGGCCAGAAGTTCCTCATCCGCAAGGCGGGCATCATCGTGGCGACTCCCCTGCTCGCGGTGCTCGTGCTCGTCGAGGTGACCGACATCATCTTCGCCGTCGACTCGATCCCCGCCATCTTCGGCGTGACGAGCGAGCCGTTCATCGTCTTCACGGCGAACGCCTTCGCCATCCTCGGCCTCCGTGCGATGTACTTCCTGCTCGCCGACCTCATGCACCGCTTCATCTACCTGAAGCTCGGCCTGGCGTTCGTGCTCATCTGGGTCGGCATCAAGATGCTGCTGCTCGACGTGTACAAGATCCCCACGAGCGTCTCCCTCGGCGTCGTGGCGCTCATCATCACGATCTCGATCGTCACGAGCCTGCGCGCCACGCGCGGCGAAGGGCGCCACGCGGTCGAGGTCGAGAACGCTCCCCCGTTCCGCATCGCGACCGAGGCCGAGCTGGCCGAGGCCGAGCCGGTGTGGCGCCGGGCCTCGCGTCGCGCGGCGGTGATCGCCGACTCCTCCTCGTCCCCTGTGCAGGGTGACGGGCCCTCCGATCAGGGTGCTGCGACCGAGCGCGGCAACCGCATCGAGTCGTAGGGCTCGACGGGTAGACCGGGGGCGAGCTTCTCGATTGAGAGCAGCTCGCCCCCCCGTCTCATTCCAGCGCGTACCGACCTCGTCCGACGCCGAACCAGACGAGAGTGCCCAGCACCGGGGCGAAGACGACCACGGCTGTCCACCCCGCCGACTCCAGAACCGACATGGAGCGATATCGGCGGATGATCGACACGAGACCCGTGATCGCGATGATCACCAGCACGAGCGGCACGATCGAGAAGACGAGGTCGAACCACGCGGGAGTGACGGGGTCGATGACCGAGTCGAGAATCACCGGATCGGAGCGGTGTAGCGCTCACGGCCGACGAAGAACCAGATGAGCGGGCCGATGAACTGGGCGAACACGACGAGGGCGCACCATCCGAGCACCTCGAGACCTGACATCGCTGCCGAGCGGCGGAAGATCGAGATGAGAGCGCTGACCCAGAGGGCGGCAAGGCCGATCATGACCGGCAGGACGATGAGAGCCGTGAGATCCATGTCGAGAGTCTCTCAGACTCCCCTGGCGACCTCTCGCAGCAGCCGCGGCAAGTCATAGGGCTCGAACGGCTGGCCCGACCGCAGCAGCTCGGCGGCGGTGAACCAGCCGTGCGCCGTCACGTCGATGTGCTCGTCCTCGGTCCAGTTCGTCGACGCCGGTTCGAAGCGCTCGCATCGAACGACGTAGTACTCCGCGTGGCCGCGGTCGTGATCCGCGTCGTCCCACGCGATGTCGAAGTCGAGGCGCCACACGGGCTCCCCCACACTGTCGACGACGAGTCCGGTCTCTTCGAACAGCTCGCGGATCGCCGCTTGCTCGTGGGTCTCCCCCGGGTCGACTCCCCCGCCGGGCGTGATCCAGCGCGCGAACCGCGTGGAATCGGGCGCGGCTGTCATGAACAGCAGCGCCGCTCCGTCCTCATCCATGAGAATGATTCGGGATGTCCGGCGCAGGCCCGGCGTCGGGGCCACGCCGCTACTCCCCCGCGGCGTCGGCGCCGAACGCGGTGAAGTAGCTCACATCGCCCACGAGCCGCGTGTTGTCGGCCGGAACCGGATCGACCGCGGCCTGCGCGACCTCGGCCGCGAACTCGCTCACGTTGTAGAGCTTGCCCGCCGCCTCCTTCCGCGCGTCGATCGCGCCCGGCGCGGCGCGCTCGAGCAGGGTCGCCGTGATCGTGCCCTCGATCATGTCGCCCGACACAACCGTGAAGCCGATGCCCTTGGCCTCGAGCGTGGGGATGAGCGCCCGCAAGGCGTCCTCGCCCGCGCGCTTCGAGAGGGCGACGGCCTCGTACTCGGGCATGGTCGGCACCGTGCGAATGAAGTGCGCCTGGTGGCTCGTGACGAAGACGACGCGGCCGCCCGGGCCCATGAGCTCGGCGCCCTGCGTCAAGACGTTCACCTGCGCGTCCCGATTGAGCTTCAGCGCGTAATCCTCGCCCATGCCCGACTCCATGCCGCCGGAGGCGTTGAGCACGAGAATGTCGAGGGAGCCGAAGCGCTCGCGCACGGCATCCATCATCACCGTCACCGAGGCCGGGTCGGTGAGGTCGGCACCCACGGCCAACGCCTGGCCGCCCGCCGCCTCGATCTCGGCGACGAGCTTCTCGGCACGCGGCGCCTTGGCGCGATAGTTGATGACGACGTTCGCGCCCGCGGCGGCGAAGTACTTAACGGTGTCGGCGCCGATGCCGCGCGACGATCCGGTGACGAGAGCGGTTGTGCCGGCGAGCGAGCCGGGCTGCAGAGGGGTGTTCACGGTTCTCGACCCTATCGCCCGAGCGGGCCGGATGGGCCGTCAGGCGCCGGTGATAGCGTGAGGGAACCGCAGCGATGACGAGAGGTGCGACCATGGTCGATCTGACGCAGTACCTCTGGATCATCTGGCTCGTGTTCGTGGTGGTCTGCGTGATCATCGAGGTGCTGACCCTCGAGTTCACGTTCATGATGGTCGCGGCCGGCTCGCTCATCGGAGGCCTCGGCGCCAACCTGCTGGGCGCCGAGTGGTGGGTGCAGATTCTCGCCGCCGCCGTGATCTCGGGGCTGCTGCTCTTCACCATCCGGCCGCTGCTGCTGAAGACGCTCGATCGCGGTGTTGAGCCCGCGCGCACCAACGTCGACGCCCTCATGGGCATGACGGCCCGCGTCACGGCCGCCTTCGCTGACGGCGCCGGCTACGTCAAGCTCGCCAACGGCGAGACCTGGACGGCGCGGCTCGCGCCGCAGCACGAGACCTTGGCCCTCGCCGAGGGCGACCGCGTGGTCGTCACGCGCATCGACGGAGCGACCGCCGAGGTCGCCCCTGCAGAACGGAGCGAAGCACCATGATCACCACCGCCGCCTTCATCGGCCAGATCTTCGTGACGGCGCTCGTCGTCGTCGTCGCGATCTTCGTCGTCGTCGTGCTCATCCGCTCGATCCGCATCGTGCCGCAGGCCTACGCCGGTGTCGTGGAGCGGCTCGGCCGATACCGCAAGACCCTCCAGCCGGGGCTCAACATCCTCGTGCCCTTCATCGACCGCATGCGGCCCCTCGTCGACATGCGCGAGCAGGTCGTCTCGTTCCCGCCGCAACCGGTCATCACCGAGGACAACCTCGTGGTGTCGATCGACACCGTCATCTACTTCCAGGTGACGGATGCGCGCGCGGCGACCTACGAGATCGCGAACTACCTCGCCGGTGTCGAGCAGTTGACCGTCACGACGCTGCGAAACGTGGTCGGTGGTCTCAACCTCGAGGAGGCGCTGACGAGCCGCGACAACATCAATGGCCAGCTGCGCGTGGTGCTCGACGAGGCGACCGGCAAGTGGGGCCTGCGCGTCAACCGCGTCGAGCTCAAGGCGATCGACCCGCCCCTCAGCATCCAGGACTCGATGGAGAAGCAGATGCGCGCCGAGCGCGACCGCCGCGCCGTCATCCTGACGTCTGAGGGCTCGAAGCAGTCGCAGATTCTCGAAGCAGAGGGTGCTCGTCAGTCGGCGATCCTCAAGGCCGAGGGTGAGGCGCAGGCGCAGATCCTCAAGGCCGAGGCCGAGGCGAAGGCGATCCTCACGGTGTTCGAGGCCATCCACCAGGGCAACCCCGATGCGAAGCTGCTGGCCTACCAGTACCTGCAGACGCTGCCGAAGCTCGCCGAGGGCGACGCGAACAAGCTGTGGATCGTGCCGAGCGAACTCACCGAGGCGCTCAGGGGCATCGGCCAGGGCTTCTTCGCCGGAGGGGCCGACTCGGCGCCGCCCCGCGCACCCAAGGCCTGATGCCGACAGCGATGAGCACCGCCGGGCTCGCCTACTTCGAGCCGGCGGTGCCGCGCGTGCTCGCGCATCGCGGGCTCGCGCTCGAGGCACCGGAGAACTCCTTGCTCGCGTTCGCGCACGCTCTGGCGCTCGGGGTGACGCACATCGAGACCGATGTGCACGCGAGCGCCGACGGCATCGCGGTGATCGCCCATGACACCGACCTGACGCGTGTCGCCGGACGCCCCGACCGCGTCGACGCGCTCATGGTCGCCGAGCTCGCCGCCCTCGATCTGGGCGAGGGCCAGCACCTGCCGACGCTCGCCGAAGCCCTCGATGCGTTTCCGGAGGCGCGCTTCAACATCGACCTCAAGAGCGCGCAGGCCGTGCAGCCGACCGTGGACGCCATCCGCTCCGCGCGCGCTGAGCACCGCGTGCTGCTGACGTCGTTCAGCGAACGCCGTCGTCGGGCCGCGCTCGCCCTGCTGCCCCAGGTGGCGACAAGTGCCTCGGGCCCGCGGTTCGCCGCGGCACTGCTGTCCTCCGTGGTGCGCGGCGGGCCGCTCGTGCGGGCGGCGCTGCGCGGGCTGCACGCGGTGCAGATCCCCGTGCGCGCGCTCGGGCTCGACACGGTCTCCCCCGCGCGCATCCGGGCCTTCCACGCTGCGGGGGTCGAGGTGCACGTGTGGACGATCAATGAGTCAGCCGAGATGACGCGCCTGCTCGCCCTCGGCGTCGACGGCATCGTCACCGACCGCGCCGACCGCGCGCTCGAGGTCGTCGCGACGCTGGAGTGACGCTGTCAATGCCCTGGGAAGCGTCCTCGTCGCACGGTCCGTCCCAGTGAACGGGTCTATACCTATACATGAACTTGCTCGCGCCCTTCCGGGGCGGGCGATGTCGGTCACTTGAGAGGAACGGGCATGGCGGAGCGCACGCTGCGGGGCATGAGACTCGGCTCGCAGAGCATGCAGAGCGAAGAAGGCGTCGAATTCGCCGACCGCCAGCGCGCTCAGTACCGCACGGCCGGTGGCGAGACGTTCGATGTCATCTTCGCCGCCGACGCCGAACTGCCCGACACGTGGGAGTCGCCCAAGAGCGGCCACGAAGGAGTGCTGCTCGCGCCCGACGGCACCCCCATCGACATCGAGGTCGGCGAGACGAAAGCCCCTCGCACGCACTGGGACATGCTGCTCGAGCGCCGCACGCGCGACGAGCTCGAAGAACTGCTGCAGGAGCGCCTCGAGCTGCTGCGCGCCCGCCGCGGCGGGGGCGAGCGCATCGGCGCCTAGCGCGCGGTCGAGCGGACCGGCCCGCGCCCGAGTCGGGCCGACACGCCCCACCACGTCACGCGCGCGAGCGCCTCGGTGACGATCCCCGCGTGCATCTTCGAGCGTCCCGTCTCGCGCTCCACGAACGCGATCGGATGCTCGAGCACCACACCGCCTGCGGCCTCGACCCGCCAGGCGAGCTCCACCTGGAAGCAGTAGCCCTGCGAGGAGACCACCGCGCGGTCGAGCCCGCGCAGCGCACTCGTGCGGTAGGCGCGGTAACCGGCTGTCAGGTCGTGGATGCGGGAGCGCAGCATCCACCGCGCATAGCGGTTGCCCGACCGCGAGATCGCGCGTCGTGGCCCGGGCCAGTTGACTACCGAGCCCCCGTCGACCCATCGCGAGCCGATCACGAGGTCGGCCGGGCCGCTCTCGAGCAGCGTGAGCATGGCCGGCAGCTCGGCGGGATCGTGCGAACCGTCGGCGTCGATCTCGACGACCGCGGCGTAGCCCTGGTCGATCGCCCGCGCGAAACCCTGCAGGTAGGCTGCGCCGAGGCCCTCCTTGCGCGCACGGTGCAGCACCGAGACGTGGGTATCGGCTGAGGCGAGCGCGTCGGCGATGCCGCCCGTCCCGTCGGGCGACCCGTCGTCGACGATGAGCACATCGGCGCTGGGGACGGCTGCGCGGATTCGGGCGATGATCGACCGGATGCTCTCGGCCTCGTTGTACGTGGGCACGACCACGAGCGTGCGCATCATCGGGGCCCGTCCGGCTCCTCGTGCACCCGCGCGCGAGCTCGCCCGCCTCGGCCGATCAGCAGCCCGGCGAGCGTGATCGTCAGCAGGCCGAACAGGATCACGCCCCACTCGAGGGTGCGGCCGAGCGCGTGCGCGGGCGTGACGGTGTCGCTCAGGGGCACCTGCTGCACCATGGTGCCGGGCTCGAAGAGCGGGAGGCTATCGAGCGTCGAGCCGTCGGGCAGCACGATCGCGCTCGCGCCGACCGTCGAGGCGTTGACGAGCGCCCGGCCCGACTCGATCGCGCGCAGGCGGGCGATCGCGAGCTGCTGCACGCTCTGGTCGCTCACCCCGAAGTCGGCGTTGTTCGTGGGCGCGAGCAGCACCTGGGCGCCCTCGTCGATCTGCCGGGCCAACAGGTCGTCATCGACGATGTCGTAGCAGATCGAGATGCCCGCGATGACGCCGTCGAGATCGACCACGGTGTCGCGCTGGCCGAACGAGTAGTCGCGCGGCACGAGATCGAACAGGCTCGGGGCGAGCGGGTAGAAGAAGTCGCGCGCGGGCAGATACTCGGCGAAGGGCACCGGATGCACTTTGTCGTACTGGTCGACCGAGCCCTCCCCCGCGCGCCAGAGCAGCACGGAGTTGAACGTCTCGTCGCCCTCCACGGTGATCGTGCCGACGACCACGGGCGCCTCGAGCCGGTCGCTCACGAGGTCGAGCACCGAAGCGGCGTACTCGCTGCGCAGGGGGTCGAGGTCGCTCGCGTTCTCGGGCCACACGACGACGTCGAGGTCGAGGCCCTGATCGAAGAGCGTGCGCGTCGCGTCGTAGTGGTCCTGCAGAATCTGCCCCTGCTCGTACTCGGCGAAGAGCCCCGAGTCGGAGTCGCCCTGCACGGCGGCGACCGAGATGGTGCCCGTCGTGGCGATCGGCACGGCCGGCCAGACGAGCAGGGCGGTGAATGCTCCGGCGACGAGGATGCCGCGGCGCAGCATCCCGACCCGACGTTCGATGACGACGGCGACGAGCATCGCCGAGAACCATGCGAGCAGGAAGGTGAGTCCGGAGAACCCGACCCAGGCTGCCCAGTGATTGAGAGGACCTTCCGCCTGACTGTGCGCCAGCCGGCCCCACGC